>UQEO01000078.1 GCA_900540095.1 uncultured Collinsella sp.
GTGTGCCAAGTCGCGCGCCGCCGCCATAAACTCCTCGGTCATGGGGTGCACACCGCTCTCACCCTGAATCGGCTCGAGCATGACGGCGCAGACCTCGCTTCCCAGCTGCTTAAAGATTGCGCGCAGTTCGTCGACATCGTTGGGCGTGCAGGCCACAAAACCGCCCGGCAGCGGACGGAAGCTGTCCTGTAGCCAATCCTGCATGGTGGCCGCAATGGTCTCGAGCGTACGGCCGTGGAAGCCGCCGCGCATGCATACGATGGGGTTGCCGCCGTTACCAGCACGCTTGGCGTACAGACGCGCGAGCTTCATCGAGCCCTCGTTGGCTTCAGCACCAGAATTGGCAAAGAACGTCTCCCACACCTGCTCGCCCGCCGTCGGAGCGCCGAGCGCAGCGGCCGTGGTCTCATCGCCGGCGGCAATGGCATCGGCCAGAACGCACGCACCATCTACGTCGTCGTTGGCAAGCTTGGACAGCAGCGCCGCGGCCTGTCCACGCTGCTCGATGTAGAAGTAGTTAGACACGTGCAGAAGCTTTTTGGTCTGAGCCTCGAGCGCCGAAAGCACTGCAGGATTACCGTGGCCTAGGCTACACACGCCAATACCAGCGAGAAAGTCGAGATACTCACGACCATCGTCACCGATGAGCTTCATGCCGTGGCCTTCGACAAACTCTACCGGAGAGCGACCAAAGGTATGCATAACGTAATGGGATTCGAGCGATTGTTGAGTTGCAAGTGACATGGGATGCCTTTCGTTGGGCGCCGTACGGCGCAGGGCTATGGGTGCAGGGACGCGACGACCGTGGGTCAGCTAGACCGTCTGGAGCTTCTCGACCTCGTCGAGGTTCTCGGTCAGGCGCGCCGCAAACGTCGAAAGCGGGTGCGGATGCGTATCGAACTCGTAGGCCGTCTCGGTGGAGTGGATCACAGTACCGACGCCGGCATCGGTCAGCAGCTCCAAGAGCAGCGAATGCGGCGTGGTGCCGTTGATGATGTGTGCGCGGAACACACCGGCGGTAAGCGCATCGACGGCGGCGCGCAGCTTGGGGATCATGCCCTTGTCGACCTCGCCGCCGTAGAGCATCTCATTGACCTCGTCGAGCGTCAGGTTGGAGATAAGCGAATCCTTGTCGCTAAAGTCCTTGTACAGACCGTCGACATCGGTCAAAAAAATCGCCTTATGCGCATGAAGCGCCGCCGCAACGGCACCGGCGGCGGGATCGGCGTTGATGTTGAAGAAGCCACCGTCCTCCCCCGCCGCGACCGTGGCGATAACGGGAATGTACTCACTGTCGAGCAAACGCTCGATATAGTCGGTGTTGACGTGCGTGACCTTGCCTACGCGTCCGAGCTCTGGATCGAGTGGCTCGGCGATAAGGGTACCGGCGTCGCTGCCGGACACGCCCACGGCCAGGTTGCCGTGGTGGTTGAGCGCCGCGACCAGCTCCTGGTTGACTTTGCCGCCCAGCACCTCGCGCACGATATCCATGGTGGCAGGCGTAGTCACGCGCTGGCCGTTCTTAAACTCGACGGGGATGTCGTAGTGGCTGAGAGCCTCGTTGATGGCCTTGCCGCCACCGTGCACGATAACAGGGCGCATGCCGATAATCTTGAGCAGGACGATGTCGCTCATCACGTCACGACGCAGCTGCTCGTCGACCATGGCGGCACCGCCATACTTGATAACGACCGTCTTACCGGTCAGGTTCTTAATCCATGGCAGCGCCTCGAACAGCAGCTGCGCGGTAACTTCGTTGGATTCGCTCGAGCGACAATCGCGTGCGAACTTCATAGTCTGCCTCGTCTTTCGTATAGCTATCGCGCCGTACCTCGTTGCCCGCGATTGCAGCGGGACGCACGGCACATCGGGAGTCTAGGAACGGTAGTCACCGTTAATGGAAATGTACTCGTGCGTGAGGTCGCAAGTCCACACGGTGGTCGCCGCGTCCCCTGCGCCCAGGTCTGCCGAGATCACAATCTCGGGCGCCTCAAAACGTCGCAGGGCTTCGTCCTCATCGAAGGGGACCGTCAGGCCATCGCGACAGACGGGCATACCCATCATGTCGATGGACACATCTTCTTGGTTAAACTGCACGCCGCACTTGCCGAGCGCCATGGCAACGCGGCCCCAGTTGCAGTCGTGGCCGGCGATGCAGGTCTTGACGAGCGGCGAGTTGGCGACGGCACGAGCGGCGATATCGGCCTCCTCGTCGTTCACGGCGCCGGTGACGTTAACCGTCACGAGCTTGGATGCGCCCTCGCCATCTGCGGCGATGTTGCGCGCCAGGCTCTCGCACACCTCATGCACGGCAAAGGCTAGCTCGTCGAAGGCGTCAGAGCCCTCGACAATAGGCTCGGCATCTGCGGCAGCGGCGCCGGAGGCAAGCATGATGCAGGTGTCGTTAGTCGAGGTGTCGGAATCGACCGTTACCTTGTTGAAGGTCTGTTTGACGGTGGAGAGCAACAGGGCATGGAGCGCCTCCGGCTCGACGGGGGCATCGGTAGTGATGACCGCGATCATGGTTGCCATGTTGGGCATGATCATGCCCGAGCCCTTGCACATACCGCCCACCGTATAGGCATTGCCTGCGTGCCCCGCGGCCTCGCTGCGGTAACACACGGCATACTCCTTGGAGTGCGTGTCGGTCGTCATGATAGCGCGGGCGGCATCGGCGCCACCGTGGACGGAGAGCGCCTCGTAGGCGGCAGGAACGGCAGTCTCAAACGTTTCAATCGGCAGAATCTGACCAATTACGCCCGTGGAGGCGACCAGAATCTGCTGGGGCTCGCAGCCGATGACCTGCGAGGCGATGTTGCAGGTCTCGCGCGCGCAGGCAAGACCGGTCTCACCCGTGGCGGCGTTGGCATTGCCAGAGTTGACCGAAATGCCGGCAATGACGCCGTAGCCCTTGTCGGCGCCGCCCAGGTTGGCACGGCTCACCTGCACGGGCGCCGCACAAAAGCGGTTAGTCGTAAACACGCCGGCCCCGGGACAGGGTTTATCGGGCACGACGAGCGCGTAATCCAGGCGCTCGGGATTCTTGCGGAATCCGGCATGGATTCCCGCCGCCTTAAAGCCGGCTGCCGCCGTTACGCCGCCCTCTACGGCACGAATTTTGATATCGAACTGCTCAGCATTCATCGTCTTTATGACTCCTTATATCAAACAAAAAATGGGCATCGGTTGGTGCGCCATGCCAGCCACAATCATGAGACCAGCTTAAGAGTGGCGCCCCACTCGATGCCCGACTACCAAATCGCTAACAATCGAATGTGCTACACCGGGCACGCCACTGTGGGCAAGCCTCGTCGCTCGTCAAAACCAAAGACGATATTGGCGCACTGGACCGCCTGGCCTGCTGCGCCCTTGCACAGATTGTCGATGGCGCCCGTAGCCACCAGAACGCCCGCGCGCTTGTTGAGCGCGAGACCGATCTGGGCGGCGTTGGTGCCGACGACCGAAGCCGTCTTGGGCTGCTGGCCGGCATCGAGTACGCGCACAAAAGTGCGGCCGGCGTAGAACTGCTTGTAATGGTCGACAACGTCCTCAAGGGTCAAGGTGTCGATAGCCTGCGGCATAAGCGGCATCGTCACCGTAGAGAGCAGACCGCGCTTGAGCGGTGCCAGGTGCGGGGTAAAGACGACGCGATCGGTTAAGCCCAAGATCTGCTCGATTTCGGGCGTGTGACGATGCTTGCCCACGCCATAGGCCTCCAGGTTTTCGTCCGCGCTGCAAAAATGCGTGCGGGCGTTGCAGGACTTACCGGCACCCGTTACACCGCTGATAGCGTCAACGATCACGGGACCGCCCTGGGCAACCCAGCCGGCGCGCACGGCAGGCGCAGCGGCAAGGCTCGTTGCGGTGGGATAGCAACCGGCGCAGGCGACCAGCACGGGCTTGCCGTCGGCGTGGTCGGATGCAGCAGTCTCCAAATCCTGGCAAAACAGCTCGGGCAGACCAAAGGCGCGGCTCTTGAGTAGCTCGGGGCTCGTGTGCTCGGCGGCATACCAGGCCGCAAAGGTGGCCGGATCGCTCAGGCGATAGTCGGCCGAGAGGTCAATGCAGGAGACTCCCGCGGCAAGCAGGGCGGGCACCTGTGCCATGGCAGCCGTGTGCGGCACGGCCAAAAAGACCGCATCGCAGTTCTTGAGCTCGGGGGCGTCATGCGTCGTGAAGACAAGATCGCTCACGCCGGCGAAACTCGGATACACCGCAGACAACGGCTGGCCGGCATCGGCGTTGGACGTAATGACAGCAAGTTCAAACTCGGGATGACCGAGGACGAGGCGAATGAGCTCGGCGCCGGCATATCCAGCCGCACCGACGATTCCAACCTTTAATGACATATCAGACTCCTTGTCTGCAGTTATACACCAATGCGCATCCCGCAGCCGTCGTTATGAAGTGGGTTGAAACTTTAGCACCAAAAGATGCATATATACGCAAATCTTTTACATATTCATGCATTGAAACAGTCCCGACACATTCACTCGAAGGAATTGACAAATGAATACGGGCCCCACATTGCCCAATGCACCTTACGGTGACGTTGCAATGTGGGGCCCGCTACATGCGAGAATTTGAATTGTCGAAGCTTGCTGAGAGACTCGTTTAGAGCTCGACTGGCACCCATTCGTCATGGTTGCAGATAAAGGCCTCGGGTTCCTCCACGCTAAAGAAGACGAGCGTGGGATCGTCTGCGCCCTCGTAGTGCTCGCCTAGGCGCTCCAGGTGCTTCCAGCCTGCCTCGCGCATATCGGGAGCGGCTTGGTCATCCAGACCCGCACGCCCGCGCAAGATGAGCCAGCCATGGCCCGGCCACCAACTCGTGGCCTCAAAGCGTTGATTTTGCAGCAGCTCTTGCCACACGTCTTTGGTGCGCGCCGTTACAAACCACAGCTTGCCGTCCTGGATCTGCGCAAACGAAAACGGACGCACATGCGGCTGTCCGTCAACGCTCGTCGCCAAATACCATGCCGGCACCGACGTCAGATACTCCAACACCGTATTCAATCCGTCCATGTGTCCTCCTGGCACTAGTCTTTTTGGGTCGGAGCTGTTTTAGCTACCCTAGGGCTAAAGCTCCAGGCGCTCCTCGCTGCCGTCGATATCACAGAAACGGGCGGCGATATTTCGCACCGAGAAAAACGCAAGGCGACCGTCGTTGGCACTATCGTGTTGCTCGCCGATGCCCACCATGTGCTTAAAGCCGGCTTGGCGCACCCGGTCGCTCACGACCGCGTCGTCCTCGAGCGCGGCCTCGCCAGTTAACACGATCCAGCACTCCCCCGGCTTCCAGCCCGAGAGCTCAAACTTGGGATTCGCGCTCAACTCCGCCCACACGTCCTTATCGCGCGAGGTGCAAAACCACAGCTTGCCATCATCGACCATGGCAAACGAGAACGGCCTCACGCGCGGCTGACGTCCGTCCGTCACGTCGATCGTGCCGAGATACCACGCCGGAATACGCCTAAGATACGAACAGGCGCGCTCGAGCTGCGCCGTGCGGTCGTTGTCGGTCATAGGGACCCCTTTCCTGCGCTCGAATCGCGCCTAAACAAGTTGAAGATTGATGACGATGACGCAGATGAGCAGCAACGCCGTCACCACCGCCGCCAACGCGTCGCCGCGGCCAAATGCAAGCGCATGCAGACGTGTGCGGCCCTGCTCGCCATGATAGCAACGGGCATCCATGGCGGCAGACAGCGTTTCGGCATGACGGAACACGCCCGTGAACAGCGGAATCGCCACACTGCCGAGCATACGCACGCCGCCGAGCGGGCCTCCCGTCACGCGCGCACCGCGGCTCGCCTGCGCATCGGCCGTCTGCTTCATCTCGGTGGCAAACTGCGGCATAAAGCGCAGCGCGATACCCATGATCATGCCGAGCTCGTGCGCAGGAAGTCCCACACGCGCAAACGGCGCGAGCAGGCGCTCAAAGCCCGCGGTGAGGTCGAGCGTCGGTGTGGTGAGCGTGATAGCGCTCATACCGGCCATCATCAAGGTCAGGCGGCACGCCATAAAGGCGGCGGAATGTAGCGAGCCCTCGCTTATCTGCAAAAAGCCGAGCTGCCACAGAATGCGCCCGCTCTGGTCGGAAAACAGGTTGAGCACCGCGACCACCACGACGATCGCCAGCAGCGGCGCCATCGATGACAGGACACGGCGAAGCGGCACCCGGGACACGGCATAGATCAGGACAACGAAGATTGCGACCGGGACCAGTCCGCGGAAGCTACTGACCGTGAGCGTCGTGATCAGAAACACAAAGCCCAAGAGCAACTTGGTTCGCGGGTCCAGGCGGTGGATTGTACTATCGCCGGGATAGTAGCTGCCAAACGAAAACGCCTCCATTAGCAGCCCTCCTCTCGCGCGACCGTCTTGGATTCGGCCTCGTCCGAAACGTTAGAAGAACCGTCTGAGCAACCGATCAGCAAATCTGCCAACTCGTCGGCCAACGACTCAACCGTATAGAGGCCGTCCAAGCGTAGCGGCACGTCTGCCCTCGCAAGCGCCAGCGCCATGCGCTGGGCAGCGGGAACACCCAAGCCGATCGACTTGAGCTCATCGGCATACGCAAAAACCTGAGCGGGCGTACCCTCGGCAAACACCGTGCCCTCGTTCATCACGACAATACGGTCGCAGCAATTGGCAAGGTCATCCATACTGTGTGAGACCATGACGACGGTCAGGCCATCGCGGTGAAGTCGATCGATGAGCCCCAGGAAATCACTGCGCGCCGCCGGATCGAGTCCCGCCATGGGCTCATCGAGCACCAGGACTTCGGGCTCCATGGCGAGCACGCCGGCGAATGCCACGCGCCGTTGCTGCCCGCCCGAAAGTTCAAAGGGGCTCTTGTCGCCCACCGTGGCCAGGTCGAGGCCTACGCGCGCGAGCGATGACGCAACGCGGCGGGCAACCTCGGTCTGTGACAAGCCAAGGTTATGCGGACCAAATGCCACGTCCTGTGCCACGGTCTCGGCAAACAGCTGACGCTCTGGATACTGAAACACCACGCCGACCTTGGCCTTAACCGCGGCGGCATCTTTCTTGTTTACCAGGTCGAGCCCCAGCGCATAAACAGAACCCTCCTGGGGACGAATCAGGCCGTTGAGATGCTGAACCAGCGTCGATTTACCCGAACCGGTATGGCCCGCAAGGCCCAGGAACTCGCCACGACACACCGTTAGCGACACATCACGCAACGCCCAAGGGCTGCTAGGGTCGTTGCCCCAGAGGGTCTGCTTGTTCGATGCGCCCTCGGCGGCTGAACGCTTGTGCCAACGGCGACGCTCGCGGGCGCTCAGCGAATAGCTATACGAAAGGTGCGAAATCTCGATGACGGGCTCTGACGCGTTGTCCTCATTGTCTGCCGGAACAGCGCCGTCAGCGATTTCCGACTGGGATGCGGAAGACTGCCCCGCGGTGCCCGCCTCACTTCGCTCGGTATAGGCCTGCGCAACCTCGGCAACCATATCCGCCTCGCGCACCTGCGCGTGAACGGGCACGCCCTTCGCACGAAGCGCCCTGCCAAGACAGCACGATGCCGGCATATCCAGGTTCAGCCGCGCGAGTTCGTCCGCCTGCGTCAAGATTTCATCGGGCGTGCCCAACATGGCAACGCGCCCCGCCCGAAACACCGCGACTCGATCGGCCTCGGCGGCCTCTTCCATAAAGTGCGTAATCATCACGATGGTCATGCCGCGTTCGTGCAGCGCGTGACAGGCCTTCATAAGGCCCTTGCGCCCGCGCGGATCGAGCATCGAGGACGTCTCGTCCAAAATGAGCACGCGCGGCTCCATGGCGAGCACGCCGGCAAGCGCCACGCGCTGCTTTTGTCCGCCCGAGAGAGCGTGGGTCTCGTGGCGCTCAAAGCCCACCAGACCCACGGCCTTCAGCGCCTCGCGCACGCGCTGCGCGATCTGGGCCGATTCGACCCCTAAGTTCTCGGGACCAAACGCAACATCGTCCTCGACAAGCGTCGCCACAAGCTGGTCGTCGGGATTCTGGAACACCATGCCCGCAGTCGAGCGGATATCGTAAACCAGCTCGGGATCGGACGCGTCCATGCCGTTGACGCACACCGTTCCCGTATCGGGCTGCAGCAGCGCGTTCAAATGCTTGGCAAACGTCGACTTGCCCGACCCGTTTCCGCCGAGGATGCAGAAAAACTCGCCATCCTCGATGTTCAGATCGATGCCATCGAGCGCCAGTGCAGCACCGTCATAGCTAAAGGAAACGCCCCGACACTCAATCATGCGCGGCCTTTGACCTGGTCCTTTTTAGGCGTGATGAGGTTGGAGACTGCCTTATACACCGCCAGTGTCAACACCGAGTTAAGCACGGTCTTGATAAGGTTGAACGGCAGCACGGCAGGAATCATGAGCGGGGCGATCACATCGACCGAGCCATACCAGAACCATACGCCAATGGTAAGGTTTGCGACCATAGACAACGCCGTAGCGGCAATAACGCCGAGCACCAGGCCAATCACGGCACCCTTATAGGTATGCATCTTCTGATAGACGATAGCCGCAGGCAGAATGTAGCCCAGCGTGGCAACCAGGTTCATAAGCGCGCCGACCCAGTCACCCGTGGTGAGCGCATGGATAACGATAGCCATAGCGGCAACAGCAGTGCCGGCGCCAGGACCATACGCAAACCCGCACACCATCGCCGGCACCAGCGACGGGTCATACGTCAAAAACGGCGCCGAGGGAAGGATGGGTAGCTGCACATACATAAACAACGCGCTCAAGGCACACATCAACGCCATGGTAACGAGCTGTTTGGTGCTCCACCTATTCGTGTTCTCAAAATGGATATGCTGCGACTGTTCAGACATAAGATCACCTGCCTCTTTCATCCGGACTCTAACCGTTGGTACTGGGATCTCACCAGTTCAGCCGGCATGCGAACCAACACACGCACGGGTCGCGGACTCATCGGCTCGGTCGCAGGCACCTCGCCTGTGCCACGGCACCCCTTTGGCACCGCCCGATTTACCGCCAGTGGGGAATTCCACCCCGCCCTGAAACAGCAATTGCAAGTGTAGCACGAGCAATCGTTCGCGCAAGTATGCCGAGGGTAATTTATGGTGGGGAT
>UQEO01000079.1 GCA_900540095.1 uncultured Collinsella sp.
CCGACGCCAGCCGGCCGCCCCCCCCCCCACCCCCCCCCCCCATCCACAGCAGGTCGTGGTTGCCCCACTGAATGTCGAGCGAATGGTAGGTGAGCAGGCGGTCCATAATCTTGGCCGCGCCGCCGCCACGGTCGAAGATATCGCCCACCAGGTGCAGGTGGTCGACGGCCAGGCGCTTGATGAGCGAGGCAAGCGACTCGATAAAGTCGTCTGCGCTGGCGGTCTCCAGGATGGACTCCACGATGCGCTCGTGATAGCGCACGCGATAGTTGTTCTCGTCCGGGTGCGTGTGCAACAACTCGTCGATGATATAGGCGTAGTCGCGCGGGATGGCCTTACGCACCTTGGAGCGCGTGTAGCGGCTTGAAAGTGAGCGAGCGACCATGATGAGCTGGTCAAGCATCGTCTCGTACCAGGTGGGCGAGTCCTCGCGCCGGCTGCGGACCAGGTCGATCTTCTCGCGCGGGTAGTAGATGAGCGTACACAGCTCGCCCTTTTCGTCAAAGGAGAGCGTGTCGCCAAAGATCTCGTCGACATGTTCGCGCACGACGCCCGAGCAGTTGTTGAGGATGTGCATAAAGGCTTCGTACTCGCCATGCACGTCGCTCATAAAATGCTCGGTGCCCTTGGGTAGGTTGAGGATGGCCGAGAGGTTGATAATTTCGGTAAATGCGGATTGTGCGGTGGGGAACTGTCTCGACAGCAGGCGCAGATACTTAAAGTCTTGCGGATTGCGATCGAATGCGACCATGAAACACCTTCCGATGGGGTTGGTAAAACTGATAAACAGCGTCAAACGTTTATCAGTATGCGCCGCTTTTGTTTCGATTGGGGGTGGGAGGTCGAATTGTTGGCCGAACGGTTTGGTAAATCGATTTAGTTGAGGTAGATGTGTTGGTCGGGTGGAGACGACAGAAGGTGTTTTCTCAGATATTTATGCGTGGAGCCGGTGGAGACGATGGTGGTAAAGATGTTCGCTATTTTTGGTTCGATTTGGTAAATAGTGGACATATGTACCGTATGTAGGCTCACTGTGCGATAATTTGCGCAGCAATGAGTAAGGAGCCTCATATGAGTGATTTTGTCCTGACCTGTGAATCCGCCGCCGACCGAACCCGTGAGTTCTTTGCGTCGCGCAATATCCCTGTCGTGTGTTTTCATTACGAGATCGACGATGTTGTCTATACGGACGATCTGTATCAGTCGATTGCGCCGGACGAGTTTTTTGCCCAGATTGCCGCGGGCGCCATGCCCAAGACGTCTCAGGTGAGCGTGGGTGAGTACGAGGAGTTTTGGGAGCCGTTTGTTGCCGAGGGTAAAGACGTGCTGCACCTGGCGTTGTCGTCGGGTATTTCGGGCACGTATGGATCGGCCTGCGTTGCGGCGCAGATGCTTGCGGATCGCTATCCCCAGGGCGGCAAGGTACGCGTCATCGACTCGCTGGCGGCGTCTTCGGGCTTTGGCCTGCTGGCGGAATGTGCCGCCGACGTTCGCGATAGCGGCGCTTCGCTCGACAAGACGGCCGCTTGGATTGAGGAACATAAACTTAACCTGCACCACTGGTTCTTCTCGACCGATCTGTCGAGCTACCTGTGCGGCGGGCGCATTTCGGCCGCGAGCGCAATTATCGGCACGGCGCTCAAGATTTGCCCGCTTATGACGGTCGATTGCGAAGGTGAGCTGGCGCCGCGTGAGAAGATTCGCACCAAGAAGCGCGCGATCTCCGAGATGGCCAAGACCGTGATGGCGCATGTGCAGGACGGCCCGAACTATTCGGGCAAGTGCATCATGTCGCACTCGGCGTGCCGCGAGGACGCCGAGGCTGTTGCCGCGCTGATAGAGGAACAGGTTCCGCAGCTCAAAGGCAAGATTGAGATCAATAGCATCGGTGCTCTGATTGGCTCGCATACCGGCCCTGGTACGGTGGCTGTCTTCTTTATGGGCGACAAGCGCGTGGACTAACGTTCGTGGACTGGCTGACGGTTTTAACGGCCGCGCTTGTCCCTTCTGACATTTGATAACAGAAAAAGGCCCGTCCCGTTGTTTGCGGGGCGGGCTTTGCTGTTGCGGCTAGCGTTTTTTTCCGCGGAAGAAAAAGCCGTGCAGCGAGGGCTTGAGTCCGCGGTTGGCGCGACGTTCCTCGATATGATCGTGGATCGAAGCGACGCGTTCGATGACTTCGTCGGGAATCGGCACGTCGGGATTCATGTTCTCGACCTGGCTGACCTCGGCGGCGGCGACCTGGTCGATAATGGGCACATCGTCGCGCGAGATGACGGGCGTGGTGTCTTCCTTCATCTTGCGGTAGCGCTGCATCATGTCGGTCTGCAGCTGCTGGGCCGAAGGCGGTGTCCAGATGATGGCGTTGGCGCCAGCGGCGATGGTCTCACGGATGCTCTCGGGCGTTTTGCCGCCCGGTGCGATGAGCGGCAGGTTGGGATAGTGTTCGCGCAGTTCACGCAGGACCTGCGGCGTGTTCTTGCCGGCCGCGATGTTGAGGATCTTGGCTCCGGCGCGCACCTTGGCGTGAGCATCGTCGTCGCAACGTACGACCGTGGCGATGACGGGGATGTCGGCGATGTTGGTGATGTGCTCGACCATCTCGGCAGTGGCGGGGGAATTGCCCCCGCACCCCGCCGCGCCCTGCATCTCGGAGACGGCTGCCATCTGCACGGAGCGCTTGCCGGTGGTGGTGCCGCCGCCCACGCCCACAAAGACCGGGCACTCGGCAACGGTCAGCAGCGCCTGCGTAATGGCGGGCTGCGGCGTGAAGGGGTAGACGGCAAACACGGCGTCGGCATTGGAGTTGCGGATGACCGCCACGTCGGTGGTGTAGATGAGCGATTTGATGCGGCGGCCAAAGAGCGTAAACCCGCTGGCCTCCTCGATCTCATCGGGCATACGGAGGGCCGCCTTGCGCAGGCGCCCGTCGATGGGCAGCGGCTCCATGGGCAAAAGGCCATTGGGAGTTACGGCCACCTGGGGCTCGGTAAATTCGTCTGCAAGCTCTACCTCGGAGAAGTCGACCGAGGCGGCAATGTCCTCGTGAACCTCGGCGGGAACATCGATGGGGGCTTGGTCGCTAGTCGCGGCAGGCGTCTCGAAGGAGCTGGTGCCGACAAAGGCGTCGACGCGCTCGTTCAAATCGTTGAGAGAATCCATGGCGGTCCGTTTCTATGTTGTGCGGTCGGCAGTGTACGACCGGCGTTGCGAGTGCTAAATCGTTTGACGAGTTGATTTTTCCCCGCTGCGCCATCCGTTAGACTGAAGGGCCGGCGAACGTGAAGGAGCTGTGGTGGCGGGAATCGAGGTGCTATCTTGAATGTCCCGTATACAAAAGAGAGGTGACGCGGTATGGAATTCTCGGCAATGTTGGGCTCGATTGGCCTATGCGTGGGCGCAATCGTTGTCGCCGCGGTCATCTACTTTGTGGTCACGGCCATTAAGGGCAAAAAGGCCGAGCGCAAGGAGCGTGAAGCGCTTGCGCGGCATAAGGACCAGCAGGACAGGCGCGCACGGCGATAGCTTGTTGAGTTCTGAATCCGTGCGCTAGCTGCGTTTTCGGACCAGGGCGATATAGAAGCCCTCAAAGTCGCGACTGGGCGGAATGGTCAGCGTACCGGGCATGCCGTTGGCAATGGCCGAGACGTGGCCCGCGGCAATGGCTTCGGTAAGGGCGTTGCACTCGATATGCGGCTTGTCGCCGGTATCCTGGGCGCGACGCGCTTCACTTTCGCTCGGCGTGCCGTCGAGGGGGATGAGCTCACAGTCCATGTGCTTGTCGAGGGCCTCTTGCAGGGCATCCTCGTTTTCCTGCGGCAAGATCGAACACGTCGAATAGACCAGCGTGCCGCCCGGTTTGAGGGCCCCCATGGCGCGGTCCAGAAGCGCGCGCTGCGAGCGGGCGCATTTGACGAGCAACTGCTCGGTAAGGCCGCGCAAGCTCTTTTCGTTGCCGCTGATGACGGTGCCCGTGCCGGTGCAGGGGGCGTCGAGCAGGATGCGGTCAAAGCGGAAGAACTCGTCAAGCTCGCGTGCGTCAATACGCATGACGGGCACGTTTTTGGCGCCCTGGCGGCCCAAGTTGGCCTCGAGCTTTTCGGCGCGGGGAATGCTCATCTCGCAGGCGGTGAGGTGCGCCTGTCCCTGGGTGAGGGCGGCGATCTGCGTTGTCTTGCCGCCGGGGGCTGCACACATGTCCAGGATGTCCTCGCCGGCCTGAGCGCCCAGCACGAGCGGCGGCATCATCGACGACAGGCTCTGCAGGTAGATCTTGCCGTCACGGTAGATGTCGAGGCCCCAAAGGTCGGAAACTTGGGCGTCGGGCAGGACGAAGGCATCCTGGTACCAGGCAACGGTTTGGTGGGCGATCCCGGCGGCGTCGAGTGCGGCGGCAATGCCCTCGGCGGTCGCCTTGAGCGTGTTGGCGCGCAGTGTGACCGGGCGCGTGGCTGCGGCGCCAAAGCCCTCGATCATGAGCTCGGCATCGGCAGGCGTATAGGCGCCGGCAACCGTATCGACCATAAAGCGCGGCAGGTCGGCGGCGGAGTGTTGGGCGGCAAGCCGGTCGGAAAGCTCGGCAGCGGCAAACTGCCTAAGCTTGAGCTCGGGCTTAACCTGCTTTTTTTGCTTACGACGACGCGGCTTGGACATCCGTCTTTCCTTCCCGTCCCAAATTGACTACTTTCCGGGCACGCCGCTGCTGGCGTGCTTTAGTACTGGCTCTCGTGCTTGCTAAAGAAGTCGAAGCGCGGGGGCAGCGGCTTTACGCGGTGCTCGCCGGGCTTCTCGCCCAGGCTCTCCACAAACTCGTCCGTGGAGGCAAAGATGTTGTCCCAGCTAAAGAAGGCGACCGGGTCGACGTCGAAGTACTCGCAGATGAGCTCGCAGCCGGCCGGGACGATGCCGTGCATCAGGACGGTCGCCACACGCAGCTCGGTAAAGGCGTCGACCAGGGCCTGAGTCATGGCGGCGTTGGCCGGCTCGCCCTCGAGCTTGTTGGCGGCCTTGGAGGCATCGCTCCAGCGCTTGTTGGCGGCGCGCAGGTAGTCGTCGCACACGGCGAGCGCGCGGTGCGTCTCGAACTTGTACATGGCCTGCTCAAAGGCAAGGGCGGCCTGCTCGGCAGCCTCGACCACGGCAGCAGAGGCGGCGCCGGCCGGAATACAACCGTTGCGATAGGGGCTCTCGTCGCCCTCCTTGACGGCGACGCCGTAGAAGCAGCTGCGGGCCAGGCGGTTGAACACGCCGGTCAAAAGGGCGCTCTCCTTAAGAGCCGGGTCAATAACGCGCTTGTCGTCGCAGGCGCGCACCTCGTTGCCGTCCTTGTCCTTGCCGGTCACGCGCGTGTCATATGCCTTGGGGCTAAAGCTCACCGGCTTCTCGGACAGGCCGAGCGACAGCCAATGCGCGCGCATCTGCTCGCAGGTGTAGTGGTTGAGCAGGTCGTCTGCCGGCGGGGGGGGGGGCTGCGGGGGCGGTGATGCCGCCTTGCCCATGTAGAGCAGGTGGTAGCAGGCGCTGACGGTGCTCTGCGTAAGGTCCCAACCCAGGGCCTCCCACATGGCGGTCTGCGCGATGCAGTAGAAATAGATGTTGTCCTGACCGATGAACTGGTAAATCTGAGCGTCGTCAGAGCACCACCAGTCGCGCCAGTCGAGCGAGCTGTGCTGGTAGGTGGGCGCGGGCACCTGCGTGGAGTCGGCGGCGGGCTCGCCCATGAGGGCGGCATCCTGGGCGGCGACACCCTCGGTCACGCCGGCGGCCTTGGCATCGCGTGCAAGCACGGTGCGGGTGTAGCTGATGGGCGCCCACAGGCTCTCGGGCCAGCACCAGCAGGTGACGTCGTTCACGCCGTCGACCTCGGGCACCGGAACGCCCCAGTCGATGTTGCCGGTGATGCGGAAGGGCACGAGCGCCTTGCCGCTGCGGAAGCGCACGCCGCCGTTGGCGAGCACTGCGTGGGCATCGTCGCGCTCCTTCCAGCTGGGGAAGGTGACGGTAAAGCTGCTCTTGTTGCCCTCGGGCTCCAGCACGGTGTGTTCAGGAAGCTGATCCTCGACGGCATCGAAGGCCTCGCGGAACTTGTTCTGGATGTAGAGCTGGGCCGGTAGCAGCCACTCCTCCATAGTCTTGGAGACCACGGAGCGAACCTGCGGGTTCTGGGCGAGCTTGGCGGTATAGGTCTTCATAAAGTCGAGGTAGGCCGGCAGGTCAAAGTAGAGGTTGTCGACCGGGCGCAGCTCGGGCACCTCGCCGGTGAGCTGGCTCTTGGGCGCAATGAGCTCCTCGGGCTCAAACTGGTGGCCCAGATCGCACTCGTCGGCATAAGCCTTCTCGGACTTGCAGCCCTGAATGGGGCAGCGGCCGATCACCTGGCGGCCGTTGAGGAACGTGCCGGCCTTGGCATCGTAGAACTGCAGCGTGGAGCGCTTGGAGATGGTGCCCTGCTCGTGCAGGCGCTCGATAATCTCGGCGGTCACCTCGTTGTGAATCTGTGCAGCCGGCTCAAGGCCCGAGCCGCCGTAGATATCGCAGCTGATGTTGTAGTTGTTGAGGGTCGCGGCCTGGCGGGAGTGATTGGACTCGACATACTCGCCGATGGACTTGTCGTAGCCCTCGTTCTCCTTGAGCTTGCGGTAGCTCTCCATGATGGGCGAGCCGTAGCAGTCGGTGCCCGAGGTGAAGATGACGTTCTCGCGGCCCAGACGGTCGCGCAGGAAGCGGGCGAAGAAGTCGGCCGGGACAAAGACGCCGCCAACGTGGCCAAAGTGAAGGCCCTTGTTGCCGTAGGGCTCGCCGGCGGTGACGATGGCGCGGCGAGGCCAGCTGGGACGGTCGTTCATGGAGTATTTGGATGCCATGGGACTCCTTCGCATATGGTGAGAGCGCGGCCGGGCGCGGGGCTCGGCGACGCGGTGGTCAATTCGTGCATATCGTTCGACATTATCGCACATGCGGGCGGGTGCGTGACGGGGGCGCTATCCTAAGATGCTATGAATGAGATTTCCAACATACATGCGTTTGAAGACGAGGATTTCCTGCACGCCTGCTTTGTGTGGGGGATGGCCGTGCTTGGCGCATTTGCCGTGTGCCTGGTGCCGGTGTTTATGCTGCTGGGCGGGCCTGCGGACTTGGATGCGGCGGACGTGGGCGGCTGGACGGCCGTCTTGGGCTGGATAGTCGGCTTGGCTGCGATTTCGACGGCGTCATTTGCCGTGCACGAGTTGGTGCACGCGGTGTTTTTTAAGTTGCTGGCGCCTGCGGGCGCGCAGGTGACCTTTGGGGCGAATCGCGAGACGGCGATGATTTATGCCTGCGCCGAGGGCGTGGTGTATTCGCGCCGGCGGTACATGGCGATTTGCCTGGCGCCGACGGTTGCTTTGACGGCGGCGTTTGCCTTGGGGTTTGCGTTCTCGGACTATCCGCTGCTGTGCTATCTGGCGGCCGGCTTGCATTTGTCGGGTTGCGTGGGCGACTGGTATTACGTGCGGACCATTCTGCGCGACCGTCGCATTGTCGCCTGCGAGGACACATCCTTTGGCGTGCGCTTTTTCGCAAGGTAGTCTTTTTGGGATGATTTTTCTGGGACGGGGATGAAAAAATCATTGCGGGGGAGGAGATGTTGATGAAGCCGTTGCTGCTGCATGCTTGCTGCGCACCGTGCTCGCTGGAGCCGGTTCGCCTGCTGCGCGAAGAAGGGTTTGAGCCCACGATTTGCTGGACCAACCCCAATATTCAACCGCGCGATGAATGGCAGCGCCGCTTGGACGAGCTGCGCCGGTGGTGTGTCGATGGCGACATCGAGCTCGTAGAGGCAGGGGAGGACCGCGATCGCTGGGAGACCGGCGTGGCACCGCTGGGTGCCGATCGGCCCCGTCGCTGTCGCACGTGCTATGCCTTGCGCTTGGCCGAGGCATGCCGCGTGGCCCAGGAACGCGGGTTTGAGTTTGTGGGCACGACGCTCGCCGTCTCGCCGTATCAGCTGTTCGAAACCTGTAATGACGTGTTGGAGCGTCTAGCTGCCGCCCGCGGTCTCACCCCGGTCATTCGCGATTTTCGCCCGTATTACCCCGAGGCCACGCGTCGTTCGCGCGAGCTTGGCATGTATCGGCAGAATTACTGCGGTTGCCGATTCTCGGCCGTCGAGGCGGCCATGGACCGCGCCCGCATCCGCGACGAGCGCAAAGCCGCCAAAAAGTAGTTCATTTGGGACGTCAGCCTGCTAGGATGTAGAGCGGACTTTAGCAATATAAGGAGTATCCGACGTGTCTATGCGTACCGATGATTTTGACTATAACCTGCCCGAAGAGCTCATCGCCCAAGCGCCTGCCGAGCCGCGCGACTCCTGCCGCCTGCTGGTGGTGGATCGCAAGGGCTCCGAGACAGGAACGCCGCTGAAGCATGGCGGCACCGTTGAGCACCGCATCTTCCGCGACATCATCGACTATATCGAGCCGGGCGACGTGCTCGTCATCAACAAGACGCGCGTGATGCCGGCCCGCCTGATCGGTCGCAAGTCGGGCTCGGGTGGTGTGGTCGAGACGCTGCTGCTCAAGCGCCGCGAGGATGTTGACCCGTTGGGCCATGTTTGGGAGTGCCTGGTCAAGCCGGGTAAGCGCCTGAAGCCCGGTGCTCAGATTGAGTATCGCGCCGGTGGCGCCCATGCGCCCGAGGGGGCTCCCGTGGTGCTGACGGCTGAGGTCATCGACTTTGTCACCGATAGCCGCGGTGGCCGTCTGGTGCGCTTTGAGCCTGCCGGTTGCAATGCCGCCGGCGAGCCGCGCACGCTCGACGAGGCCATCCATGCGGCCGGTCACGTGCCACTGCCGCCCTACATTACCGATTACGAGGGCGACCCCGAGAAGTACCAGACCGTCTACGCCATGAAGGAAGAGCACTCGGCTGCCGCTCCCACGGCGGGGCTGGACCTTTAGCCCCCCCCCACAGGTTGCCCGGATCGGA
>UQEO01000080.1 GCA_900540095.1 uncultured Collinsella sp.
GAATGGCTGAGCGGTATCGATACGCGGGTTCAACGGTATTATATTGACCACATAGCTCCTGAATCCGCAGTTGATTAGAAACAGAAGGGCCCACCTGCGGGAACCCAGAGAGACGACGATTCGGGGCTCCTACCCCCGTTGATTAAGTCAGCGGCTGCACCGCGCTCCTCGAAGCCGATAATATGCTATCTGGACAAACCGCGCTGAGCTGGTAAAATTTACATACGCGGAAATGCGCTACTTGCGCTATTTGCGCGTGTTTTAACAAAATTAGCACAGGTCAGGGTCATTCTGACCCCGCTGGGGGTCAAGGGGTCTCTGGTTCGAATCCAGTCGTCCCGACCAGAAGTTTGCAGGTCAGGCACCTAGTGCGTGGCTTTTTTATTTAATTGCTTAAAGCAACAAAGAATCAACGACTGCACCGCTCGATACGTATGCGAATCAAAACGTGTACGTCAGCCTCCAAAATCGAAAATTTACGAAATGTTTGGAGGCTGATGTACACAAATGCATGGTCTCGCCCCGCCCACAACACCCTCCACATGTCTGGACTCTCTATGGCTTGGCTGGATAGACATCGCCGGAACGGGTATAGTATCGAAAGTTTTGTCGTTAACCAGCGGGGGAGTCCTGTGGGCATCAAAAAGAAGATCAAAAAGGAGCTTATCGGCACTTCCGATTACCCGTCGAATAAGATCTTTACGATCTCCAATTTCATCACCTTTACGCGCCTGATCCTCACCCTGGTATTTCTGTACCTGTTTGTGACGGATAACAACCGTGTCATCGCCATCGTTATCTACGCCGTTGCCGCCTCCACCGACTGGATGGACGGTCAGATCGCCCGCATGACTAAGACGGTCTCGTGGCTCGGCAAGGTCATGGATCCCATTTGCGACCGTGCGCTGCTGTTCACCGGCGTACTTGGACTGGTGGTCCGCGGAGAGCTGCCCATCTGGGTCTGCGTACTCATTATTGGCCGCGACATCTATCTGGGCATCGGCACGCTTATCGTGCGTCATTATCACCGTCGCCCCATCGATGTGGTCTTTCCCGGAAAGATTGCCACGGCGCTGCTCATGACCGGCTTCTCACTCATGCTGCTCGGTTTCCCCGTTATTGACGGCCTGCACCTTTTATCTTCAACCCTTACGGCCTTCCCGGGCCTCAACGGAAGCTCGGTGCCCCTCGGCATCTTCTTTGTGTACGGCGGCGTGATCTTCTCCATGCTCACGGCTGTCATCTACTCCATTAAGGGCGGAGTGGCCATTAAACAGGCTCTCGCGCATCCCGAGGACGAGGACATCGACTTTCTGAACCCTGAAATCGAAGACTGATTCGTTGGGGTATGATTACGTACGGTTCATTATTTGCGGCACGTCCGCGATAAGTTAGGGGTTGTCATGGACAACATGGTTAACAATATGCCTCAGAATGATAAGACTGCTGACGCTACCTGCGTATTCCGCGTGCCTTCAAGCGACGTCACCGTTCCCGACCTCATGGCCAACGTGCGCATCACCGCCCCCGTCCTGTCCATCGTCAAGGGTCCGCAGACTGGTGCCGCCTTTGAGCTCGAGGACGACGTGACCACCATCGGCCGCGATCCCGCGAACGGCATCTTCCTTAATGACATGACCGTTTCGCGCAGCCACGCGCGCATTATTCGCGAGGGCCTCGGCGCTCGCATCGAGGACCTGGGCTCGCTCAATGGTACCTGGGTCGACGGTGCCATTGTCAATGCAGCCCCGCTGCACGACGGTTCTTCCGTTCAGATCGGTACGTTTACGCTCATCTACCACGAGAGCACGCCGGAGCGCATCGAAACCGGTGAGTAGGGCATGGCCGAACGCAACTATCTGAGTATCGGCCAAGTCGTCAACCTACTTCGAGGCGCATACCCCGATCTTTCGAACTCAAAAATTAGATTTCTAGAGGATGAGGGGCTCATTACCCCTCATCGTACGCCTAAGGGATACCGTCAGTACTCTAAGGAGGACGTTGATCGTCTGGAGGTCATCCTGCACTTGCAGAAGACCCGCTACATGCCGCTCAACGTGATTAAGCAGCGCTTGGAAAACGCCACGGACCTGTCAACGCTCGCCTACGAGGTGGGCTTGCTATCCGATGTTCCGCTCAAGACGGAGCCCAAGGAGACTAAGCAAAAGCTGCATCCCATCGAGACCATTCCCGATATGTTGGGCGTCGAAATTTCGTTTATCCGCTCGCTCGCCGAGAACGACCTCATTCGCATCATCAAGAGTCCGCAGAATCGCGAGCTTGTCGATGGTCGCGATTTTCCGATCATCCGCTACTGCTCCGAGCTGTCGCGCTTCCATATCGAGCCGCGCAACCTGCGTCAGTACGTGTCTTCCGCCAACCGCGAGTCCTCGATGTTTGAGCAGGTGCTTGTGAGCATGCTCGGCATGGATACCTCCGATGACGAGCGCGACGCCAAGCTCGAGCGTGCGTTTAAGAAGCTTCACGACCTGACGGAGGGCGTGCACACCGCGCTGCTCAAGAACCGCGTTTTTGAGTCGCTCAACGCCGTGGTCGAGGACGCCGACATCGATGCACTCGATGAGGAAATCACTCGCTCCGAGTCAACCAAGGCCAAAAACGAAGAGATAGGCGCGCCGGCTTCGCACGAGGATTCCCTCGTAAAGCCGCTCAAGGTCGTCACCCCTTCGCAATCCGGCACCGCCACCGCGGGCAAATAACAGCTGCCGCTTATCCGGCAACCCATTGAAAGGTCATGCAATGTACGACTTCGAATCTCAAATCGTCGACATCCCCGACTATCCCGAGCCCGGAGTCATCTTTAAAGACATCACGCCGCTCTTTGGCAATCCCGAGGCGCTCAAAGCCATGACCGATGCCCTCGCCGAGCACTTTGCCGGCATGGGAATCACCAAGGTCGTAGGTCCCGAGGCTCGCGGCTTTATGGTGGGCGTTCCCGTGGCCGTAGCTCTGGGCGCCGGCTTTGTTCCCGCACGTAAACCGGGCAAGCTGCCGCGCGAGACCGTAAGCCAGAGCTACGAGCTCGAGTACGGCACCGATTCAATTGAGATCCATGCCGACGCTATCAGCTCTAAAGATACCGTGTTGATTCTGGACGACTTGGTCGCGACGGGCGGAACCGTCGAGGCAACAGGTAAACTGGTGCGAGATATGGGCGCAAAGCTTGTGGGCTACGGGTGTATCCTTGAGCTTGCGTTTCTCAACCCGCGCGAGAAGCTCACGTCGACTGACGACGATGTTGAGCTCTTTAGCCTGGTGACGGTGGACTAGCCGTTACCCTTAGTTACTGGAAAGGAAGCTACATGCGCACAGCAAACACGCACAAAAACATGGCACGCTGCGCTGCTACGGCAACCCTCGCTTGTGTTTTGGGCTTGGGCCTCGCGGCTCCTGCCTACGCCGATACCGCATCCGACCTTGCCGCTGCTCGTACGAAGCTCGAGCAGATCGGTACCCAAACCCAGCAGATTTACGATGAGCTCGCCACGCAGACGCAGGCGCTCGATCAGACTGCTGGCGAGATCACGCAAAAGCAGCAGGAGATTGCTGACGGTCAGGCCAAGCTCTCGACCTATGTCGCCGGCGAGTACAAGACCGGCGGTCTGAGCCTGCTTCAGGTTCTAACGGGCGTTGACGACCTGAGCGATATGCTCAACCGTCTGTTCTACTACGGCAAAGTCTCCGATAAGCAAGCTCAGACCATTCAAGAGGTCAAGGAGCTTAAGCAGCAGCTCACCGATAAGCAGTCCGAGCAGGAAAAGAACGTCGCAGCCACGCAAAAGAAGGTCGACGAGCTTAACGCCCAGCAGGCTGAAGCCCAGAACGTCGTAAACTCCCTGGATTCGCAGCTGCAAGCCGAGCTTGCCGCAGAGGCCGAGGCCAACGCCGCGCTGCAGGCCGGCATCAACGCCAGTACCGCCGAGAAGGCCACGGTGAGCAACGAGACTGCCGGTACGACCGAAAACACCAACAACGGTGGCCAGACCAGCAATAACAACAACCAGGGCGGCAACACTCCGGCTCCTACGCCGGCACCTGCTCCGACGCCGCAGCCCCCCACGCCCGCTCCAGCTCCGACGCCTTCTGTTCCGAGCCAGTCCGTCGATGGCGGCTCTGTTGTCTCGCGTGCGTACAGTAAGCTTGGTTGCGCTTATTCCTGGGGCGGAATTGGCCCGAACAGCTTCGATTGCTCTGGTTTTGTTAGCTATTGCCTCACTGGTCGCTATTGCCGCCTGGGCACCACGGGTACCTTTATGGGCTGGACGCGTGTGTCCGATCCGCAGCCCGGTGACGTTGTGGTCAACTCGTACCACACCGGCATTTACATCGGTGGTGGTCAGATGATTCATGCTTCCGACTACAACACGGGTGTTATCATCAGCTCCGTTGCCGCCGGCATGAACAATAACTACATCTTCGTGCGTTACTAAGTCATCTTACACAGCGTGTGAATGTGGACCTCGTGGCTTTAAGTTGCGAGGTCCATTCTTTTATCTTTAGTCCAGGCCGCTATCTAGTTTTGAATACTAGATAGCGGCCCAATCGGTCAGCAAGAAAGCTATAATTGTTGAAGAACAATTAGAAAGGACCCTCTATGAGCTGGGCACTTATCTCCGATTCAAGCTGTAACCTCCGCGATTGGCAACCGACCGCACCCCATACCACCTTTGCATTTGCGCCCCTCAAAATTCGAGTGGGGGAGCGTGAATTCGTCGATGACCTTTCGCTCGATGTTCATGAGCTCAACTGCGCTGTTCAGGCGGAGACGAACGCTTCTTCGAGCGCTTGTCCCAGCGTAGGGGAGTGGGCCGAGCTCTTCAAATTGGCAGACAAGACCATCTGCATGCCGATCTCTGAGGGCGTGTCGGGCAGCTACAACGCGGCAGCCACGGCTCGCGATATGGTTCTTGCCGAGGAGCCCGACCGACAGATTCATCTAGTCAATTCACGCGCAGCTGGCGGCAAAATGGACCTCATTTTCTTGCTGTTTGACCGCTATCTTGCAAGCAATCCGGATGTCGCATTCGAGGACGCTTGCGCATACTTTGATAGCCTTGAGCAGAACAGCAAAATCCTCTTCAGCTTGTGCAATTACGAAAACCTCGCCAAAGCCGGACGTATCCCTAAGGCAGCCGGCGTCATTGCCAACAAGCTCAATATCCGCATTTTGGGCACGGCGAGTGAGGCCGGTAAAATCGAACTCGTCGGGCACACGCGTGGCGAAAAGAAGATGCTCAACAAGATCATCGACACTATGGAAGCCGAGGGCTTTACGGGCGGTGAGGTCATCATCGATCACGTTGAGAACGAAACTGGAGCCCAGGCGCTTACTGATCGCATAGTCGAACATTGGCCCGGCTCCAAGACCATCATCATGCCCTGCAATGGCCTGGATTCCTATTACGCCGAGATGCACGGCCTCATCATCGGCTACGGCATGGGCGTAGCTTCGGGCCAATAAAGTCAAACCAAGCAAAAAATACGGGCGGGACAAAGCGACAGATGACTCTTTGTCCCGCTCGTTTTATACGTCGGCTAGCTATTAAACCCGTTGAACTTGAGATAGCTCATCAAGTAAGCCTTCGAAACGAAGGACGATACCGCGCTACGCACAAGCAGCGACTCACGCGTTACCTGATGCGCCGTATCGGGCACGGGAGTCTGCTCGACGGAAAACGCCGCACGAATCGATGCCTCGAGCTGATCGACCACATAATCAAAGGCCGTCGGGGCATCGTAGCTCAAACGCTGAATGTTAAAGAGTGCCTGCACAGCAGCAATAGGTAGCACCTGCTTAAAGATGCAGATAGCGATCAGGCGGGCAATCTGCTCGCGGCCATATTGCTTTTTGACCGGAGCAGGCACTAGGCCGACCTTTACGTAGTTATTGATCATCGATGGCGTAATGATAGGCTGCTCAACGCAAATGAACAGCGGCTCCATCCACAGCGAAACATACTCAATAACCTGGTCGCGGTAGAGCGTCACATTGGGCAACTGGTCATAGCGCGGCAGACTCAACGTATTAAGTTTGCGCACGATATCGGACTGAATAAATGCATCGGGCAGCACAGTGGGCTGAATATCCTCAGGCTTAATGCTGACCGACGAATCAGACATCGGAATAACGTGTTTAACGTGGTTCATAAAGGTCCTCCGTTCATTTTCTATATTGTATTCTAGGTTATCTAGTTTTGCATACCATATAGCCTGCAAGAAAAATGGCGGGACAGTGCACTGATGCATCGTCCCGCCATTTAGTTAATAGATAACAACCTTACATAAGATATATTATCGTACTTATCTACGGAGGAATGCGTATGCGCTGGTTGCCGCTATGGCTCCGTCAGAAACCGCGGTCACAACCTGGCGCAAACGCTTGGAACGGATATCGCCAGCGGCAAATAGACCTGGCGTGCGGGTCGCCATGGATTCATCAGTCAGAATGCCGCCATCAGGCGCCAGATCGACGAGATGCTCAACAAGCTCGGTATGGGGTTGCGTGCCGGCAAAGACAAAAATGCCAAACGAGCCGGGCTCAAATGACTCGGTATGAATTTCCCCAGATGCATTGTCCTTAAAGGCAATCGTCGTTGGCATCGCTTCACCAGAAAGTTCAACAATACTAGTTTGGTACCTAACTGTAATATTGTCCTTTTCGAGTACCTTCTGAACAACACCATCAGGTGCACGGAACTGATCGCGACGCAAGACGATGGTCACGCTGCTGGCGATTTCTGACAAGAACAGGGCTTCCTCACAGGCAGCATTGCCGCCGCCAATGACAAAAACCTGCTTGCCACGGAAGAACATGCCGTCACACGTCGCGCAATACGAAACGCCACGACCGCGATACGTATCCTCGCCAGCGAAACCAGCAGATCGCGGCGTGGCACCCATGCAAGCGATAACGCTCGAGGCCAGCGTATCGCCTATATCGTGATGCACCGTAAACAGCGCTGCATCGGCATCGTAATCGATACCCGTAACCATGCTCCATGCGACCTGAGCTCCCAAGCCCTCTGCATGCTGCTGAAAACGCTCGCCGAGTTCGGCGCCACTCAAGAGCGGAATGCCCGGATAGTTCTCGACTTCATTGGTCGTGGCGATCTGTCCACCCGACATACCCTGCTCAATCACAGTCGTCGTCAGGTTGGCACGCGCAGTGAAAATGGCGGCAGCATAGCCCGCGGGGCCTCCACCGATAATCGCAACATCAATCGGCTGATCGGTAGTCATGAAGAATCCTCTCGTCGAAACGTTGTCGTTCTTTGCGCTCATACCCAAATTTACGTGAACATGACACTCATGCACTACAATGATAAATCGCGTAACAAAGCTGAAGGGGAGTTATCGATGGATCAAACGCAGACGGGCAATAGCGCTCCCCTGCCCATGCAAGCCACTCCCCAACCGGAGCAAATGACCGTTTTACCTGCACAAAAACCCCTGGTAACCATTGTGCACGCATCGGTTGGATCGGGCCACAAAGCCGCCGCCAACGCGATTGCACAAGCATTTGACCTTATCCGCGGCACCAAAGGAATCCCTGAGGATATTGAGATCGAAGTCCTAAATATCCTCGATTTTGGACGCATTAGGTTCGATGGTAATAAAACAGCAGCGTCGTTTACCGGCGCCACGCGTCCCATTTACGACCTGACCTGGCGATATACGCTTACAGGACATCTGCTCTGGGGCGGCGGCACAGCATGGTCACGAATTATGTTCCCCGCCTTCAACGAATACGTCCGGACCCGCAGGCCCATAGCCGTGGTCGCAACACACATTACGGCGGCCAACGTCGCTGTGGGCGCCCGCGTCATCACGGGTATCGATTACCCGGTCATCTGCGTGCCGACCGATTACGAAGTCGAAGGCTTTTGGCCCCACAAGGACACCGACCTATTCTGTGTAGCCAACGAGTTTATGGCCGAAACGCTGCGCCCGCGCAAGGTTCCCGAGTCAAAGATCCGCATAACGGGCATCCCCATCCGAGCCGGTTTCGATACCGATTACAAACGCGAGGATGAGCTGAGCAAGTTCAATCTCCCCATAGACAAAACCGTCGTATTGGTGATGGCCGGCGCCAGTTTGCCCCAACCATACGTGCGTTTCCGCGCCGCGATGGACCACACGCTCCCCTTCTTACGCAGCTTTGAGGACATGCACTTTGTCTTTTTACCGGGCAAGGATAAGGAATACGCCACCCGACTCAAAACGCTCTTCGACGCCATGAAGCTCGACAACGTCACGGTTCTGGACTACGTGGACGACATGGCGGCCCTCATGCACGGCTGCGACCTGGCAATCATCAAATCGGGCGGACTCACGGTCACCGAGTGCCTATGCGCACATCTACCGATGATCCTGCTGGGCAAGTCCTATGGCCAGGAAAAGGCCAACACCACAATGCTCACCGGCATGGGCGCCAGCATGCATGTCACCACCGCACGCGAGCTCATCGTGACGTTGCGCCATCTCCACGATCATCCGGAGTCGCTCAAGGCACTGCTCATCAATGGCGAAGTCCTGCGCCGTCCACGCGCAGCCGAGGATATCGCCATTGCAACCATGGAGCTAGTAGGCAAGCCCCAAAAGCGCAAACGAGCCTTCTGCCGCTTCTACTGGGGCGGAAAACCCGCGCATATCCGCTAGTCGAATGTCCGCCGCTCTGCCGGAGCCGCCCTTATATCATTCCATGCTCAAACATTCTCGCTTCGCTGCGA
>UQEO01000081.1 GCA_900540095.1 uncultured Collinsella sp.
ACATGACCTGCCCGACTCCATCGACTACTACGACGTCGAAAATGACTGCCGCAATTCCGCCGTCCCCATGCTAGACCTTAAGGGCATCAACGCCCGCATTGAGCCGGGTGCGATCATCCGCGACCGCGTCGAGATCGGCGACCGCGCCGTCATTATGATGGGCGCTATCATCAACATCGGCTCCGTTATCGGCGAGGGCTCTATGATTGATATGGGCGCCGTCCTGGGCGGCCGCGCCACCGTGGGCAGGAACTGCCACATCGGCGCCGGCACCGTACTGGCAGGGGGCGTTGAGCCCGCGAGTGCCACGCCCGTCATCATCGAGGATGATGTCATGATTGGCGCCAACGCCGTGGTCCTGGAGGGCGTGCGCGTGGGCAAGGGCGCCGTCGTGGCTGCCGGTGCCGTGTGCGTCGAGGACGTCCCCGCCGGTGCCGTCGTGGCCGGTGTCCCCGCCCGCGTCATCAAGATGCGCGATGAGAAGACCGACAGCAAGACCGGTCTCGAGGAAGGCCTGCGCCAGCTGTAGGGTTACGCGGTTTTACCAAACCGCGTAACTAGTCGACGCTGCAAACGACCCAGAGCGGCAATCTGACGTTCAATCGTCGGGCATGACCAGAAGGTCAATGCCCTCCTCTTTCACGTCACCTTGCTCGCTTAGGGGCGTTTTCGCTGACGTATGCTCAACCTACGGCGCAATTCAGCTCCAAGCAAAAAGGCCGAAGCCCTCGTCCGAGGCTTCGGCCTTCATCATCTCAGGGTTCCGTCGTATTCAACCATGGCGGATTGCTTTGACAGGCGCCCTACGGCCGTCTTATAGACCTCGGAACGATCGCGCCGCCCTATTGCCACGATCTCGGCAATCTCAACCATTCCGTCCTCTCGGATTCGGAAAACCATTCTGAGTCCCGCATTCCGCCATTTAATCTTTTTGCAGCCGGCGAGCTCGCCGTGAAGCGGCGTTCCGATTTCATCAGCGCGCGTCTTTAATTTTGCGACGGCAATACGGACGAGCCTGCGCTGGGATCCATCTAGTTTTTGATATTCCTTCTCGACGTCTCGATTCAAAAAGCCGACAACAAAATGCCCGCTCATTCGAAAAGATCCTCGTCGGGAATCGCGTCCGGATCCATCGACTCAAGCTCCGCGAGCTCCTCGGCAGTTAAGGCATCCTCAAACGGAACAAACTCATGCGGACCATGCTTGACTCGATCCGCAGCGATGCGATTTATCTCAAGTTCACGCAGATACTGCAGCGCGCCGTACATTTCCTCATAGGCAGCATAGTCGATAATCACGGTATCGATATCATTATGATCAGCAATGAACTGAGGCGCGCGTTTTGCGCGTTTACGAATGGCGGATAAGGACTTGCTTGCTTCGGTAGCAGAAACAACCTGGTCTTTTGTAAACACCGGTTTTTCCAGAACAAGTGGGGACATTTTGGCCTCCAAAAAATAATCTGGATTATATTTCAAAGTATACTTCAAAATATAATCCAGACTTTTATTCAAAAGCAAAAAGCCTTATCGATTCTCGATGCTACCGATATTTTTGAGCTCGATGGAGATGAGGCCGTTAGGCTCATTGACGAACTCGATGTACTCGGAGTTGGAACCCATCTCGGCCGGGAAGCTAATCTCGATACCCGTGTCGGTACGGATCTTATGATTGCGCACCGCCGCGCGTTCGACCTGCTTGCGCTCCACGGGCACACGCTCAGGCACCTTCTCCTCGGTCAGTGCCGCGCGCACGCTCTCCTTGATGACCGGCTCGTCCTCAAAGACCTCGTCGACGATATCCCAAGGCGGCAGCTCCTCGTCATCCTCGACCTTCTCGGCAACAGCAGCCTTAACCTTGGCGAGCGCTACGGCCGTATTGGCACCGTGCTCCTCGGCGACTTCCTCGACCACACGCGTCACGGTGTCGATGACCTCCTTGCCCGATACGCCCGTGTCGCACTGCAGCAGGCCATCGGGGATAAGCATACGGTCCTCGCCGGCGATCTTGCGTTTCTTGTCCACATAGCCGATCTCCATGGTGCTTGCACGCACGATTGCATAGCTCGGCACCTTTTGCGAGGGATTCGGCAGAATGGCGTAGTGGCGCGCAATGTCGTTGCGCACCTCGCCCTCTTCGCGACCTACCTCGTGCATAAAAGCCTGCTTGGAGCCCAGCAGCATCACGGCAAACCAGCGGGCATCCTCATCGTCATCAAAGTCCGCCACAAGCACGTCAGTGGACTCGGCTTTCTCGGCCTTGGTAAGTTCGGAAGAGATGAACTCCGCAATCTGCTGAGACAGGTCCACGAACTCACGCTCACCAAAGAAATAGCCCTTGAGCTCGCCGCCGAATGCGGAGTTCTCGGCAAACGTGGCGCGTTTATTGTCGGCCGAGGTGCGTGCGCGGCGCAGATGCGTGGTCACGAAGTTGCGCACGGTACGGCTCTCGATATCGAGCTCTCGCTGGCTCATGACGTTGACGGCAGAGTCAAAGTCCAGGATATGCAGAATCGCGTGATTGATTTTCATATACGGCATTCCGTTCTAGATCGATTTCGGCACGAACCAGTATAGCGGTCGAGCCCGCCCCAGGCGCATCGAAGATTGGCGCATCGGGGACAGGTTGCTTTGTATCAATGGCTAGCGCAGGAGCTCGGACTGCCAAGCCTCGAGCTGTTCTGCCAAACTCTTGCCGGCAGCGGGCACGTCGATCTGGGGTCGTTTGGGCAACAGTGCGCATTTAAGGATCGCCACGATGGTCTGCGAGATAAAGCGTCGCGTATCTTTGTCAAAGCCTTGCGCAGCCTGGAGCATCACGGGCAGACTCTCACGCAGATTTCCTGCGATATCCGCAAACCGTTCGGCGTCCGTAGCCTCAAACACGGAGAACAACGCATCTACAAAACGCTCGCGCTCGCTAGGTGACACTGCAAGCAGCATCTCGCGAATGGAGCCATCGACGTATCGAGCACCGGCGGACAGGCGCTCACAGTATACGAAGTCGCAACCATCAACCACCCAGCTAAAGGGATTGTGCTGCAGCAGGCTGAACTCGGTGCTCTCAACGATGGCATAGTCCTCTTGTGTCTCGAACATCATGCCGAAGATCGACGACCGAGGTAGCGTCTTGTCGATTCGACCGGAAAGATCGGCAAAGGCGTTGCTGTTCAGAAACTCCTCGACGAACCCTGGACCATCATGGGAATACGCCCGTTCGATTCGCTCACGGGCGACATCGGAGCACATCGCCGCACCGTACACCGCAAGGTTTCCGCCCTTGGAATGACCTCCGCACAAAAGCGGCCCGTCGATCGCATCCGCCGCCTCGTCCACATAACGCGCCGCGGATTCCTGGGCCGGTACAGGACACCGGAACGCCATGTTAAAGTCCTCTTTCCAGCCCACAATCGTGCTGTCGGTCCCCCGGAAGGAAAGATAGCTAAACCCCGCCGGAAACCGGAACGCCATGGCTGCAAACTGCTCCGTCGCCACCACATCGCTCACGGCACGATAGCCGCAAACGTGCACGCCGCGGTATCTGGGATTTGCTGCCACGGCCTCCAACAAGGCCCTGCTTCCCTCTGGGTCCCACAAGTCGTCAATCATGTCCCGGTAGCACTCGGCACGCAGCAGTTCGCGTACGTCTAGGCCCTGCCAGTTCGTCAGCCCCGCCATATCACCCGGCAAGCGCAAATAGGACAACCACGCAAAGACCAGGCTATCCACCGCGCAGAACGGCCGCTCCTCAAAGGGATCAAACGCCGTCTGGACATAGGTCAAAAAATTAGGCGAATCCGACATGGCCCTCCCATCAACTATGGTGCATTGGAGTCAGGTTACTTTGCACCAAAAAGGCGCCCGGGCCGTGTGGACCCGGACGCCTTCATTGTAGCTTTTCGCTCTAGCGAGCTTGATTTAGCAGGAGAAGTCGACGCTGTCGATGATGTCCTTGAGGGCCTTGGCGGAGACGGTGAGCTCATGCTGCTCGTCGTCGTTCAGCGGCACGGGGACGCGGCAGACAACGCCGTCGCGGCCAACGACGGTCGGCATGGAGATGGCAAGATCGGACAGGCCATACTCGCCCACCATGAGCGAGGAGACAGGCAGAACGGTCTGCTCATCGCGCATAACGGCGGTGCAGATGCGCTTGACGGCCATGGCGACACCATAGTAGGTGGCGTGCTTCTTCTCGATGATGGTGTAGGCGGAGTTCTTGACGTCCTCGGCGATGCGCTTCTCGGCAGCCTCATGCTCCAAGTGGCCGTGAAGCTCACAGAAGGTGTTCAGCGGAACGCCGGCAACCTGAGCGCTGGACCAAGCGACAAACTCGGAGTCGCCGTGCTCGCCCATGACATAGGCCTGGACATCGCGCGGGTCAACCTCGACGTGGGCACCAAGCATCTGCTGCAGGCGGCCGGTGTCGAGCACGGTGCCGGAGCCGATGACATGGCCCTCGGGCAGGCCAGACATCTTGATGGCAGCATAGGTCAGAACATCAACCGGGTTGGAGACGATTAGCAGAATGCCGTCGAAGCCGGACTTCTTAATCTCGGGAATAATGGACTTGAAGATGCTGACGTTCTTGTTGACCAGGTCCAGGCGAGTCTCACCGGGCTTCTGGGCAGCGCCAGCGGTGACAACAATCATGGCGGCGTCGGCGACATCGGAATAATCGCCGGCGTAGATCTTCATCGGCTCGGCAAACGTCATGCCGTGCGCGATATCCAGGGCCTCACCCTCGGCGCGGTTCTTGTCCACGTCGATGAGGACCATCTCGGAGAACAGACCGCTCTGCATCAGCGCAAACGCCGAAGACGAACCGACGAAACCGCAGCCGACAATAGCGACCTTCTTCTCGTTAACCATTAGAAACTCCCATCTCACTCCACAAACAAGCCGCCCGGGAACGACCCGAGCGGCTTGTCGTAATCCCAATACATCCAATCGGGACTTTGATTATGCTCCTATTCGCAGCCAAAAATCGACCGTTTACCGAAATTGTTTGCAGGATTCGTAAAATAACTGCACGAAATCGGTTTCGATATATTGACGAGCCAAAATAGCTTTCTAATACAGGCCCGCCTCGCGAATGGCCTCGACAGCCAAAGCGATCTGGTCGGGCGGCAAGACCAGCGCCATGCGCACGTGCCCCTCGCCCGAAGGACCAAAGCTCGCGCCCGGCGTCACCACAACGCCGGCCTTCTCCATGAGCTCCTCGCAAAACGCCATGGAATCGGTGCGGCCACCGGGAAGCTTGGCCCACACAAACATAGAGCCATGCGCGTTGGGGCGCTCCCAGCCCAGGCCCTCAAGACCGTCGCACAGGGCATCGCGGCGCTCCTGGTACTTCAGGCGCTGCGCCTCGACCTCATCGCGCGGGCCATTAAGGCACGCGATGGCGGCCTTCTGGATCGGGAAGAACATGCCAAAGTCGATCTGGCTGCGCAGCTTGGCAAAGGCAGAGACCACATCCTCGCGGCCGACCAAAAAGCCGATACGCGCACCGGTGACGTTAAACGACTTGGAGAGCGAGAAAAACTCAACGCCCACCTCGAGCGCGCCGGGATACTGCAAGAAGCTGCCGCCCGGCTCGCCGTCGAACACGATGTCGGAGTATGCGTTGTCGTGAACGATCAGTAGGTCGTGCTCGCGGGCAAAAGCGATGATCTCCTCGTAGATCTCGGGCGTGCCCACCGAGCCCACCGGGTTGGCGGGCAGCGACACGATCATATACTTGGCACGATCGGCCACCTCGGGATCGATACCCGCCACATAGGGCAGGTAATTATGCTCGGCAACCAGCGGATAGTATTCGAGCTTGGCATCGGCGATCTTGGCACCCGCCTCGAAGACCGGGTAGCACGGATCGGGAACCAGAATGGTGTCGCCCGGATCGAGCAGGGCCAGGCCCAAATGGCCCACGCCCTCCTGCGTGCCGTTGCACGACTGCACCATGGACGGCGTAATGCCCGAAACGCCAAAGCGACGCTCATAGTAATCGCACACGGCTTGCTTGAGTTCGGGCAGGTCACGCAGGGCATACTTCCACATCTCGGGATCTTGGGCTGCCTGCGTGAGCGCCTCGACCACGTGGTCGTACGGCTTAAAGTCGGGCGTGCCCACGCTCATGTTGTAAATGGTCTTGCCCTGAGCCTTCAGCGCGAGAAGCTTGTTGTTGAGTGAGGCGAAGACCTCCGCGCCAAAGCGGTCGAGACGCTGCGATGCCTGCATGGTGCCACCTTTCGATATAAAAAACGCGGCGCTCCGACAAGAGCGCCGCGCGATACGGGCCATCAGATTGCAAAAGTGTAACGCTTGCAACCCCCGTATTGGTTCAATTTAGCCAACCTTAGTCAACTGGATTGAGCGCGTCGATCTGCGCAAGCCACAGACGCGAGCTGGCGTCACTCGGCATACGCCAATCGCCGCGCGGACTGAGCGTCACCGAGCCCACCTTGGGACCATCGGGCAGGCAGCTGCGCTTAAACTGCTGGGCAAAGAAGCGACGATAGAACGTACGCAACCACGTGTGGACGGTCTTGACGTCGTAGACGCCCTCGAAGCTCTTGAGCGCCATGCGGTAGATCTTGCCCGGCTCAAAGCCAAAACGCAGCAGGTAGTAGAGGAAGTAGTCGTGCAGCTCGTACGGGCCCACCAAATCCTCGGTCTTCTGTGCAATCTCGCCATCGCCCGTGGGCGGCAGAAGCTCGGGGGACACCGGCGTATCGAGGATATCGAGCAGGACCTCGGCAATGCGTCCGCCAAAGACATCGGCGGCATAGCGCACCAGATGGCGCACAAGCGTCTTGGGCACGCTCGCGTTGACGGCGTACATGCTCATGTGGTCGCCGTTATAGGTAGCCCAGCCGAGCGCCAGCTCCGACAGGTCGCCCGTGCCGATGACAAAACCGCCAGCCTGGTTGGCCAAGTCCATCAGAATCTGCGTACGCTCGCGGGCCTGGCTGTTCTCGTAGGTCACGTCCTGAACTGCCGGGTCGTGCTCAATGTCCTTGAAGTGCTGCTCCACAGCCGCGTGGATCGAAACCTCGCGGAAGCTCACACCCAGGTCGCGAGCAAGCGACTCGGCATTCGACTTGGTGCGATGCGTCGTGCCGAAACCTGGCATGGAGACCGCCGTGATACCGGTGCGCGGCAGCCCCAGTGCATCGAAGGCACGCACGGTCACAAGCAGAGCCAGCGTGGAGTCCAAGCCGCCCGAAAGGCCGATGACGGCCGCCTTGGTGCCCGTATGCGCAAGGCGGGTCTTGAGGCCGGCGGTCTGCAGATCGAGGATCGTCTCGCAACGCTCGGCCAGGTCGCCATGGTCGGCCGGCACAAAGGGCGCGCGGGGGAAGACACGGTCGATATCGCAGGCATCGCGCAGGACAGGTTCTTCGGCCAGCACGCCCTCAAACGAAAACTCAACGGTCGTGGCCTCCGGCGCATCGTCCGCGCGCGTCCACGTCGTCGAGCGGCGGCGCTCGGCAACCAGACGGTCGAGGTCAACATCGGCAACCGCCATATCGCAGGTAAGGAGCTTCGTCGCCGCCAGCTTAGAGCCGTTTTCGTAGACGAGGTTCTCGCCCGCAAAGACCATATCGGTCGTGGACTCGCCCTCGCTCGCGTCTGCATAGGCATAGGCACAGTAGAGGCGCGCACTCTGATTGGAGATGAGGCTGCGGCGATAGTCTGCCTTACCGATAATCTCGTCCGAGGCCGACGGGTTGAGGATCACCGTCGCACCGGCAAGCGCCATCTCGGTCGAAGGGGGCGCCGGCACCCACAGATCCTCGCAGATCTCAACGCCCAGCACCATATCCTCGGCACCTTCATCACAGCAGCGGTAGAGAAGCCCCGAACCCAGCGGAACCGGACCCTGACCGGCAAACTCAACCCACACAGGATCTGCGGGCGCCGGAGCAAACCAGCGGCGCTCGTAGAACTCGCCATAGTTGGGCAGATACTTCTTGGCCGTGAAGCCCAAAAGCTCGCCCGCGCAGCACACGGCGGCGCAGTTGTAGATATTCTCGGCAACCGCAACGGGAAGACCGATGGTAAAGACAATCGACAGCTCACGAGTCTCATCGAGGATATGCACCAGAGCAGCCTCGCAGGCATGCAGCAGCGTGCGGTTATGGAACAGGTCGGCCGCGGTATAGCCGCACAAGTTGAGCTCGGGCAACACCAGCGCGCGAACGCCGCGCTCGGCAGCCTCGCGAACAGCTGCCAGCGCAACCTCGGCATTGCCCTCGACATCGGCCACGCGAATCCGCGGCGAAGCCGCCGCCACACGCAAAAAGCCATCGTTCTCAACTTGACCGTTTAGAAAATCGTTCATACGAGCTCCAACACATCCGTTTAGCCGCAACGAGCAGCGGCAATAAAGTCCGCCTCCATTGTACTGTCAAGTTCAATCAGCGCTGATGGGGCAGTCTCATGATTAAAAATGAAAAAGAGAAGTCAGAATGGCGTTTAGCAGTAGAACGAGATCTCGTCCACAAGGAAAAAAGCCTTCCATTTAGAACAAATCAATTCATGCTGAGCGGCGATAATTTCACAGAGGTCGTCAAGCGTGCTCTGGGGGATCTTCGCTTTGTTATTAGCGACAATGCAACCTCCCCTGCGAGTCAGCCAGATTTTGGCCGAGTTATTTGAAGGCGCTCCCTTGCAAACATGAACATGGATTGGCTCCCCCCCCTCCTTTGACCCAAAAAAAACTGCAGATGGG
>UQEO01000082.1 GCA_900540095.1 uncultured Collinsella sp.
AAAACGGCGGCGAGTCTCGTTTTCGGGCATTCTTTATCGCATACGGTTTTCCGGTGCCAGAGTTACAGGTGGAGTTCCGTGATCCGCTCGATCCGAATCAGGTATTTCGAGTCGACTATTTCTGGAGGCTCGAGGACGGGACGTGCGTGATCGGAGAGCTCGATGGAAAGGGAAAGTATACCCTGCAGGATGGTGGGGATCGGGAGTCGGTCGACCCATTCGTGGCAGAACGTCAGCGAGAGTCCCATCTGACGATGCTCGGACATAAGGTGCTTCGGTTTACGTTTGATGAGCTCAAGAACCCGGGGAAGCTGGCTGAAAAGATGAGACTGGCGGGCATTCCACAGCGGGCCGATTTGGCTGAGGAATGGAGACGCCAGTTGTATGGGCGCTGAGGGGTGCAACCGACGCGGATGTGGTTGTTCCTGCCGAGTTTGTCTCGATCTGTAACAACAAGGGGCCGTTTGGCCTCGTAACTGTTACAGATCAAGACAGAAGGTTGGCTGTCGCTAAAAGATCTCAATCTGTAACATCTAGAGGCCGAAAACCTGTCTACTTGTTACAGGCCTAGACGTTTGACGACGGGGCTGGAGAATATCTCAATCTGTAACATCTAACGGCCAAAAATCGGTCTAACTGTTACAGATCGAGACAAAGGTTGGACGAGGTGCCGAAAGATCTTGTTCTGTAACATTTGGCTGCTAAAACCCGGTCCACCTGTTACAGATTGAGACATTTCCCGGACGTCGCTGGGGTGGGACTGCAACGCGTTCCGTTCTCCGTATCTCCTCCTTTCTCCGTTAACCGATATGTCCGCAGCAATCCTGCCGCGCTGGGTAATAATGGACAAATGTTCAAGTTAATCGTGAGGGAGGAGCTCGATATGGCGACTGCCGATCGTCCCACGTTGTTTATCAATGCGACCGTCTTGGATGGCTCGGAGCATATGGAGCCGCAGCCCGATATGGCCGTGGCCGTTGAGCGCGGTGTCATCACCTGGATGGGACCGAGCGCCGTGGCGCAAGCACCTGCAGGTGCCGAGGTCATCGACCTGGCAGGTGCGTATCTCATGCCGGGTCTCATCAATATGCACGTGCATCTGTGCGGTTCGGGCAAACCGGTCTCGGCGGGAGATGCCGGCGCGCTGATGAAGAAGCTCGACAATCCCGTGGGCCGCGCCATCGTGCGCCATATCCTCAAGGGCAGCGCTCAGCAGCAGCTGGCAAGCGGCGTGACCACGGTGCGCGGAGCGGGCGACCCGCTGTTTGCCGACATCGCCGTGCGCAACGCCATCGACGCCGGCAAGTATCAGGGTCCGCGTCTGGTGGCACCGGGAACGGGTGTCACGGTGCCAGGTGGCCACGGTGCGGGCCTCTTTGCGCAGGTGGCCAATACCCTCGACGAGGCGGCCGAACAGGTGCGTGATTTGTACGCGCGCGGTGCCGACGTCATCAAGCTATTCGTGACGGGCGGCGTGTTCGATGCGACTGAGGTGGGCGAGCCGGGCGTGCTGCGCATGCCGGTCGATGTCGCCGCGGCGGCGTGCAAGGCGGCGCACGAGGTCGGCCTTCCGGTCATGGCCCATGTCGAGAGTACCGAAGGTGTGAAGGCCGCGCTTCAGGCCGGCGTCGATACGATCGAGCACGGCGCTCCGATGACCCCCGAGATCCTGGAGCTGTACCGCGGCGCCGCGGGAACACAGCTCGAGGGACGCGCGCCGAGCGTGACCTGCACGATCAGTCCGGCGCTGCCGTTTGTGTTGCTCGATCCGGAAAAGACCCATTCGACCGACACACAAAAGAAGAACGGTGACATCGTGTGCTCGGGTATCATCGAGAGCGCTCGCGCCGCCCTGGATGCCGGCGTTAAGGTGGGCCTGGGCACGGACTCGAGCTGCCCGTTCGTGACGCAGTACGACATGTGGCGCGAGGTAGCCTACTTTGCCAAGTACGTGGGCGTGAACAATGCGTTTGCGCTGCATACGGCCACGCAGGTCAATGCCGAGCTACTGGGCCTGGGTGACGAGACCGGTACGATCGAGTGCGGCAAGGCGGCCGACATTTTGGTGACGCGCGAGAACCCGCTCGATGACCTGCGTGCTCTGCGTGAGCCGATGCACGTGATGTGCCGCGGTGACTTGGTGCGCAAGCTCAAGGTCAAGCGCATCCCCGAGGTTGACGCCGAGCTCGACGCGATTATGGCCATGCCGGCAGAAGCGCTTGCCGAGGAGCTCGCTCGCGATGGCGTAGCGTAAGCGCTGGCGTGACGGAAACGACAGCTTCACCGTCGCATGCTGTCGCCCCATGCAAAAAGCCGAGGTCTCAACACGAAGCCTCGGCTTTTTTATCGACAAATATGTAAGATGCAGGACAAACACTTCTGATGCATTTGTCCCATGTGCGGGCGCTAGGAGCGGGTTTCCATCTTGGCGTGGCACTTGGGGCAGGTGACGCGGATCTTGCCCTTGCCCTTGGGGACGGACAGCATCTGGCCGCAGTTGGGGCACTTGAGGTAGGCCGTGGTCTTGCGACCCTTCCACATCTTCTTGGCCGTTCGCTTGGCGCGCTCAAAGTCCTCCTTGCTGGTACCAGCGGCACGCGAAGCGTTTGCGGCCGCAGTCCCGCCGCCCAAGCTGGCGACGAACTTGCCTAGGCCGGGGACGTTTGCGGTCGCCGTGACAAAGGCATCGTTCTCCTTGCGGCGGGCGTCGATGTTTTTGGACAGGCCACGCAGCACGCCGAGTACGATTACGGCGATGGCGATCCAGCTGAGCCACTGAATACGGGCCATCGATCCGATCATCGCGATGATAATGCCTGCGAAGCCCAGCACGATGGTGAGCTCGTCGGCGCCGTTGCGACCCTTCATAAAGTCATTCACGCGAATTGCCTTTCGTTCGATATGCTGCACGCCTTTATACCCCTTTTGGTGCATTGGGGACAGGTTAATCTGCACCAAGGTGGTGCAAACGTACCTGTCCCCCTTGCACCAATTACTTGGCGAGCTTGTCGACGACGCGCTCTATCTCGGCGAGCTTGGCGGCTTTGAGCTCCTCGTCGCCCGATTCGATGGCCGAGGCGACGCAGCCCTCGATGTGTGCCTTCAACACATCGGCGTTGATGCGGGCGATGAGCGCCTGCGTTGCCATGAGTTGCGTGGAGATGTCGACGCAGTAACGGTCCTCCTCCACCATCCGCAGGATGCCGTCGATCTGGCCGCGTGCCGTCTTGAGCATGCGGGTCACCGATTTATGGTCTGCCATCATGGCGGGTCCTCGTTTCTGGTCGATCTTCCGGATGCCCCCGTCAGTTGCGGTGAAATAGTTCTTGTTTGCAGGCTTGAAGCACTAAAACAGGAACTATTTCACCGCAACTTCTGAGGATTGAGTAGGCGGCGTCTGCTACGCGGCGGCCACGGACAGGGCGTGGAACTTCTCGCCCGCGCCCTCGACGGCGGCGGCGAGCTGCTCGGCGGTCACGGTGTCGTTTAAACCATCCTGTACGGTCTGAGTCTCGTGATCGGCATCGGCGTCGGTCACGCCGGCAACGTTGAGCAGCGCGGTCTCGACAGTAGCGTCGCAGTGGCCGCACATGAGGCCGGACGTTTTAACGATGTAGTTCATGATTATCTCCTTTTCGTTGAGTACCTAAAGTTGCGGTGGAATACGGACTAAATAGCGGTTTAGCTAAGCATGTTACGCCTTATTTCACCGCAACTGATGGTTTAAAGGTTCGTAGACGCAGCGCGTTGCTTACGACGCACACGCTCGACAGGCTCATGGCCGCAGCGCCAAACATCGGCGAGAGCTGCCATCCGGTGAGCGGGAAGAACACGCCCGCCGCGAGCGGAATGCCGATGCCGTTGTAGAACAGCGCCCAGAACAGGTCCTGCTTGATGTTGCGGATCGTGGCGCGCGACAGCTCGATGGCGCGGGCGACGTCTATGAGGTCGCTGCGCATGAGTACCACGTCGGCGCCCTCCTTGGCGATGTCGGCGCCGGTGCCGATGGCAAGGCCCACGTCGGCGCGCGCCAGGGCGGGGGAGTCGTTGATGCCGTCGCCCACCATGGCGACCTTGTCGCCCGCATCCTGCAGTTCGCGCACGTGGCGTTCCTTGTCGGCGGGGAGGACGTCGGCGATGACCTGTTCGCTGCTCAGCCCCACGCGGCGGGCGATGGCCTCGGCCGTCATGCGGTTGTCGCCGGTGAGCATGCGCACGTCGACGCCGAGCTTGCGGAGCGCGGCGATGGCCTCGACACTCGTGTCTTTGACCTCGTCAGCCACGGCGATGGTACCGACGAGCTCGCCGTTCTTGGCAAAGAACAGCGGCGTTTTGCCCTCGGTGGCAAATTGCTCGGCAAGACCGGCGGGCACCTCCGCGCCCAGCTCGTTCATCAGGCGCATATTGCCGGCTGCGATGGCATTCTGCCCCTCGCGCGCCGTAACGCCACGACCGGGCACGGCGGCAAAGTCCTCGACCATGCGCGCGACGATTCCGCGCGACTCGCACTCGGCCATAATCGCTTCGGCCAGTGGGTGCTCACTCTGGCGCTCTAGTGCGGCGGCCAGCTTGAGCAGCGCCTTTTCGCTCATGGCGGCTACCACGATATCGGTCACGGCAGGCTTGCCGCGGGTGACGGTACCCGTCTTATCGAGCACCACGGTGCCCACGCTGCGCAGGTTCTCCAGCGCCTCGGCGCTCTTAAACAGAATGCCCATCTCGGCGCCCTTGCCGGTGCCAACCATAATTGCGACGGGCGTGGCCAGGCCCAGCGCGCACGGGCAGCTGATCACCAACACGGCCACGGCGGAGGTGAGCGTCTCGTTTATGCTGCCGGTCAGTGCCATCCACACCGCAAAGGTCACGGCCGAGATCACAAACACCACGGGCACAAACACGCCGGCGACTTTATCGGCCAGGCGGGCGATGGGCGCCTTGGTGGCGTTGGCGTCCTCGACGAGCTGGATGATCTTGGCGAGCGACGTGTCGGCGCCCACTCGCGTGGCACGGAAGGTAAACGATCCGGTGCGGTTGACCGTGGCGGCGTTGACGGTGTCGCCGGCGGTCTTTTCCACGGGGATGGACTCGCCGGTGAGCGCACTCTCGTCCACGGCCGACGCGCCCTCGAGCACTACGCCGTCGACAGGGATGGACTCGCCGGGGCGCACACGCAGCACCTGGCCGGGAAGGATGCTGTCGACGTCCACGGTGGTTTCGGTGCCGTCATCGGCAACGACGGTCGCGGTCTTGGGTGCTAGGTCGATGAGCGCCTCGATAGCGCCGCCGGTCTTGGACTTGCTGCGCGTCTCGAGGTATTTGCCCACGGTGACGAGCGACAGGATGGTGCCGGCGCTCTCAAAGTACAGGTTGTCCATGCTCGTCATCATAGCCTCGTGTACCTGACCTGTGGCCAGCTGGTCGGCCATGATAAACATGGCATAGAGCGACCAGACAATGGAAGCGGTGGCACCGACGGCGATGAGGGCGTCCATGGTGGGCGCGCCGTGTACGAGTGATTTGAAGCCGTTGATAAAGTACGCATCGTTGACGTAGACGATGGGGATGAGCAGGACAAGCTCGGTGAGGGCGAGCGTCATGCTGTGGATGTGGTCCGTGAAGATGCTGGGCAGCGGCCAGCCGAGCATGTGCCCCATGCCTATGTAGAACAGCGGAATGAGAAAGATGATTGAGATGATGAGACGGGTGCGCATGGCGGAGGCAGTGGCCTCCAGCTTTTTGGTGGGCGACTCCATATGGGCGGCGCCGGATCTGGCTTGCGCGTTGCCGCTTGAGCCGGCGGCATCGGTGCCCGTGCTGACGAGCGAGGCCGAGTAGCCCGCGCGGTCGACGGCGGTGCAGATATCGTCGGGGGAGACCTGCGCGGGGTCGTAGTCGACCATCATGGAACCGGCGAGCAGGTTGACCGCGACGCTTTGGACGCCGTCGAGCTTGCTGACGGCGCGGTCCACATGCGCCTGGCAAGCGGCGCACGTCATGCCGCCCACGTCGAACTTATCCTGAGCCATGGCTTCTCCTTTCTGTAGTTCGGTGTTGGAATTGTTAACCTGCCGATACTATACACCCATACCCCCTGGGGGTGTCTAGTCCAGAAAGAAATGTATGACATTCCGATACAGATGAGGGCGGCTGCTCAATCGTTGTCAGCCCCTGTCAAACATCTCAACCTGTAACATCTAACAGGGAAAATGACCTCTAGCTGTTACAGATCGAGATGTTGTTTTGCGTGGCTGAGTTCTGTCTTGATCTGTAACAGTTAGGCCGGTTTTTGCTGAGCAACTGTTACAGATTGAGACAATCGGCCCAGACCCGCCCCGTCTGCCTCGTCATCTGTGGTTTACGTGGGGGCATGCGGAGTACGGGTATACTAACCGGCGGCGAATCTGCTCCATCGCTTAGAGCTGCTGCGTCTGGACGGCGCGTGATAGGGCTGCCAAAGCGATCGCCAGCGTGCTGAGCAACGTCCTCTCTGTGCGCACCCGTTTTGTATGTATTAGCTATTAGCGCACTACCAAGCACGCCCGCGCGGCCGCATGCCGTGCCCATAACGCGTGCAGATAAGGAACAACAACATATGCGTAATTCTGTATCCGACGTCACGGACGCCGAGATTCTGGACGAGACCCGCGAGGCCATGGCCCAGGCTGCCTTCGATGCTGCCGACGAGGCCAGCGCCGCCGAGACCGTCGAGTCCGCGACCGAGAACCTGCCCGCCTTTGACGAGTTGGGACTTTCGGACGAGATGCTTCGTGCTATCGAGAACCTGGGCTACACGGCGCCCACGCCTGTCCAGGCTGGCTCGATCCCCGTGGTGCTCGAGGGCCGCGACCTGCTTGCCGCCGCTCAGACCGGCACCGGCAAGACGGCCGCCTTCTTGCTGCCGACCATGAACAATCTGGAGCACATTGCTCCGCCCAAGCCCGTGCGCGAGCGTGGCGGCCGTAACCGCCGTCGCGGCGCCAAGAAGCCCGAGGGCAACGGCCGCGGCCCCGTGATGCTCGTCATCACCCCCACGCGCGAGCTCGCGCAGCAGATCGACGAGGTCGCGAGCAAGATCGCCGACGTTACGGGCCATGTTGCCGTGACTGTCGTGGGCGGCGTGAGCTACAAGCCCCAGACCGCGGCACTCAAGTACGGCTGCGACATCCTGGTCGCAACGCCGGGCCGTCTGGTCGACCTGATCGAGCAGGGTGCCTGCCACCTGGACGAGGTTAAGGTGCTGGTGCTCGACGAGGCCGACCGCATGCTCGACATGGGCTTTTTGCCCGCCGTTCGCCGTATTGTGCGCGAGACGCCGGCCGAGCGCCAGACGCTGCTGTTCTCGGCCACGCTCGACGAGGAGGCCGTGGGCGAGATCACCGACCTGGTGAGCGACCCCGCCCGCGTGGAGATCGCGCCTGCCACGTCGACCGCCGACACCGTCGACCAGTTTGTGTTCCCGGTGTCCATCGAGGCCAAGAACAACCTGCTGCCCGAGTTCCTCAAAAAGGAGGGCCCGGAGCGCACTATCGTCTTTATGCGCACCAAGCACCGCGCCGACAGCTGCTGCCGTCGTCTGGAGCGCAAGGGCATCAAGGCCGCCGCAATCCACGGCAACCGCAGCCAGGCCCAGCGCGAGCGCGCGCTTTCGGCCTTCCGCGACGGCACCGTTGACGTGCTGGTGGCGACCGACGTCCTCGCCCGCGGCATTGACATCAGCGATGTGCGCTACGTCGTGAACTTTGACGTGCCGGCAGAGCCGACCGACTACATCCACCGTATTGGCCGTACGGGACGTGCCGGCGAGCTGGGCTGGGCCATTACGTTTGTGACCGAGCAGGACGTCGATGAGTTCTACGAGATCGAGAAGCTCATGGACAAGACGGCCGACATCTATGACGCCGGCGACCTGCATGTGGGTCCCAATCCGCCCGCGGTTGACCCCGAGCGCGATCCTTCGGCCTTTAAGGTGAAGAAGAAGACCAAGCGCGGCAAGTCCAAGAGCAAGAAGAAGCTCGAGCAGGCACGTCGCGACGGCAAGCGCAACGGCGACGATTACGGCGATGTGGCCGGTCGTTCCAACCGCGGTCGCGACGAGCGCCGCAGCGACGGCGAGCGTCCGAGCCGTCCCAAGCGTGGCGGCAAGACCCGCGTGCGCGAGGGCGTTCAGGCTCGCGTGGACGAGGCCGTGGAGAGCGTGGCCCGCGAGGTGGCTGCCGAGGAGCGCGGCGGTGCTGCTGCCGTTGAGCAGGCCCCGCGCGGCAACCGTGCCGAGCGTCGTGCCAAGCAGTTCCAGGGCGAGGCGCATCGCCGTCGCCGCGAGGACGAGGACCGTGGCGGTCGCCGTCGTGTTGAGCGCGAGGACGAGGGCCGCGGTTCGCGCGGCGGCAAGCGCGGCTCGGGTGACCGTCGTCACTCCGGTCGCGATGGCGGGCGCGGCGGGCGCGATGAGCGCCGTGGCGGCGAAGGCCGTGGTTCGCGTGACGAGCGTGGTACCCGCGGCGGCGAGCGTCGCGAGGGTGCTCGTGGTAACGGCAACCGCGGTGGCGCCGGTCGTTCGAATGAGTCGCGCGATCGTCGCGACCCGCGTGCCAGCCGCGATCGTCGCGATGACT
>UQEO01000083.1 GCA_900540095.1 uncultured Collinsella sp.
TGCGTGCCGGGCGAGATCCGCGACTATCTTTCTAAACGCTGCGGCTACAAGCCCGTAGGCGCGCGAGCCTCCAAAGCCCCGTCGCTCGGCAACACGTGCACCAGTTGCGACGCGCTGCAAGGCAGCCGCTATCTGTTCGAGGAGCCCTCGTCCCCGTTTGCCCTCACTGCCATCAACAAGCTGCCGGCACTGGAGTTTATACGCGTCGAAGTTGCCGGCGTCTTTGGCGTCCCGGCCACGCGTACCGACTTTGACCAGGCGCTCTTTACCTGGGCACGCGACCATCACGCCGAGTTCCACAAGCAACTCGGTGAGGGGATTTATTTGTAGAGACGGAGAAGCCTTCACAGCCAGCTCCTCCGCATCACCTATCCCTCGTCGCCGGCGTCGTACACGATATCGAGGCCACAAACAGGGCATTTCTCCGGATACACCGGCATATGAACGCCTGTCCGTTTTCTCACTTCGTCGCTGAGTCTGTCGCGCGCATCGATGAACCGAATGTCGAGACACGGTATTTGCGAGCCGCAGCAAGGGCAGGTGACGACAAACGACCCGCAATCAACCTCTACGCTCGGAAACATATTGTTGTCTATAAGGGCACACGGCAGTTTTCCGTACTTCCCCATCGCAATATCGCCTCGCCAGCTCATACACGCTCCCCTCTCGCTATACAAAACAGGAAGAGCATGCACCGGCGGGCGTGCGCGAGATTGCATCGCCACGCGATCCGATCAAACAACATGATCGTCAAAGAATGCCAAAGCCAAATACGCTAATACGGCAGAAGCCCCGCCTTTTCACGCTTCTTTTCCGAGCGATCGAACTCAATGCGATGGGCCTCAAGAAACACCGTATTGGGTCGCCACTGACGCTCATTCGGCTGCCTTAGCGTCGCACCCGCAAAGGAAGCGTAGTCGGTCTTATCCAGCAGGTACGATCCGCACAGCCGATATTCGCCGCAAACAGGCTCAAACGAAATCAGGTGAGCATCAAATAGGGAATGAAGATCGCGCCGAAGCAGAATACCGTTGCTGGCAACCTGCGATTTGGGTCCCGAGTAATTCTCGATATGTGCAGCCTCCAGAGCTTCACTGACGCCGCAGTCCGACACCGCGCAACGGCCATCATAGGCGGCAACGAGCTGCTTGCGGAACCATTGCTGCCCCAATCGCTCGCGCCTTAACGCATAGCGGACCTTTTCGTCGTCGGTCGCACCCTGTCCGGCAAACTCAATATCGACGGGTATGTGCTTCAGATAACTCATGTCGGGCGCAAAACGAGGGTCCGGTCCGCCTTTATGAACAGGACCGTGCAGAACAAACCATCCATTTTCGGGCTCGAACCGCTCAACAAACGCAAGGCCGAGCACCTTATAGCCCACCTCGGTTGCAAATATGACTCCGACTGGGACGCCACATTCCATGCAGTTGAGCATTTTACGGTTGTAATTCTGGTCTCGAGAACCAACGGCTCCTGGCGCTTGGACCGAATACTTAATGACCCACGTACCGTCATCCAAATTGAGCGGAGGCACATCGGTGTAGAAGCTCTTTTTAGAGTTATGGACCGAAAGCGCAAAGATCTTATTGGGATCTTGCTTCACCCGATCCTGGCCCGGCCAGAAGATCCCTGAATCCCGCGTTACGGGAAAGAAGTCCGAGCCAATTCTCAAACGGTACTGATACTGAGGACTATCTTCCTTGGCGTGGTGCGGAAGGCTGGTCCAAACGCCGCCGCGCTGTTCCTCACCCAGAAACCACTCCCATGCCTCAACGTATTCGGAAGGCACGAGACTGCAGGCGCGGTCATAGCTTGGTCCATCCATCAACGGAACAGCAAGGTCAATGTCGTTCATCGCCAGCACCTACAACCATACGAACGCGAGTCATGCCCCTCAATAATATGGCCGAGAGTCAATTATTACGAGATCTCATTCCGCGATCGGCACATCGTTGATGCTCTCGGTTTGCCGCTGGCGCGCTTGTACCCCGCTACCCCACTTCCCTGTATACTGATGTAGCACGTGTTTCATCCGGGCTTGTTGGGCCGGGTCGTTCATGGGAGGTTCTTGTGGCTGTTTCGAATCCGCCTAAGGGAAGCGTTTCTTCTTCGTCCATCAAGCCGGTTACGCGCAAGGCCGTGCGTTGCCAGCGCGAGGTCGCTTGGCTTGTCACGCAGGCGGCGGGCAGGCTTGTGGCGACCACTCAGGACGTCAATGCGCCTACGCCGAGCTTTGTGTTAGCGGCGGCGCTGGATTTTGTGCGCCAATTGGAGCTTGCCGCACAGGATGCCAGCGGCCACCTCGACTACCAGAATGTTATGGCGCCCGACCTGCAAACGTTCTGCCACATGGCCAAGTTGCCCGCCGCACCCAATGCGCTTTCGGACGCAGGCTACATGTTTACGCTTTCGGGCGCGGACCTTATCCGCGACATCTATGCATACTGCAGCGAGCTCGCCGAGCGCCACGTCTTTGACGCGGCTGAAGTCAAACCGGGATATGTCATCAAGCTGGTTCTTAGGCTGTTCTTGATGGACGGGTTCGGGGCCATGCCGGCGTAAGCCGAGTCTTTAGCATCACCGTCGACTGAGCAACAACCGCTTTACCTTAGTGGGCGCCAATTGAGGGTCGATTATTGGGTCGCCTCGTCCACTAACGCATTTATTCCACGCGCTCTGACAGTCGATACTTGCGGTTGCGGCTTGTCAACGGCGCCGTCGGCTCAAGCTCGCCCTGCTCAATGAGCGCATTGACGCGTGCCCTGACCTGGGAAACCGTGAGTCCCGTGCGCTCCGCCAGTTCGCGCGTCCCCAATTCGCCGTAGCGCTTGAGCGCCGTCATAATCAAGTCCCCGCCATGATCGACCGGCTCGATCTTTGAACGGTAAAGTACGACCTTGAACCGATCGAACCCCGGGCAGAACAGGGGCTCGGCCAGACCATGCGCGCGCATGGCATCGAGCATCATCGGGATGCCCGAGCCATTGCCCTCAGCCGGCGAACCTGCGCCATCCGGCAGCGGGACAATCGACATGAGTTTCACGAGCGTCGCGTTACGGCATCGGGAGCTGCCGTCAAACAAGCTCTCGCGAGTCTTCCCTCCATAAAGGCCGCCGGGATTCGTCACCTCGATACGGTCGTCAAAAACGTCGACGGCGATCGATTGCCCACAGAACCGATCCCCGTATTCCCTGTGGATAACCGCGTTGGCGACTGCCTCGCGCAGGACCTCCTCGGGAATCTCCAGCGAGTCGATACGCGAGATGCCTTGGACGGTCGAGGTGCGGCGCAGGTTTTTGGCGACAGCCGCGACAGTATCCGAAATCATCTCGCCCAGGGTGCCCTCGCAGACTGTGCGGTCCATAAATCTTAGCGGTCCCGCAGCGCCCTTTTGAGTTCCCGCATGGACAGCCACATCAATGAAGAGCTTGGGATAGAACTGCTGAGGGTAAACGCCCGCGGCAAGGAGGCCGGCCTTGGTAACATTGCCCTGGAAGTCGAGGAGATTCAGGCGCTCCATCTTTGTCTTCTTGTCCGTCGCACCACGCATCGCTCGAGGCGTCAACGAATAGGCGCGTTCTATCGTGCGGTCGACCAGCGACTCGTCGAGATCGCCCACGCTCGTGCCGGGCACCGCATCGCGATCGCTCGGAGTCGCTCGACCGTATGACGCCAATGCGAGCACCTCGGTCGATGAAAGCGGCACATCTTTGTCATCGATGCGTTTGTAGCTGCCACCTTGAGCGCCCCGCTCTATGACATAGCAAGGCTTGCTCGACGGGTCGAGCTCCTCAATCGTGATGACCAGAACCACGGTGCCCTGGAGCTCCACGCGCTCAATGGTGTATTTGGGCGGATTGGCCAGCTTTCCGCGACCGCCAGCATCGCCCATGCCCGCCACGAATTGGTTGAGCACTTTCTCGGTCTCAAAGTTTGCAACTGGGACAAAACCCGCGCGCTCGCTCACTCCGAGCACGATGATGCCGCCGGCGGTGTTTGCGAAAGCGCTGACCGTTTCCCATACGTCGCGGGAAAGCGTCATGGCGCTCTCTTTTACTTCGACGCTAAGGTCATCCGAGCCCATACGCCTTAAAGACTCAAGCAGACCGGTCAGCTCGTTTTCGTTCATCTGCACGTCCTTTCGCTCGGTTCTGCGAAGAATGCCGCGAATAGATTTCCTTCGTCTCTCAGTTATCTCTCGAAATTATCTCTCATCTATCTCTCTATCTCTCGGCTTAGAGATAGAGAGATAGATGAGAGATGGAATGTCTACCATTTGCTTCATTTATACATATTTTTGCTGGTAGAACAATTGGTATTGAGACAATACCATGATTGCCTGTCTCTTTGCTGCTCAGTTATCTCTCATATTTTTCTCTCATCTTCCTGTCATCTCTCATATTAGAGACGAATGAGGGACGAGAGATACGCGAGTGATGGACGAGCGAGGATTTTCGGACGGTCGGATATCGAGAGTGGATATTTGGACGGTTTTTGGGGCTTTTGCGGCAAATTCCGTCCAAATATCCACTCTCGTTCGATAGGTATCCGGAAATCCTCGCTCGTCCGTCCGAATATCCACTCTCGTTTGGCGAGTGTCCAATTTTCCACGCTCGTGCGGCGGGCACGCGAGCCCTTCGCCCAATCCGCTGGCATCGTCTCCAGTTCGCCGCAGGGTCGCGGCCCCATATGGGTATACTCTCGAGGATTCGACTCGATTCGCCCCCGCTGGGGCGTCAAAGGAGACTGCATATGCCCACCACCTCAACCGACCCGCGCGCCGCAGCCGCTGCACTGCTGGTGCCCGGCACTACCTGCCACGGCTTTGCCGTCGAGCGCCGCGAGACCGTGCCCGAGCTCGACTCGGACGCTTACGTGCTGCGACACACTGCCTCGGGCGCTCGTCTGCTGTACCTGGCGTGCGACGACGAAAACAAGGCCTTTGCCATTGGCTTTAAGACGCCGCCGGCCGATTCCACCGGCGTGTTCCATATTCTTGAGCACTCGGTGCTGTGCGGATCGGCCAAGTTTCCCGTCAAGGAGCCGTTTGTCGACCTGATCAAGAGCTCCATGCAGACGTTCCTCAACGCCATGACCTACCCCGACAAGACCATCTACCCCGTTGCCACCACCAACGAGCAGGATCTGTATAACCTGATGGACGTGTACCTGGACGCGGTGTTCAACCCGGCCATCTATACCAAGCCCACCATTTTTGAGCAGGAGGGCTGGCACTACGAGCTGGATCTGCCAGAGAGCGCCGAGGGCGAGGGCGACAGCAGCTCCGCGAGCCTGCGTGAGGGCGCGCTGCGCTATAACGGCGTGGTGTTCAACGAGATGAAGGGCGCGCTGTCCGACCCCATGAGCGTGCTGGACGACGCCGTCAACACCGCGCTCTACCCCGACACCGCCTATGCGCACGAAAGCGGCGGCGACCCGCGCGCTATTCCCACACTCACCTACGAGCAGTTCCTGGACACGCACGCGCGCCACTACAATCCTTCCAACTCTTACATCACGCTCTACGGCGACCTGGACGTGGACCGCGCACTGGCCTTTTTGGACGAGCGTTATCTGTCGCAGCCGAGTGCCGCGAGCCGCCGCATGGACGCTGCCGTCGCCGCCGGCGAGGACCCGTCCACGATGGCGCCCAATCCGCTGGGCGTGCAGGCACCCGTGACCTGCGAGTACAAGCGCGTCGAGATGGCCACTACACCCGAGAACGCCCTGGTGGGCCTGGGCCTGGTGCTGGGCAGCGCGCTCGACCGTAAGCGCACGATCGCGGCGGATATCCTGTTCGAGGCGCTGCTGGGCTCCAACGAAGCGCCGGTTAAGAAGGCCATTCTGGCTGCCGGTCTGGGCGGCAACGTGGTGAGCTACACCGCGGCCGAGAGCCTGCAGCCCTACGAGCTCATCATGCTGCAAAACGCACAGCCCGGCATGGCGCGCGAGCTGCGTCACGTGTTCCAGGACGCTTGCCGCGACCTGTGCGAGCACGGCGTTCCGCGCGAGCGCCTGGAAGCCATCATCAGCAGCAACGAATACGACCTGCGCCAGCGCGACTATGGCATCGCCGACGGCGTGGCCATTGCGTGCGACGCGCTGAGCACGTGGCTCTACGATGACGACGCTGCGACGCTGGCGCTCAAGTACGGCCCGGTGTACGAAGAGCTGCGTGGCGAGCTGGACGGCAGCTACTTTGAGGACCTGCTGCGCGAGCTGGTGCTGCAAAACGACCATATGGCGCTGGTCGAGCTGGTGCCGGTGGATGCCGCCGAGGGCGCAGAGGGTGCCGAGGCCGCCGAGCTGGTAGTCAAGCGCGACGCCATGACCGATGCCGAGCTGGCCGATGTGGTCGAGCGCACGGCCGCGCTGCGTGCCGCGCAGGAGGCGGAGGACACACCCGAGGCCAAGGCCACGCTGCCGCGCCTGCGCGTGTCCGACATTGGCGAGGCGCGCCCCGAGCCGCCGCTGGTCGTGGACACGACTGCGCCCATCCCCTGCCTGCGCCACGGCATCCCCACCAACCGCCTGGTCTACGCCATGCAGTATTTCGACCTGAGCTGCGTCGCGTTTGAGGACCTGCCCTATGTGACGCTGCTCTGCCGTCTGCTTAAGCAGCTGCCCACGCGCGAGCATTCGGCCGAGGAGCTCGACAACTTGCTCGCCGGCAAGCTCGGCTTTTTGAGCCTTACGACCGAAGTCATGACGCAGCCCGAAATGGACGGCGTGCGCCCCTACCTGCTGGTGAGCGCCGGCGCCCTGTCCGAGAAGATCGATGCGCTGGCGAGCCTGCCGCGCGAGGTATGGTCGAGCACGCTTTTGGCAGATGCCGACGCCGACCGCGTGCGCGACGTGCTCACGCAGATTCGCATTGGGCTTGAGCAGGGCTTTATCAACAACGGCCACTCGGCGGCGCTCGGTCGCGCGATGAGCTACAGCTCGCCTTCGGCCGTGGTGCGCGAGCAGCTTTCGGGCGTGGATTTCTACCTGTTCCTGCGCGATCTGCTCGAGCACTTTGACGAGCGCGTGGACGGGCTGCGTACCAAGCTTGCCGAGCTGGCGGAGCGCATCTTTGTGGCCGATGGCTGCATGGCGAGCTTTACCGGCAGCAACGAGGACTTTGACGCATACTGGGATGCCGCGGGCGACCTGGGGCTGGGTGCGGGCGATGGTGCCGATGCCGGCCGCGACGCTCTCGTGGTGCCGACGCCGCGCGACCGCCACGAGGCTTTCGTCATCCCCAGCGATATCTGCTTTGCGGCAAGCGCGTCCGACCCGCGTCGCCTGGGCATCGACGTGACGGGCGCCTGGGCGGTTGCCGCCAACGCGCTCTCCTACGACTACCTGTGGAACGAGATTCGCGTGAAGGGCGGTGCGTACGGCTGCGGATTCCGCGCAGCCGGCGAGCGCCAGACGGCGTTCTACACCTACCGCGACCCAGCAATCGACCCCTCGATTGAGCGTGTGGCGCGCGCAGGCGAATGGCTCGGCAGCTTTGAGCCCGACGAGGCTGCCTTTGAGGGCTTTATCGTAAGCTGCGTGAGCGGCATGGACGCGCCGGTGAAGCCGTACGCGCTCACCAAGCGCCGCAACACGACCTACCTGGCCGGGCTCGATCCGCACGCACGCGAGGAGCGCCGCGCCCAGATGCTCGCCGCCACGCCCGGTGAGCTTCGCTCGCTCGGTGCCGACGTGACGCGCATTGCGGCCGAATCGCCAACCTGTGTTTTTGGCGGCCGAGACGTCATCGCCAAGAGCAACGCCGGCTTTAACGTAGTCGACCTGCTGGGCTAAGGCACGGCAAGCAAAACTACCACGAAGGGCGCAGTTCACAGGCGCCCTTCGTGGTAGTTCGAACACTTGTTCTATACGCACACATGTTCTATAGTAGAGGTGCTTGCATCGAACTGAAATTGCAACTAGAATATAGTTGCAGAATGTGAGGCGGGATGACTCGATCCGATAAACTCATCGCCCAGCTGCTTAGCTGTCCTTCAACGTATAGATTTGCTGACTTTCTTAAAGTTATGGCTTCATATGGCTTTGAAATGGACAGCAAAGGCAAGACGTCCGGATCGCGCGTTCGCTTCTACAGGCCATCAGATGGCAGGATGTTCGTAATGCACGCACCTCATCCATCTGACGAATTGACAGCGGGGACCATTCGAAACATCGTTCGCTTTCTGCAAGATGTCGGAGGTAGTCATGAGTAACGTTTTGGCATACAAGGGTTATTTCGCCCCGGTCGAGTTCGATGCCGAACAGCATGTGCTAACAGGTATGGTCGCCGGCATTAGGGACGCAATCGTATTTGAAGGCTCCACGGCTGAAGAAGTGGAGCAATGCTTCCACGACGCCGTCGACGATTACCTTGAGTTTTGCGCCGAGAAGGGCAAGGAACCCGAGCGGGCTTTTAAGGGCTCGTTCAACGTAAGAACGGGCTCTGAGCTCCACAAGCAAGCAGCGCTGGCAGCGGCAAAGAAGGGTGAGTCACTCAATAAGTTTGTGACTGAAGCGATCGCTGCGGCGCTGTGAAGCCAACGTCGAGTCGAAG
>UQEO01000084.1 GCA_900540095.1 uncultured Collinsella sp.
GCACTCACCCTCGTTGTCGGCGCCCCCGGCCCGCCCCTGCCGCTCGCGCGCTGCCGCCTCGCGCTCGCGCGCCTCGGCAAGCAGCTGCTCCCACAGAGCGGCGTCGTGCAGCTGCCAGCCCTCAAAGCCCCAGCGCTCGCGTGCGGCGCCCGGGGCGCGGTCGGTCAGAATGTTCGCGGCCTCCAGCAGCAGGCCGCCGCCGGCGCACGAGGCATCGATCAGCGTGGGGAGGGCTTCGTTCTCGTAATCGTCGGCCGTCAGCTCGCGCTCGCATAGTGCGGTCCAGCCGACCTGCGCCAGCACCAGGGCGGCGTAGTCGGGGCGCAGCACGTGCGTGCCCTCGCCGGCGCGGGTCGCTGCGGGCGGCAGGCGTTTGAACAGCGGGTCGCCCGAAAGGTCCAGGCTAATGCTCGCGCGACGCTGACGCAGCGAAAGCAGTAGGTGAACATCGGGGTCGGCGGCATCGACGTCGGCACGACGTCCCGTGGTCTCGGCCAGGCGGTCGCACAGCGCATCTTTGGCGCGCAGGGCCGAGAAGCGCGTGTTGCGCAGCTGCTCGGTCACGCCGCGGGCGGTGATGGCGATGGTGGCGCCGGGGCGGACGATGCTCTCCCAGGCGATGTCGTAAACGCTATCGTACAGTTCATCGGCATCCTGCGCCTCAAAGCGCCCGAGTACCACGAACACACGGCTCGCCAGGCGCGACCACAGACAGGCGCGGTAGCCTTCTTCGAGCTCGCCCTCAAATGTAGCGCGGCCCTTCAGGCGGCGAACATGCGAAAGCCCGAGGCGTTTAAGCTCATCGGCGAGTGCGGACTCAAAGCCCTCGGGGCAGCTTGCGTAAAATTCCATGGGTGACCTCTCTGGTTGCGTCGCTCCATTATATGATGGATGTTTCGTTTGCCCTTATCCTCGAAAGGAACCCATATGATTGATGCGTGTCCCGAACCCGCTGTGCTCTTTTTTGACGTGGACGGCACGCTGACGTCGTTCGATCCCGACGATATGACCGATAAGGACTTTTCGGCGGTTCGCCCCTCGCAGGCGGTGATCGAGGCGTTTCATCGTCTGCGCGACGCAGGGCACAAGGCGTTTATCTGCACGGGTCGTCCCTTGTGGCTGATTGCCGATGGCCTGCGTGCTTTGGAGCCTGCGGGTGTCGTTGCCATGGCGGGCGCCACGCTCGAGGTCGAGGGTCGCGTGGTGCATGAGGACTGCTTTGACGAGGACGTTATCGAGGAGCTTGCGCGCCGTATGGCCGCGGCAGGGATTGAGGCCTTTTTCGAGACCAACGTGGCTACTTTTGCCCTGGAACCCGCGGGTGTTGAGCAGTCGTCTCTGATCGGCACTTCTGTGGTGCACAACGCCGAGGAGATGCGCGTCGACGGCAGTCTGCGCGTGGGCAAGGTATGCCTCAATGTGCCCAGTTTGGCTCGCGTAGCCAATGATGACGGCTTTATCCGTGTGCGACTTGAGCTGTGCAACACCGGTGGCCAGAATCGCGAGCTGAGCCCCAAGGGCATTGACAAGGGCGTGGGCGTTGCGCGAGCGCTGGCGTATCTGGGCCGCGAGGGAAATGCGCGCACCTTTGGCTTTGGCGATTCGGGCAACGACCTGGGCATGCTCGCCGCCGTCGAGACAGCCGTGGCCATGGGTAACGCCATGCCCGAGGTCAAGGCGGTCGCCGACTACGTGACCGACGATGTCGCACACGACGGTACCGTCACAGCGATGCAGCATTTCGGCCTCATCTAATGAATCCCGCGTTCTGACGTTTGCCCAAACTGCGACTCTTTGCTTTTGCATGCTCAATCGATTTATCAATCCAAACACTGAGGTGTTTATACCGTTCGCCGAGAAGATAAAAAACTGCAGCTCACGCCTTGATAAACGTAGGTAAAGTGTTTAGCAGTTTATTGGCCGTATGCTAACGAAAGGAATCAGGCAGATGGCAATCAAGGTGTTCGCTGACGGTGCAAACCTCGAGGGCATGCTCGACATGTACGAGAACGGCAACGTTCAGGGTTTCACGACCAACCCGTCCCTTATGAAGAAGGGCGGCGTGACGGATTACCGCGCGTTTGCCAAGGAGGTCCTGACCCACATCACCGATGTGTCCGTCTCGTTCGAGGTCTTTGCCGACGACGTCGAGACCATGGAGGTCGAGGCTCGCGAGATCGCTACCTGGGCCGAGAACGTCTACGTCAAGATTCCGTGCGTGACCACCAAGGGCGAGTCCACCGCCGAGCTGGTCCGCAAGCTTTCGGCCGACGGCATCAAGGTCAACGTCACTACCATCTTTACGCCTAAGCAGGTCGATGAGATGGTCGAGGCCGTTGACGTCGAGACGCCGTCCATCATCTCGCTCTTTGCCGGCCGCATCGCCGATACCGGCGTCGATCCCATTCCGTTTATGACGGAGTCGGTCAAGAAGGCCGCCGCCAAGCCCAACTGCGAGGTCCTGTGGGCGTCCACGCGCGAGCTCATCAACATTTACCAGGCGGAAGGATGCGGTTGCCAGATCATCACGGCGCCCAACAGTATTCTGGCCAAGCGCAAGAACATCGGCCGCGACCCGTACGAGGTCTCGCTCGATACCGTGCGCGGTTTCGCTAAGGATATCGCCGCTTTGGGCTTCCATATTCTGCCGTAGGGCGAACACTGGCTGCGCCGTGGGCTGTTCGCCCCGGCCTTCCCTTTCCCTATCGCTCACGCGCTTTGCGAGAGTTGCGCTAGGGAAAGGGAAGGCCGGGGCTGCCGGCACGAGCTTGCCAGTAGGTTGGTAATCGGCTTCCATATCCTGCCGTGTTCAAAGGTACCCCCGCCCGCGACGTGCAAAATTGAGAGTATTCAGCAAGGTAAAGGCTTTTACCAGTTAATCGAAGCACGGAACGACCCCCGTTTTGGCTCTGATGACGCTAAAACGGGGGCTGTTTTTTTTGCTTTTTCGTCTCTGAGGGACATCCGGAACGGCGGAATTTGCAGAATACTCGCGATTTTGCACGTCGCTGCAGGGGGTACCCTTGCTTTGACGGTTTACTTCCCCTGCACCATGGTGAGGGAGATTTTCTTGCGGTCGCGATCGACCCTCTCGACCCACACCTTGACCGTGTCGCCGACGCGCACCACGTCGCTGGGGTGCTTGACGAAGCGGTTGGCCAGCTTGGAGATATGCACGAGGCCGTCCTGGTGCACGCCCACGTCGACGAAGGCACCAAAGTCGACGACGTTGCGCACCGTGCCCTTGAGTTCCATGCCGGGCTCCAGGTCGTCGATGGAAAGCGCCGAGCGGCTAAAGACCACCTCGGGCGCGTCGTCGCGCGGGTCGCGACCGGGCTTCTTGAGCTCGTTGACAATGTCGATGAGCGTGAGGGTGCCGCAGTTCAGATCGCTAGCCAGCGTTGAGATGCTGCCCAGACGGCGCTCGATGTCGGGCACGCCGCCGCGGCTGAGCTCGCTGGCTTTAACGCCGGCGCGTTCCAGGACGGACGTGGCCACCTCGTAGCTCTCGGGGTGGACGCTTGTCGCGTCGAGCGGGTTCTTGCCGCCGCTGATGCGCAGGAAGCCCGCGGCGTTGAGGTATGCCTTGGGTCCCAGCTTGGGGACCTTCTTAAGCTGGCGGCGATCGGTAAAGGCGCCGTTTTCCTCGCGGTAGGCAACGATGTTCTTGGCTACGCTCGGCGTGATGCCCGATACGTATCCCAGCAGGCTCGCACTTGCGGTGTTTACATCGACGCCCACGCGGTTGACGACGTCCTCCACCACGTGGCCCAGGGTGCGCGAGAGCTCGGCCTGGTCAAGGTCGTGCTGGTACTGGCCAACGCCGATGGACTGGGGCGGAATCTTGACGAGCTCTGCCAACGGGTCCTGCAGGCGGCGGCCCAGGCTCATGGCGCCACGCACAGTGACGTCCAGGTCGGGATACTCCTGGCTCGCGAGCTCGGAAGCGGAGTACACCGACGCGCCGGCCTCGTTGACGATGGTGTAGCGAAGGCTGGGCGCCTGCTCGGCAATGAACTCCGAGACGACTTCTTCGGTCTCGCGGCTGGCGGTGCCGTTGCCGATGACGATGGTGTTGACGCCGTCCTTTTTGACGAGGCGAGCGAGCTCGCGCTTGGTGCCGGCGACGTCGTGGCGCGGCTTGGTGGGGTAGACCACGCCGTGGTCGAGCAGCTTGCCGGTCTCGTCCATGACGGCGACCTTGCAGCCGGTGCGGTAGCCCGGATCGAGCGCGAGCACGCGGGCGCCGCGCACGGGGCGCGCCGAGAGCAGGCCCTCAAGATTCTTGGCAAAGACGTTAATGGCCTCGGTCTGGGCGCGGACGGTGAGCTTGGCACGGGCTTCGCGCTCCAGCGAGGGGGCCATGAGGCGCTTGTAACCGTCGGCGATGGCGGCATCGAAGATGGGAGCAAACACGCCCTGGCGCCGGGGCCAACGGCTGCCGAGGCGCGCCGTGGCGGCAGGGCCGTCGACGTTCACGCGCACGCGGAGCTTGCCCTCGCGCTCACCGCGGTCGATAGCCAGCACGCGGTGGTTAGGGATGCGGCGCAGCGGCTCGTCAAAGTTGTAGTAGGGCTCGTAGGGGGTCTTCTCGGTGGGGTCGGTGGCCTCGACGACGATGTCGGCGGTGTTTTGCGTAAAGGCGCGCAGGTCGGCGACGTTCTCGGGGTCTTCGGCCACCGTCTCGGCCACGATGTCGGCGGCGCCGGCGAGCGCCTTCTCGGGCGTGTCGAAGCCAGCTTCCTCGTTGACGTATGCCGCGGCGGCGTCGAGCGCGCTGCCCTTGGCCGAGGCCTGCATGATGATCATGTTGGCGAGCGGCTCCAGGCCGGCCTCGCGGGCCTTTTGCGCGCGGGTCATGCGCTTTTTGCGGTAGGGCTTGTAGAGGTCCTCGACACGCTGGAGCTGCGTGGCCTCGCGAATCTGCTGTTCGAGTTCGGGCGTGAGCTTGCCCTGGGCGTCGATGAGCAGAATGACGTCCTCTTTGCGCTGCTCAAGATTGCGCAGGTAGGACAGGCGCTCGTCGAGCGCGCGCAGGGCGACATCGTCCATGCCGCCCGTGGCTTCCTTGCGGTAGCGCGAGATAAAGGGGATGGTGTTGCCCTCATCGATGAGCTTGACGGCCGCCTCGATGTTGGCGGCCTTAAGGTTGAGCTCGCGGGCGAGCTGGGCGATAAGATCCATGGGACTCCTTGCGTTTAAGGTGCGTTTGCGACACAGGGCTACCAAGGATACCACCCGTTTCAAAAGACTGTTTTGGGCCCTCGCCACGAAAACGACCTATCTACTACGTTTGAACCGTATGGGTCGACCATCCCCCGGTTTTCAGAAAATACGCAAGCCGTCTACCTGCGCTTTTGATTTTAGGAAATATGGTATGTTTGAGGGTGATTGGCTAAACGTAGTAGATAGGCCCATTTCGTGGCGAACGAATCAGGCTGAGGTGCAAAATGGCCCCTGCCTCAGAAAAATCGTCGGCAAGGTAGCAAAAGGCCCCGCGGGCAGGAGGCTGCTCGCGGGGCGAAGAAGAGGGGCTTATTTGTGGCGGACCAAGGCGCTCGGCGGGGAGTTTGCCGCGGCCCGCTCTTAAGGCGTTACAGCTCGACGAGCTGGCCGGTCTCGGCGGCCTCCTTGATAGCGTTAAGCAGCGTGAGCGTCTTGACGTTATCGGCGGGGGTCACGACGGGCTCGACCTCGCGGCGGACAACCTTCACAAAGTGCTTGAGCTGCATCTTGTGCGGCAGTGCCGGGTCGACGGCCGGAATCTCCATCTGCAGCGGCTTGTGCCAGTTAGAGGCGCCGTCGTAGGAGAACTGGTGCAGGCGGGGCAGCGACAGGGCGCCCTTAGTGCCGCCGATAAAGTAGGCGTCGGCGTCGAAGGGGCGGTACTGCGGATCCTCGCGAGCGGTGGCCTCCCAGTTCCAGGGGCTGGCGGTGGCGTCGGAGATGGTCATGCTTGCGAGCGCGCCATCGGCAAAACGGACGTTGACCACGGCGGAGTCCTCGGTCTCAAAACCGCGGGCGGCGCTGGACTGCATACCCTGGACGGCAACGGGCTCGCCCAGCAGGTAGCGGAGCAGGTCGACGTCGTGCACCAGGTTGACCAGGATCGGGCCGGCACCCTTCTTGCGGCGCCACTCGACATCGAAATACTCGTCGTTCTTATAGATCATGTAGTGGAAGCTCGACACGGTGAGCTTGCCCAGCTCGCCGGACTCGATGATCTCCTTGGCCTTGTTGACGAAGGGGTTGTGGCGACGGTGCTGGCCCACGAGCACGGGCACGCCGGCGGTCTCGGCCTCGGCAGCGAAAGCCTGGGCATCCTCCAGGTCGTTGGAGATCGGCTTTTCGACCAGCGGCACGATATTGCGCTTCACAGCCTCGCGAGCAACGCCCAGGTGCAGGTCGTTGGGGGTGGCGATAATGACGGCCTCGGGCTTGACCTCGTCCATCATCTGGGCGGGATCGGTGTAAAACGGCACGCCGGCGGCCTCGGCCGTGGCGCGGGCGCCCTCAAAGGCGTCGGCGATGGCGACGAGCTCGGCCTCGGGCTCCTCGGTGACAAAGCGGATGTGGTTGCGGCCCATGGCGCCGGCGCCGATAACGGCAATGCGGACGGGGTTGAGCTCAGACATTTCGACTCCTTAATGGTGGTGGCGATGGAGTGTGACAAAGGGACAGTCCCTTTGTCACATTGGCAATTGCTAAGCGGACTTCTTCTTGCTGTCGGAGACCATCATGTAGACGGTGAGCACGACGGCGATGGCGGCGATCACGATGGCGCCGTAGAAGGACTGCTGGTAGGCGGCGCTGCCAGCCTCGGCGTGATACAGCACGGCGGTGATGGGCTGGCTGATCCAGGTGGAGGCGGCGTAGCCCAAAAACATGATGCCGTAGTTGACGCCGATGTTGCTGGTACCAAAGGCGCCACCGGTGAGCGGCGGGTAGATGACGAGCAGGGCGCCAAAGCTAAAGCCAAGCAGGGCGAGTGCGACAAAGAACATGCTCTGCGTAAAGCTCATCGACATGATGACGAGCGCGACGATGGTGACGACAAGGCTGATGAGCAGCGACTTGTAGGCACCGAGCTTGTCGATGATCTGACCAAAGGACAGACGGCCGACCAGGTTGGCGCAGGTGTTGACGGAGACGACCACACCGCCGAGGGCGACGGCTGCGGCGCTCGTGGGATCGGCGAAGAGCTGGACGGCGGCGATGGAGGCAACCTTGCCGACGAGCAGGGTGCCGGCGGTGGCGGCAAAGGCGAAGGTGACGATGAGGACCCAGAAGCGCGGGGTCTTGACCATCTCGTCCGGGGTGAGGTCGCCGAAGGTGCCGGCGTGCGCGCCGCCCTTGGGGGCCTCGAAGCCCTCGGGCAGCCAACCGGCTTCGGGAGCCTTCAGGAACAGGGCGGAGGCGGCGATCGTCACAAAGAAGATGACGCCGAGTGCCTTAAGGGCGCCAAAGATGCCCAGGCTCGGGATGAGCAGCGAGGCGAGCACCGGGGACAGCACGGCGGGGCCGGCGGTCGAAGCAGCGAGGGTGATGCCAGAGGCGAGGCCCTTCTTGTCGATGAACCACTTTTGGCCGGTGGTGAGCGCCGGGTTGTAGCCCAGACCGTTGCCGATGGCGGCGACGAGCGAGAACCACAGGTAGAACTGCCACGGCTCGGTGACGGTGCCGGACATGAACCAGCCCAGGCCGTAGCACGCGGCGGCGGCGATCACGACGTTGCGCGGGCCGATCTTATCGGAGATGCGGCCGGCGAAGATGCCCGTCACGGCCATGATGGTCTGAAAGACTGGGAAGGCCCAGGTAAGAGCGCTGGACCACCCGGGGTAGACGGCGAGCAGGTTCTTGCTCACGACGGAATACAGCGCGATGGAGCTGATGAAGAACATGGTGACGCACGCGGCGGAAAGCACGACGGCGCGACCCTTGTTGGAGTTGGTGGAAGCCATTGGACTCTTTCTAATCGATACGGGGGAGGAGCGGGCGTGTCCGCGGGACCTCCCTGTCAGGTTGGTTTACTGGTCAGTCGGCTTGGCGACGCCGGACTCATCGGACCAGAGCTCGACACCCTTGTTCTTAAGGTAGTTGTCGGCATAGGCGCGACGGCCGCCGGGCTTGGCGGTGAGGTCGCCCATCATGTTGGAGAAGCCGCCGTCGACCTTGATGGCGTCGCCGGTGGTAAAGTCCGAGCGCTTGGACGCCAGGAACATGACGGCGTTGGCGATATCGCTGACCTCGCCGATGCGGCGCGTGGCGATCAGGCGGCTGCGGCTCTTTTCGACCTCGGGGTCGGCGTAGAAGTTGGCCGACATCGGGGTCTTAACGAAGCAGGGCTCGACGCAGTTGGAGCGGACGCCGTAGGGGCCCCACTCGGCGGCGAGCATCTTGGACATCATGTTGACGCCCGCCTTGGTGGAGCTGTACACGCCCGAGAACGTCTCGGGGGAGTGGCTGGGGGGGGGCGGGGCGGGCGCCAAGGTCGCCGCCGA
>UQEO01000085.1 GCA_900540095.1 uncultured Collinsella sp.
ACAGGAGGCCACTTAATGTGGCCTCCGTCGTGAGCAGGACTGTAGAGCAGGAAACTTCATCAGTGCCCGCCCCACGGGAAACCGGCGGGATGGACCAGTTCAGATGGGGCTTTGATGCATGGGTGGTCTGTTGGTGGGCAAATGGGTATCATTGTGTGGTTACGGCGTCGACTCTATGATGCATGTTTGTACGTTCCCGGCGGTCGGTTTGCCAGAAGCGCCCCGTCGGTTGTTCCAGACCCGTTTCGAAGAAAGGAAACAACACTCACCTATGGCAGCTAAAAAATCATCTCCCTTGAAGATCATTCCGCTCGGCGGCCTTGACGGCATCGGTAAGAACATGACGGTCTTCGAGTGCGGCGACGACATGGTGCTCGTCGACGCCGGCCTCATGTTCCCGGATGACTCCCAGCCCGGTATCGACCTGGTGCTTCCTGACTACACCTATGTCCTGGAGAACGAGGAGAAGCTCCGCGGTATCGTCGTCACCCACGGCCACGAGGACCACACCGGTTCGCTTCCGTATCTGCTGCAGGACCTCAACAATAAGGTGCCCATCTTCTCGAGCAAGCTGACGCTTGGCTTTATCGAGGGCAAGCTTTCCGAGTTCCGCATCCGCGCACCCAAGTTCCGCGAGGTCAAGGGCGGTAGTCATGTCAACCTCGGCGGCATCTCGCTCGACTTCTTCTCGATGACGCACTCCATCCCCGGCGCTCTGGGCGTGTTCATCCGCACCAATCAGGGCACCGTTATGCACACCGGCGACTTTAAGCTCGACCAGACGCCCATCGACGGCGTCACGCCCGACTATGCCGCTATCAGCCGCTTTGCCAAGCAGGGCATCGACCTGTTGCTTTCCGATTCCACTAATGCCACGGTTCCCGGCTTTACCAAGTCCGAGGCCGAGGTCGGTCCCAACCTGCTGCACGCCATCAAGAACGCCCCGGGCCGCGTGTTCGTCGCGTCGTTCTCGAGCCATATCCATCGCCTGCAGCAGATCTGCGACGCCGCCCGCAAGTGCGGCCGCAAGGTTGTCGTGACCGGACGCTCTATGCTCACCAATACCCGCGTGGCGCGCGAGCTTGGCTACCTCAACATCGACGATGCCGATATTATCGATGCCTTTGATATCGATAACCTGCCTGACGATAAGATCGTCGTCATGTGCACCGGTTCGCAGGGCGAGCCGCTGTCGGCGCTGTCCCGCATGGCCAACGGTGAGCACAAGACGCTCTCTATTCACGAGGGCGATACCGTCATCCTCTCGGCAACTCCCGTTCCTGGCAACGAGAAGGCCGTCCAGCAGGTCGTCAACAGCCTGGCCAAGCTCGGCTGCGACGTGTGGGATAAGAACCGCGCTCTCGTCCACGTCTCCGGTCACGGTAGCCAGGAGGAGCTCAAGCTCCTGATGGCCATGGCCAAGCCCACCTACTTTATGCCGGTTCACGGTGAGGCCGTGCATCTGCGCGCCCATGCCCAGCTGGCCCGCAAGATGGGCATCAAGGACGATCATATCTTTATCCTCGATAACGGCGACACGCTCGAGATGCGCGGCGGTATCGTCAAGCGCGGTACGCCCGTCGAGTCCGGCGTCGTCTACGTCGACGGCCTGCGTATCGGTGATACCGACCCCATCGTCCTGCGCGATCGTCAGAAGCTCGCCAACGACGGTATGGTCACGGCCGTTGCCATCGTCTCGCTCAAGCACAAGAAGATCGAGGCCATCGAGTTCTCGGGCCGCGGCGTCTCGTTTGCCATCGACGACCAGTTCTCCGAGGATGCCTCCGCGTCCATTATGAAGACGATCGAGAAGGGCAAGTTCAGCTTTACGAGCAGCGGCTCCGATGCCATTCGCAAGGCCGTGCGCGATTCGCTCTCCAACTTTATCTGGAGCCGTACGCGCACCCGTCCGATGATCATCCCGGTCGTCATGGAGGTTTAGTTTGGCGCGCGGATCTGCACAAAACGCCAAAGGTAATAAGGCCAATAACCAACCGGCATCTGCTAAGGGTGCCGGTTCCCATCTGCGTGCCAATAAGGGCCACGAGGCGGACTTCGATGATTTTGAGCCCTTGGTCGAGCCCTCGGCCAACCGCGATATCGCCGGCGTGGTCATCGCCGTTTTGGCGATTGCGTCCTTCATTGCCGTGATTTCCCCGGCGACTGCGCCCGTTACGGCTGCGGTTGCCGGTTTCTACCACCTTGGCTTTGGCCTGGGCGCCTACGTGCTGCCGATCGTCATTTTGCTGTTTGCCGCCACGCTCTTTTTAGGCGAGGACTCGCCGCTCAACATTCGCTCGGTCGCGGGCGGAGCCGTGGTCTTTATCGCCGTCGTCTCCATTCTTTCGCTGATGGTGCCGGGTACGAGCGACTCGTGCGATCTTATGTTCACGCCGCAAAATCTGTCCGCCTCGGGTGGCTACATCGGTGCGTTTATTGCGAGTGCGCTGCAGAATGCCCTGGGTAAGCCTATCGCGATGGTGGTCCTGTTGGGTCTGGCCGTCGTTGGTTTTGTCATCATCGGCTTTTCGGTGGGTGGCGTGCTGCGCTCTGCTCGCGACCGTGCGGCCGATTTTGCCGAGCGCCGTCGTGCCGATGTTAACGCCAGCCCGTGGGGTGACGACGAAGCCCTGTCGGTGCCCGGTGTTGCCCGTCCGCACCTGAGCATTCTTCGTCAAAAGGGCTCCGATGCTGCCGTGACCACGGTTATGGGCAACGATGTGGACCCGGTTTTGGACGATGACGACGAGGACGAGGATCCGTTTGTCGACGTATCCGATGCCGTGGAGGCCGAGCGCGCTAAGACGACGCTGCTGCCGCGTCGTCATGGTAAGAAGGGCAAGGCCACGCCCAAATTCAACACGAGCGAGCCCGACCCGTCTTGGTCCGATAGCGAGATTGAGCTCACCGAGGGCGATGACGAGGATGACGAGGCTCCGATTGAGACCGCAAAGACAACTTTGCTGCCGCGCCGCCATGCAAAGCGCGACCAGGTAACCGGTCAGCTTTCGATGGAAGACGACCCCGATAAGATCGACGAGTCCGAGCCGCCGTTTGCCGTGAATCCTGTTTCGGCAGCACCTCAGATCCCCGACTTCTTGAAGCATCCCAAGGTTGCCGATGCGTCTGCCTCGAGTGCTGTCGAATCGGCTGCGGCTAGCGATGGGGGAGCGGACGGCGGCGCCGCAGATAACGAGGGCGAAGAAGAGGACGGTCTCAAGCTTCCGCCGCTCGAAATCCTTCATGCCAACCCGCAGTCGGCTTCTGCCGCGTCTTCGGACAAGGAGCTGGAGCAGACCGCTGAGTCACTGCAGTCCACCTTGCTTGAGTTTGGCCGTAGCGCTCGCGTCGTCGGCTGGATTGCCGGCCCAACGGTCACGACCTTTAAGCTGCAGCCCGGTGAGGGCGAGCGCGTGAGTAAGATCTCGAGCCTCGAGGACGATATCGCGCTTTCGCTCGCTGCCCAGTCGGTGCGTATCTTTGCCCCGATCCCCGGCACCTCGCTCGTGGGCATCGAGATTCCCAATCGCAAGCGCCAAAACGTCAATCTGGGCGACGTGCTGCCCTATGTTAAGGGCGGTCCGCTCGAGCTCGCCATCGGCCGCGATGCCGAGGGCACGCCGGTTGTCGCTGACCTCGCCAAGATGCCCCACCTGCTGATTGCCGGTACGACCGGTTCTGGTAAGTCGGTGATGATCAATTCCATCATCACGACCCTGCTCATGCGCGCCCTTCCCGAGGACGTTCGCCTGATCATGGTCGACCCCAAGCGCGTCGAGCTTGCGGGCTATAACGGTCTCCCGCATCTCTATGTCCCCGTGGTGACCGAGCCCAAGCAGGCCGCGAGCGCTCTGCAATGGGCCGTGTCCGAGATGGAGCGTCGCCTGAAGGTCTTCGAGCGCCTTAACGTGCGTAAGATCTCGACCTACAACGAAAAGCAGGCCGCCGGCGAGTTTGAGCATTACGACAACCCGCCGCAAAAGATGCCCTATCTGGTCATTATCATCGACGAGCTTTCGGACCTGATGATGGTCGCCGGCAAGGATGTCGAGGCCTCGATTGTGCGTATTGCGCAGCTGGGCCGTGCCGCCGGTATCCACCTTATCGTGGCCACGCAGCGCCCCAGCTCCAACGTGGTGACGGGCCTCATCAAGGCCAACATCACCAACCGCATCGCCTTTAACGTTGCTACGGGCATCGACTCGCGTGTCATCATCGATCAGATGGGTGCTGAAAAGCTGACCGGTTTGGGCGACATGCTGTTCTCCAAGGTCGACTGGGGTAAGCCTCGCCGTATTCAGGGCTGCTTTGTCTCGGACGACGAAATCAACGAGATTGTCGAGTTCGTCAAGTCGCAGAGCGAGCCAGACTACCACGAGGAGATCCTGTCTGCCGTGGCGCCCGCTTCCATGTCCATGGCGGGTGGCGGCGGCATTGTCCGCACCGGAGTCGCCGAGCCGCAAGACGATGATCCGCTCATTTGGGAAGCCGCTCATATTGTGGTGGAATCGCAGCTGGGCTCCACATCTGGCCTGCAACGTCGTCTGAAGGTTGGCTATGCGCGTGCCGGGCGTATTATGGACATGCTGGAAGAAAAGGGTGTCGTCGGCCCGCCCGACGGTTCCAAGCCGCGCGAGGTCCTGTTGGACGAGGAGGGGCTTGCCGCGCTGGAATCTGTCGACGCCGAGATGGCACGTGAAGATCGTGAGTTTGGAGGATTCTGATGGCTGCACGCTTTGGTGACATGCTGCTCGAGCAGCGTCGCCGAATGGGCCTTTCCATTCAGCAGGTCGCCAACACCATCAAAATCAGGCCGCAGATCATCGAGTTTTTCGAGACCGGTAACTTTGCTTCGATGCCGCCGCGCGGCTATGCACAGGGCATGATTTCGAGCTATGCTCGCTTTTTGGGCCTCAATCCGCGCGAGGTCGTCAATGCTTACTTTGACGACCTGATGGCATACGAACGCGAAACGTCGCAGCAGGGCGGTCGTTTTCAGGACGCCGCCGGCTACGTCAATTCGCGTTCCTCGGTCGATAACGGGCGCTTCCTGATGGTTCAGGGCGGTCGTTCGACCCGCTATGGACAGCGTCCTCAGCAGGCCGGTTATATTACTGAGACGGGTTCGGGAGAGGAGATTCGCTCACAGCGTGACCGGTTCCGCAGTACGCCGATGCCCGAGGACCGTGCACTTCCCGCTGCCCGCGGCGTGGCGCGTGACCCTCGTGTCGGCTACGGCGACGGCGGCTATTCCGATCGCGGTCACCGTGGTGTCTCCACCGGACGCTCTCGCGGTGGCTATGCGGATGCCGATACCACGCAGGTGACGCCGCGTCTTCGCTCTCAATCACAGCCGTATGGTCAGCGCTCTTCGGCTCCGCGTTCGGGCCAGCGTGGCTATCAAGGCCGCGGTGAGCTTGCGCCCCGCTCGGGTCAGCGCAGCCTTCAGGGCCAGGGTGGCTATCGCGGCCGTCCCGATAGCAATCGCGGTCGTATGCCTCAGGGAGGCGGCCGCAACAGTTCCGGTCGTGGACGCGGCGGATCCCGTACTCCTCAAAACAACGGGCTCGATCCGCGTATCGTCTACGCCGGCATCGGTGCCGTGGCGTTGCTGCTGATCGTGCTCATCGTGGTGTTTCTGCGCGGCTGCGCATCTTCGGCGCCCGAGACCACGCCCGAGACGCCCACTGCCACCAAGACGACGACTAAGAAGTCTTCTAAGAAGACCGAAACGGTCGACGAGGACGAAGACACCGATGAGGCGACGGATGAGTCGACTGATTCGGACGCTACCAAGACGACGGCCAAGAAGGAAGAGAACGAGGTCACGAAGGTCAAGGTCTCCGTTGCCAAGGGAAAGACCGCGTGGATTGAGGTCAAGGTCGACGGCAAGTCGGTCTATGGCGCTCAGGCGACTGGCCCCTTTGAGCAGGAGTACACGCCCGAGTCCTCAATCGAGATCACCACGTCCAAGCCTTCCGATGTCACCGTTACCAAGAACGGTGAAAAGGTTCGTTACGATACCAAGACCTCGGGCGTGGCGCGTGTGACGATCACCGTTCCCAAGAAGGAGACGACTGATTCCGAGAATGGTGAAAGTTCTGATGGTACCGACACCACCGATGGTACCGATACCGCCGACGGTACCGATGCCCAGTCCACGGATGGCGCAGATACCGCAACTGACGGTCAGACGCCCAGCGATTCTACCGACTATTCGTACGATAGCTACTAAGCCGCTCGTACGCGAAAGGAAACATCATGGCTAAAGATTCCAGCTTCGACGTCGTGTCCGAGGTCAACATGCAAGAGGTCGACAACTCCTTCCAGCAGACCACGCGCGAGATTTTCCAGCGCTATGACCTTAAGGATTCCGGTGCCACGATCGAGCTTTCGAAGGGCGACAAGCTCTTTACGATCAACGCCCCGGCCGACTTTGTCTCCAAACAGATTATCGATGTGTTGAGCTCCAAGCTCATCAAGCGCGGCATTGACCTCAAGGCTGTCTCGTGGGATGCTCCGCAGGCGGCGTCGGGCGGCACCGTGCGCGTGCTCGGCCATATCGTCGAGGGCATCGACCAGGCGACCGCCAAGAAGATCAACAAGGACATCAAGGACCAAAAGCTCAAGGTCAAGGTGACCATCGAGGCCGACAAGCTGCGTGTTTCCTCTGCTTCGAAGGACGCGTTGCAGACTGTGATCCAGTTCCTGCGCGACCAGGACTACGGCCAGCCGCTGCAGTTCACCAACTACCGCTAATATCAATCGAAAGGACTGCTCTCCAACATGGATACACCGTTGGGCTCCGTGCTCTACATCACCCTCGGGTGCGCTAAGAACGAGGTTGACACCGACCGCATGCGTTCTCTTTTGACCGCCGCGGGCTACGAGGAGGCATTCGATCCGCAGGATGCCGATATCGCCATCGTCAATACATGCTCGTTCCTCGCTTCCGCAACGTCCGAGAGCATCGAGACCACGCTCGAGCTCGCCAACGAGGTTCAGGACGGCGTTCGTTCTTGCCCCATCGTCATGTGCGGCTGTGTGCCGTCGCGCTATGGCGACGACCTGCCTGACGAGCTGCCCGAGGTCGCTGCCTTTGTGAAGGCCGACGAGGAGGACGGCATCGTGGCGGTCATCGATGGCGTACTGGGTGTCGAGCGTGAGATCGCTGCCTATATTCCGCAGGTCAAGCGCACTGTCGAGGGCGCTGTCGCTTACGTCAAGATTTCCGATGGCTGCAACCGCTTCTGCAGCTTCTGCATGATTCCCTACATCCGCGGCCGCTATCATTCGCGCAATGCCGAGAGCATCATCTCCGAGGTGCGCGACCTGGTTGCCGGCGGTGTGCGCGAGATCGTGCTGATCGGCCAGGACACGGGCATCTGGGGTACCGACTTTGCCGACGAGGACGTCGCCGATGGCTCGCCGCGCAATCTGGCGCAGCTGCTGTGTGCCGTCGCCGAGGCCGTGCGCCCGCACAACGTCTGGGTCCGCGTGCTCTATCTGCAGCCCGAGGGCATGACTGACGAGCTCATTGAGACCATTCGTGATACGCCCGAGGTGCTGCCCTATATCGATATCCCCGTGCAGCACTGCGACGCGCGCATTCTCAAGGCCATGCGTCGCTCCGGTTCGCGCCAGGAGCTCGAGGATCTGTTCCGCGACCTTCGTGAGCGTATCCCCGGCATCGTGATCCGTTCCACGGCCATGGTCGGCTTCCCGACCGAGACCGACGACGAGTTCCGTGACCTTATCGACTTTATGGACACCGTCGGCTTTGACTACACGAGTGTCTTTGCCTACTCGCAGGAGGAGGGCAGCCTGGCCGCTAAGATGGAGGGTCAGGTCGACGAAGAGGTCAAGCTCGAGCGCGCCCAGGAGGCCATGGACCTGGCCGAGTCGCTCGGTTTTGCTGCCACCGCCGCCCATGTGGGCGAGCGTGCCCAGGTGATCGTCGACGGTATCGAAGAGACCGAGGACGGCGCCGAGCTGATCGGCCATGCCTGGTTCCAGGCGCCCGATTCCGATGGAGCGGTGCATCTGGACGCCAGCGAGGCGTCCGTGGGCGATATTCTGACTGTCGAGTTTACCGATAGCTTCTGCTATGAGCTTATCGGTCATGTTGTGGAGTAGGAGAGCGTCGTGGCAAACGAGAGCAATAAGGAACTGACGAGTGTCTGGACGCCCGCCAACATCGTGACGTGCGTTCGCATCGTCTTTATCCCGGTGTTCATGATCGTCTCGGCTCTGTCTCACACGAGTGTTGCCGGTACGGATTGGAGCACCTTTGACGGCCCGCTCGCCGCCGCTGCCTTCATTCTGTATGTGATCCTGTCGT
>UQEO01000086.1 GCA_900540095.1 uncultured Collinsella sp.
ATCTGCCTCCCCGACATGGTAGGGGGCGGGGGGCGCGCCAGCCGGTCCCAGCGGCGAGATCACGGCAGCACCCACGACCAGCACGATGAGCGCAATGAGCGCGGGACCCGTAATGCGGCCGAGCACGCGTGTGATGACACCCGGGCGCAGCGTGAGCGCAAACGCGACGGCGAAGAAGCCGATGGCAAACACCAGACGTGCCGTGCCGAGCGAAACGCCCTCGGGTAGCAGCGGCACCAACATTTCGAAGGCCGTGGAGCTCGTGCGCGGAATAGCCAGGCACGGGCCGATGGCCAGATACACCGCCGCGACAAAGAACTCACCAAACTTGGGGTGCACGCGGCCGGTCGTGGGTGGGGGGGCGGGCGGCGGGCAACCCGGGGAGCCGTGCCGGCGAGCGCGACGGCGATAAATCCCATAACAGGCAGACCGATAGCGGCAATCAAAAAGCCGATCATGGCAAACGGCGTAGCAGTGCCGGCCTGAAGTGCCAGCAACGGCGGAATGATGAGGTTACCGGCGCCAAAGAGCATCGAGAACAGCGCAATGCCGACGGTGACGACATGGTCGGAGCGCAGACCGCGCGGGGCGGATGAGGCCATAGGCACACCTTTCGGGTCGAAACAAAAACGGGACGGGCAAAAGACCCGTCCCGCAAGTATATACGCTCTAGCAGGCTAAATCGCGCAAAGCGTCAATCGCGGTGTCGACTTCCTCATCCGTGTTGAAATACCCAAACGAGAAGCGAACGATACCCTGGCGCTCGGTCCCGAGCGCGCGGTGCATGAGCGGAGCGCAATGGGCGCCGGGGCGCGTCGCAATCCCCCACCCCTGCATGAGCGCGTCCGAGATCTCGGCGGAGTCAATATCGCCCACGTTGAGTGAGACGATCGCCGAGCGCACGGGCTGATCAAACGCACCGTAGAGCACAATGCCGGGTATTTCGCGAACGCCGGCGAGGAAACGCTCGGCAAGCGCTCGCTCATGCGCCGCGATCGCCTCGACCCCGCCTTGTGCCTCGATAAAGTCGAGGCCGGCAGAAAGGCCCGCGATGCCGTGACCGTTGAGCGTGCCCGCCTCAAGGCGCGTGGGCCACTCAAGCGGCTGCAGTGCATCGAAGCTGTGCACACCCGTGCCACCCATGGCCCACGGCGCCACGTCAATGCCCTCCGCAACGGCAAGGCCGCCGGTGCCTTGGGGTCCCATGAGCCCCTTGTGGCCGGTAAAGCACACGACGTCGAGCCCCATGTCCTGCATATCGATATGCGCCGTGCCGGCAGACTGCGAGGCATCGACAATCACGAGCGCGCCGGCCGCATGAGCCACAGCCGCCACACGTGCAACATCAACGGAGTTGCCGGTCACATTGGAGGCGTGCGTCACCACCACGGCACGCGTGCCAGGCGTCACCAGCCGCTCGAGCTCGTCGTAGTCGAGCAGGCCGTTCGCGTCGCAGCCCGCATGCTCAACGGTCACGCCCCGCTCTGCCGTCAGGCGGTTGAGCGGGCGCAGCACGGAGTTGTGCTCAAGCACCGTTGTGACCACGCGGTCGCCGGGACGCACCACGCCGTTAATCGCCGTGTTGAGCGCCGCCGTAGAATTGGGCGTAAAACAAACATGGTCCGCCCTCGGGCAGCCCAGCAAGCGCGCAAGCTTGGCACGGCAAGCATGAATCGTACGAGCGGCATCGAGGGCACCCGACGTGGCCCCGCGCCCGGCATTGCCGAGCGAACACATCGCCTGCGTCACGGCATCGATCACCGTCTGCGGCTTATGCATGGTCGTCGCCGCGTTATCCAGGTAGATCATCGCACGACCTCCCACATGTCGATTACCGTAAAGCCCTCGGTGGGGACGCCCGCCGCGGCAAGCTCGCCGCGCAGCAGGTCCTCATCCGAAGGCAGCGCCTTCCACGCCAAGCCGCAGCCGGCAGCGACCTCCCCGGGCACGGGAATCGTGCGCCCGGGAAGGCCGCGCTCGACGCATAGGGTCTCGCACCCCATGGCGGCCGCCGTGGTAGGAAACGTGATGACAAGCGCCGGGCGCTTTTCTCTCATGGCAATCCCGCCCAAACGCTACGGGCGCACGACGCGCACGGCCTGCTCCATCTTCTCCACGATCACGTACATGTTGGTGACCTCGCCCACCGCGAGCTGGTCTTTAATGCCATAGTGGTCGAGGCAGGTGCCGCAGGTGAGAATCTCGACGCCCTGCTCCGCCAGGCCCTTCAGGTCATCGAGCACCGGCGAGCCCTCGACGGTGAGCTTGGCACCGCCGTTGTAGAACAGCATAGTCGCGGGCAGCTCCTCCTGCTGCGTCACGGCAAAGATAAACGCCTTCATGAGCTTGTGGCCCAGTTCGTCGTCGCCGCGGCCCATGCAGTCGGTGTAGACGGAAATGACGAGCTTGCCCTTGCCGGCGCTGGCGTCGCAGAAAACGGCACCGTCCTGCTCGGGGTCCGCAACGGCCACGGCACCGGCGGTCGCGACGGTCACGTGCCACTCGGCGTCAGAAACCTTCTCGACCGAGGCCGTGCAGCCCTTCTCCTGCGCCATCTTGGAGATGTTCTTGACGGCGGTCTCGTTATCGACCGAGGTCACGACGGCGCCCTCGCCATCGAGCTGCTTCAGGGCTTTGAGCGTCTTGACGACGGGCAGCGGGCAGGCATCGCCCATGGCATTGACTTCAATTCTGGTAGACATAGTTACATCCTTTCAAAAGGGACCGCCCAGAACAGTAGGCGGTCGCATAAACGGTTTTCCTTAATGCACAACGTGGACGGCAGGACCGCCTGGCACCGGCTCGCACACGCGACCGACGACGGCGGCGATACGTCCTTCGGCATGTAGGCGGCGCGCAAGCTCATCCACATCGGCAGCAGGTGCCGCGATAAGCAGGCCGCCAGACGTCTGCGGATCGTACAGCGCGTCGAGCATGCCCGGCTCCAGGTCATCGTCAGCCGTCACGCGCGGGCCAAAGAAGTCCTGGTTGCGGTAGGAGCCCGCGGGGATAATGCCCAGACGCGCCATGTCGAGCACCTGGTCAAAGAGCGGCACCGCCCCCGACGCAAGCTCAACCTGCACGCCCGAGCCCTCGGCCATCTCGCACGCGTGCCCGATCAGGCCAAAGCCCGTAATGTCGGTGCAGCCGTGAAGCTCAAGCCCCTCGGCCAGACGAATCGGCGCCTCGTTGAGGGTGCGCATCGAGTCAAACATGGCTGCGGCCTCGTCCTGCTCGATGAGCTCGCCCTTAATGGCCGTGGTGATGATGCCCGAGCCGATCGCCTTGGTCAGCAGCAGAACATCGCCTGCGCGTGCGCCGCTGTTGGCGAGCATGCGGTCGAGCGCGACAAAACCGCTCACGGACAGCCCGTACTTGGGCTCGTCGTCGTTGATGGTGTGGCCGCCCGCGATGGAGCAACCCGCCTCGACGCACTTGTCGGCGCCGCCCGCCAGAATCTGACCGGCAACTTCAACGCCCAGACAACTGGGTATGCAGAGCAGGTTCATAGCATGGCTCGGCCGCCCGCCCATGGCGTAGATGTCCGACAGCGAGTTGGCTGCGGCAATCTGGCCAAACAGAAACGGGTCGTCGACCATCGGCGGAAAGAAGTCGATGGACTGCACGAGCCCCAGGTTCTCCCCTACGCGAAAGACGCTCGCATCGTCGGAGGTATCGAACCCCACGAGCAGGTTGTCGTTATGCACATTGGGCAAGTCGCCCAGGACCTGGGCGAGGGCTCCAGGAGCCAACTTAGCAGCTCAACCAGAGGCAGCGGTCATCTGCGTGAGCTTAATAACATCGTCAGCCATCGATTCCTCCTCTCATAGGTCAATCAGTTCCTCCCAGTATACGCATGGCGGCGCCGAGAGCGGACGGCGAATGACACCGCCCCTTACATGAGCGCCTGGGCTCGAATGGCCGCGCCGATCGCTCCGGCAAAGCGAGCCTGGGGCGAGGTGGTCACGGGTGCGCCCAAAAGTTCGCCCAGACGCTCCACCACATAGGCGTTCTCGCACAGGCCACCGGTCAGATAGTACGGGGCGCCCGCTGCCTGCCCGGCCATAGTGGCCACGCGCGACACGACACTCTCGATCACGCCGCGCGCAATGTTCTCGCGCGGCTCGCCACGACCGATCAGGCTGATGACCTCGCTTTCGGCAAAGACCGTGCACATGCTGGATATCTTGGTGGGCTCACCGGAACGCGCAAGGTCGGCCATCTGCTGCTGGGAAATGCCTAGGCGGTCGGCCATGATCTCCAAAAAGCGCCCCGTGCCGGCGGCGCACTTGTCGTTCATGGCAAACTTGGCCACGCGGCCACTTTTAAGCTGAATGACCTTAGTGTCCTGACCGCCCACGTCGATCACCGTGCCGTGATCGCCGAACAGGCGCACGGCACCGGTGCCGTGACAGGTGATCTCAGTCACGACCTTGTGCGCATAGGGCACGGCGACACGGCCGTAGCCAGTCGCGATCACGCGCACGTCGTCGGCAGCCACGTCATAGCCAACCTCCTCTTTCCGCCTAGGCCCGCCCCCCACGCCATCCCCAGCCGCTGCCAGTGCCTCGCGCAGGCGCTCGGCCGCATCGACCGAGGAAAACCCGGTTGGCTGCACGCACGTCCACGCCACCGAACCCTCCCCATTGACCACAGCAGCCTTAGCCGCCGTAGACCCGATATCGATCCCGATCCCTATCATGGCTCTCTCCCAATCTAAACATCAAAGGTAGCGGCGCGTTCAGGCGCCTTAGCTCTAGGTTTCTCAGGTGCCGGAGATTGCCCCGAAAGAGGAGCGCAGCGTACTTTGGGTACGCAAGCGACGGTTTGAGGGGCAAGATCCGGTGCCTGAGAAAGCTAGAGGGTTTCGATGAAGGCGGCGATGCGAGTCTCGATCTGACCCATGTCGCCGTTGCTGTAGTCGGTCTCGATCTTCATATACGGAATACCCGCGCTCTCGACAGCCTCCTGCATGCGAGCACTCTCCACGTTAAAGGTGTGGCAGGCCTGGAGCACGTTTTCGACCACGCCATCAACGTGATACTTCTCGCACATGGCCAGCGTATTTTCCATACGACCGTCGTTGGGCGTCATGACCGAGCAGTTGATGTCCAGGTAGCGGTCGGCGATGGCGCGCAGGATATCGGGAGCCTCCGGGTCGATCATCATGGCCGCCGTGCGCTCGCCCGAGCAGTCGTCCATACACACGACCACACCGCCGTTGGACACGATAGTACGGCCGATCTTGTTGATCACGCCGCCCACCGGGCAACCGGTGATCAGAATGCGCTTGGCATCCGCTGCAACCGGGCGCTCGCCCGCATCGTAGGCCTCGCGCAGCTTGGCGACCTTTTGCTCCAGCTGCTGCGTATAGGCCTCGATATCAAAGCTGAACGTACCGGCAAACATAGTGCTCATCAGGTCGACGCCACTCATGGCCGCAGGCTGGTTGGCCTGCAGCGCGAACATATCGAGCTGCGCCGCACGCAGGCGATTGCGACGACGGACGGCGGCGCGCAGGTCGTCATCAGTAATCGTAATACCGTAGAAGTTCTCGAGCTCCTCCTTGAGCAGGCGGCACTCCTCGTACCAGCTTTCACGCTCGTAGGCACGATCGCGACCCTGCGGAAGATGAAGAATGTGCGTGCGCTTGAGCTCGTTGAGTAGCTCGTACATCTTCTTCTTGCCGTCGCAGGTGGTCTCGCCGATGATCATGTCGCTAAAGTACGTAAACGGGCACTTTTGCGAAGAGGCAAAACCGTACGTCGACTTGATGAGCGGGCAGAGGTTTGCCGGCAGCACCTTCTCGGCCTCGGGAATCACCTCGTCGGACGCGCCGCACAAGGCCACGCTCGCAGCCCCCGCGGCATCGATAATCTCGAGCGGCGTATAGCTGCACAAATAGCCGACCAGGCGATTACCCGCCTGCTTATAATCCTTGACGCGAATAAACGCCGCCTTGCGCTGTTCGTTGAACTCCTCAAACGTGGACGGCAACGGCTGCTCAATATTTTCCGACATATAACTCCTTAACAAACCTTTTAGCCAACCAAGGAAACGGCTTTCCCAGGTGCCCGAGGTTGCCGTGAAAGAGGAGCGCCGCGTATTTTGACACGCAAGCGACGGTTTGAACGGCAAGATCGGGTGTCCGGGAAAGCCGCCGGGACGGATGGCCCTAAATGGTTTCCAAGAAAGCCTCAATCCTGGTTTGTAGCTGGCCTGCATCCTCGCCGGCGTAGTCGGTCGTGATGTGCATAAACGGAATGCCGGCCTCCTCGGCGGCCTTCTCCACGGCAAACGACTCCATCTCGTAGAGCGTGCAGAACTGCAGGGCCACGTCGACGATACCGTCGGCATGCAGGTCCTTGGCCATCTGGACAATGTCCTTCATACGCTGGTCGTTGGGCGTAAAGACAGCGCAGTTGATCTTAAAGTAGCGCTCGGCGATGGCGTCGAGCATCTCGTCGACCGTCTCGCCGGACTCGTCGACCAGGTCCTTGTAGTAGCGCGAGCCCGTGCAGGACTCCTCGCCTACCACAACGCCGCCGGCCTTCTCGATGAGGTTGAACAGCTTCCAGTTGGGCACGGCCATGGGCGTGCCGGTGTACAGGATGCGCTTGGTCCCCTTGGGCGCCACGCCCTCGCCGGTCTCAACACGCTGCTCGCACTCAGCCGCCATATCGTTAATGGCTCCGGTCAGACGCGGCGTGTCGTCAATAAAGGCTGCCTGCACGGTCAGCAGGCTATCGAGACCGCTGATAGGCGCCGGGTCGGCAGCGCGCGTGGCAGCGAGGCGCTGCAGGGCGCGACGCTTCTCATTGACGGCGCGGATGGCGGTCTTCAGACGCTCAGGCGTAATCTTGACGTCACACTCTTCCTCGATCTTGGCGGCGAGCTTCTTGACCTCGGCCTTCCAGGTCACGAGCGTCGACTCGTCGTGCACGTTGGGGATATCCATGACGTACATGTTCTTTTGCGTGCCAAAGAACTCGTAGGCCTTCTTCTTGCCATCGCAGGTGTTCTCGCCGACTACCAAGTCGCTCGACTCGATGTAGGGGCAGACCTCGCCCAACTTAAAGCCGGCAAAGCTCTTGATGAGCGGGCAAGTGTTGCGCGGCAAGTGCTCCTCGACTTTGTCGGTTGCCCAGTCGGCACCCGAGCACAGGCCCACGGGGATGCCATCGCAGGCAAGTACGATTTCCTCGGGCACGTAGACGCAGAACGAACCGACGATCTTGGTGGCCTCGCCGGCCTCCTTCTTGTCGAGCATCTCCTTAATACGGCCGCTGTGGATGTTGGTGGCGACAAAGTCCAGATAGGACGTGGACTTGGGGCGATTGTTCTGCGTCAGGAACATATCGCCGTACATCTGGCCCACGGCGCCCAGCAGCATGTCGTGGTCGGCAAGATTCATGCCGAGGCTCTCCCACATCGGATGGAAATCGAATTCTTCAGCCATGACGGTTCCCCTCTCGAACCAAAAATGAATAGCTACGGTATTGCTGCACGGTGGGTGGCGAAAACCCAGCCGCGCCTAAACCCGGAATTTTGGGGAACCTGCTTTGCAGCTGATTATTTAGTTGTGCGTCGTCTCTCCCGGAGCCGTGAACATACCTGCTCATATGCGACTCCGAGCCATATATAGGGCACGCGCGGCAACGCGGCGAATGTATGTCGTCTGCGGCATGTGCGCACCCTCCTTTACAAGTTAAGGTCAACTATATCAACGGTCGTCGACCATGCGAACACCGTTGACATTCGTACGACAGCGTCGTGTGCCGTCGTTTAATAAATAATTATCTGTGTTGATAAGAGTTTGTCATTCCCCATTCGGCGAACGGCGAGACAAAGCCGCCGCGGCTTATATCCCCGACGGCATTACCCGGCGCTATCGACAAACCAAATGGATCCTGCTGGCATCAAAATGCATGCGCAGCGTCTCGCCTGTTTGCGGTAGCTCGTCGACAGGCATGCCCACTTTGTTGACCTTCCACTGCAGACGCGTGGGCGCGTCGGCGCGCGGCACGTCCAGCAGCACCAGGCGCTCAAAACGTGAATCGCTCACGCGGGCCACGTGCAGGTCATAGCTGTTGCGACCCCGCTCGGCACGGTTGTCCACATGGAAGTAGCTTGCGCGAATGCCCAGATATGCCACGTCATCGGGAACCTCGCGACCCACGTTAAAGGTCATGCCCCAGTCGAGGGCCTCAACTTCTTCGTCGCCGATCTTGCGCGCCCGGCTTGTGTTCTTGCAGCCCGTCAGGCGCAGCGCCGCCAGCGTCTGCGGACGGGGGGCCCCGGCCCCCGCGGGGCCGCCCCCCCGCGACTCTC
>UQEO01000087.1 GCA_900540095.1 uncultured Collinsella sp.
CCGCCATTATGAACGCGCTGCTCTACCAGATCACGCGCCCAGGCGGCCCGAAGTGACGGCGCCCGCATTCGCGCCGGCACTGCGCATCTTCGCCGGCACCACCGAGGGCCGCCTTCTGTGTGAATGGGCGAGCGGGGCGGGCATCCCCGCCCGTGCCTACGCGGCAACCGAGTACGGAGGCGAGCTTTTGGGCGAGCTTCCGGGCATCGAGGTGCATGCGGGCAGGCTCGACGAGGCCGACATGGAGCGCGAGCTTTCCGGCGCGCGCATCGTCGTCGATGCCACGCACCCCTTCGCTACGCTCGCAAGCGGCAACATCCGGGCCGCTTCGCTCGCCGTGGGTGCACGATGCCTGCGCCTTGCGCGCCCGGCCGAGGCGCTGCCCAAAGGCGTCGTGCCGGTCGCGTCGATCGCCTGCGCGGCGCGCTTTCTCTCCGAGAACCCGGGTCGCGCGCTTCTCACGACGGGGAGCAAGGAGCTTGCTCCCTACACGCGTGTCGCCGATTTCGCGGAGCGCTTCTTCGTGCGTGTGCTCCCGCTGCCCGGTGCTATAACGAAGTGCATCGACGCGGGGTTTTCGCCGTCGCACGTCATCGGCATGCAGGGGCCCTTCACCCGCGAGCTCAACGAGGCGATGCTTCGGCAGGTGGGCGCCCAGTGGCTTGTGACCAAGGACTCGGGAACCGTAGGCGGCACGGCCGAGAAGATCGCCGCCGCGCGCGACGCGGGAGCGCACTGCATCGTGGTCACCCGTCCCGCCGAGGGAGACGGGGCCCTTTCGCTTCGGGAAGTGGAAGACGCGCTCTTACGGGAGTTCGCGCGCTAGGCGCTCGCCGCGCCTGCGTGCCCTCCCGCCCGCGAGGAGGAGCGCCTCGAGCAAGCTCGAGGCGTACAAGACCGTCATCCGCCAATAGCTCAAGGACGACGCCCGGAACTGGCGCAAGCAGCCCTTCAATAAGTTGCGGTGAAATAGTGTCTGTTTTTGCTGCTAGATAGCATATTCAGTCCCTAATTCACCGCAACTTGTTGGTGGTGGCTTACTGGTAGCGTAGGCATTCCACCGGGTCGAGCTTTGCTGCGCGGCGAGCGGGATAGAAGCCAAAGATTACGCCGATGCCGACCGATACGGCAAACGCGCTCAACACTGTCGTAATGGAGAAGCTTGGCGTGATCGTCCCGGTAGCTCCAAACTCGCTCATGATGCCCGAGCTTGCGGCAAAGAACGTGAGGCCCCATGCCAGCAGATATCCAATCAGGACACCTAGCAGTCCGCCGGTGACGCACAGCGCCGAGGACTCGGCCAAAAACTGGGCGGTGATATCGCGACGACTTGCGCCCAGAGCGCGGCGGATGCCGATCTCGCGGATGCGCTCAGTCACGTTGGTGAGCATCATATTCATAATGCCGATACCGCCGACAAGCAGCGAGATGCTGGCGACAGCACCCATGATGAGCGAGAATGCGCCCATAAAGGAGTTGAGTGCATCGATAGCGCTTTTCATGGAGGTCGCCGATACACTGTCGTACTCATCATCCTCCGCGATGCCCTTCATCGCGCGCACCTTGGACTCGATGGTTTTGCAGAGCTCATCCATGTCCGTGCCCTCGGCGGCGAGTGCCGTCACGCTGGGGAATGAAGGATTCTCGTCGCCAAACAGTCCGGAGATGGTTTCGCGTGACATATACAGCGTGAGCGAGCCCATGGAGTCGCTGCCACCATCAATCACGCCTACAATCTGCACCTCGCCGTTGGACACCTTGATGGTTTTCCCCAGCGCATCCTGTTCGTTGCCGTAAAGCTGATCGGCGCCGTTGCGGCTGATGAGCGCCACGCGCGAGCCTGATTGGGACTCGGCCTGGGAATAGGTGCGCCCCGCAACGAGCTTGCTGGCCCCCACGGCGTCGAGCATGTCGCTATCGACGCCCTGCGCCATGACGGTATAGCTTTTATCGCCGGTCTTGTACTCGGTGTACGCGCTGTCGACAATTCCGATCTGCTCTATCTGCGGCACTAGTTTTTGAAGCTTCTGAACGTCAGCTTCGGTGAGTTCTTGCGACGAATAGATCTGAACCATACGAGCTGCATTGAGGCCTAGGCTGTTGACCAGGCTGTTTTGGATGCCGCCGATGAGTGAAGTCATGGCGATAACTGAGGCGATGCCGATGACAATGCCCAAGATGGTGAGCAGGCTGCGCCCCTTGTTGGCCTCGAGCGAGTGAAGGGCTTCCTGGATGAGATCGCGGGCGCTCATGCCACCTCTCCTTTCGGCCGGTTGATGGAGGCGGAAATCGTGGGCAGGCTATCTACGGCGCTGCGCAGGGTCTTCGGTGCATGTGGAATATACGCGCCGTCGTGGATGCGGCCGTCGCGGATGGTCACGGCGCGGTCGGCTTCGGCGGCAATGCCGGGGTCGTGCGTGATAAGCACGATGGTTTTGCCGCGCTCCTGGAGCTTATGGAAGGTCTCCATCACAAGCGCTCCAGTGGCGGAGTCCAGGTTTCCCGTCGGTTCGTCAGCCAAAATGATGGGCGGGTCATTAACGAGGGCGCGCGCGATGGCGACACGCTGCATCTGGCCGCCCGAGAGCTCGGATATGCGGTGGTCCCAGTGGTCGACGGGCAGCGTGACAGCCTGCAGCGCGTGCACGGCGCGCATTTCGCGCTGGCTACGGGGCACATTGGTGTAGGTCAGCGGCAGCATGACGTTTTCGATAACCGACAGGCGCGGCAGCAGGTTGAAGCTCTGAAAGACAAAGCCAATGCTCAGGGCGCGAACTTCGGTGAGCTCTTCATCGTCAAGCTCGGCCACGTTGAGCCCTTGCAGGTAGTAGTCGCCCGCCGTCGGTTTGTCCAGACAGCCCAGGATGTTCATGAGCGTTGACTTGCCCGAGCCCGAGGGGCCGGTAATGGCGACGAACTCGCCGGGATCTACTGCCAGGCTCACGTTGTGTAAGATGTGGGCGCAACCCGCCTCGCTCTCAAAGATGCGATGTACGTTGCGAATGTCGATGACGGGGCGCATTACATACCCTCGTCGGCAGACATGCTGCCCGAATCCGTGCTGTAGCCGCCGTCAGCCGTTGCGTCCGCTCCGGTGTCCATGACGAGGGTGTCGCCATCGCGCAGCTTGGTAACCGGCACGTTGGGGTTAATCTCGTTGCCCTGGTCGTCGCGCTTGACCTGTGTCTTGCCGACTACGGCTTCGTTGTCGTTTTGCGTCACGACGGTCACCTTCACGCGGCGGGTCTGCTTGCCCTCGTCATCGGTTGCCACGTTGACATAATAGTGTTCGCCGTCTTCGGTCATGAGCGCCATCGTCGGCACCATCACCACATCGTCGAGCTGCTCGGTCACCACCGAGACCTCGGCCGTCATGCCCGGCTTCAGGCGCGCGTCGGGCGCCTCGATGAGGATATCGACGTTAAAGGTTACGCTGCTGCTGCCATAGTTGGAGTCGGAGTTTGCCACCGAGGCGATGGCCGTGACCGTTCCCTGGCTCACGATATCTGGAAACGCGGGATACGTGACGTTGGCGTTCTGCCCAACGGCGATCTTGGCGATGTCCTTTTCGCCCACCTGCACGGTCACCTTCATCTTGGATAGGTCGGCGATCTGCATGCACTGCTTGCCGCCGCTCGTATCGCTTTCGCCCATGATCATGCCGCCTGTTACCGTGGCGCCTACCTTGGCGTTGAGCTCCACGATGCTGCCCGAGCTTGGGGCCGTGACCGTACGGTTGGCTGCCTTGGCGTTCGCCTGATCGAGGTTTGCCTGGGCCGATGCGAGGCTACGCTGCGCGGCCGATACGGCGTTCGTGTCCGCCGATGCGGCGGAGACGCCAGCCGCTGCGGAAGCTCCATCGACGTCCGTCGTTGGGGTAGCCTGCGCGGCGGCTGCGGCTTTCTGCGCGTTGGCGAGGTCTTCTTGAGCGGCTGCAACTGCACGCTGCGCCTCGGCAACGTTGCGATCGAGCTCGTCGTTTTTAATGGTCATAAGCACGTCGCCCTCGTTGACGGATTGGCCTGCCTGTACGTTGATCGAATCAACCGTGCCGTCGACAGAAGGGGAGACCACTGAGGACGAAATGGGTTTGAGCTGGCCTTTCGCCTCGACCGTTGTGGTAAACGTGCCCTCGGTCACCATGTCGGTCACAGGCTCGCTAGCGCCCTGTGGCTGCGCATTGATAACCAGGGTTGCGACAATGGCAATGAGCGCGATGGCACCCACGACGCCGGCGGCAATACCGCGTCGAATCAGCTTTTTGCGCCGACGTTCGGCACGTTTTGCCTTGAGCTTGGCGTATGCCTCTTCATCGGAAATCTCGGCCGCATCGTTCGCGCGTCCGTTCTGCTTATCGGCATGCACGTTTGTAATCAGAGGAATCGTTTCGGTGGCACCTTCGGGCGTGTGCTCGGTATCATCCGGGCCCGGGGTAATGGTGGGGACATTCGGCATAGCGTCTCCTTTATAGAAAGAACCTCGATAATTATATGCGCCCACCGGTTGGAGCGGGCGCATAGGACGGTTTCTTTCGGAACTGTTAGATTGGTCGCAGCGGTTCCACGTTGTAGGAATGCGCGCGTTGCACTACGAGTGGACAACCACGCACAGGCCGACTTTGATGCAGTCGTGAAGTGCCTTGGCGTCTGCCAGGCGCAGGTTGATGCAACCGTGGCTGCCGCACCACTTGTACGACTCGGCGTTATCGAAGCTCTTGTCGTTTTGCCAGGTGGCATCGTGGAAGCCGATCATATTGCCCTCGAACGGCATCCAGTAGCTCACCGGGCTTTCGTATTTGGGCTTACCGGTCTCGGGGTCCTTGGCTCCGATCAGGGTACTGCCGCCGTCGTTGCTGTTGATCTGCCAGACGCCCTCGGGCGTGGCGTCCTCGCCCGGCTTGCCCGAGATAAAGTTGGCCTCCCAAACGATATTTCCGCTCTCGTCATAGTAGCGCGCGTGCTGCTCGGACAGGTCGACGTCGATATACGCCTTCCAGTCGGGCTCTCCCTTTGCGGTAAAGGTGTCGGCCTTCTGGGAGTACTTGATCTCGATCTCGCCGGCCTGCTTGTTGTTAATGGCGTCCTCGACCTGCTTGGCGAGCGAGCTGCTGTCGATGGACCAACCAAAGTCGCCGCCTTCGACGGCGCACTGCTTGCCATCGGCGCGCGTCCACCAGCGAGTGGACCCCACGGTATTAAAGCCGTTGGCGAGCTCGGCTGCCCAGCTACTGATCTGCGAAGTATCGAGCGTGGGGTTGGCGGGATCGGCAAAGCTGATCCACTGCAACACGGAGCTGCCATCAACCTTGCCGGCATCCTCGCCGTTGAGCTTGAGGGTCACGTTGACGCCCAGGAAGTTGTTGGCGGCATCGCATGCGGCCTGAATCTGATCATCTGTCAGCGTTCCATTGAGTGGCTCATAGGCATCGTTGCCGAGCATGGAAAGATCTACGGACTCGGCCAGTGAGGCAAGCTCGAGCTCGGCATACTTGATGACATGCTCGCGGTTGAGTTTTTCGTTGGAGCGCGCCTTCTCGACGGTAAACTTGCCCGCTTGCTCGTCATAGGAGCTATTGGCCTCGAACGTGCCCGAACGCCCCTCGTTAAACTCGTCGATGGCGGCGCCCAGATCCTTCTCAAACTTCTTTTGGTCAAAGGTGTCGGAAAGCATGGACAGGTCGACGTCTTGATCAAGATCGACTTCGTTGGAGGTAGCGGTTGTTTTGGTTTTGCCGCTTAAGGATTCCACAAGACGGACCGGCCATATAAAGGCTTCGTTGTGGCTGATGATTTCTTTTGCGGCAGCTTCGCCGTCGACGATGGGCTCATCGGACTCGGGCTGATAGGTCCAGCTAAAGTCATCGCCTGTCACGGCGAGCTTATAGTGCTTCCATGCCGAATTGACCTTGGTGGCGGCAGACGAAGCGTTGGAGAACGAGACGTCGACGCCGGCGATGGTGGTGTTGGGGTAGGCTACCTGCGAAAACGCTACGACGCCTACGATATAGACAATGACGATTAGGCCCAGGACGACAAAGAGCGTCGTCTTTTTGCCCGACTTATTGTTCTCGGCGGGTTTGCGCGCGGGGCCGCGATCGCCTCGAGCGTGCGTGGGGGGCTGCTTGGGCGCATTGCCGTTTGCCCGGCGCTGCTGACGTTGTTGACGCTGCTGTCGCTGTTGGTTCGGGTGTTGGGAAGCGTTTGCTTCACTACGCTGCTGACCGTGGCTCGGCGCGATAGGACGCGGCGACTGAACGCTGCCGGTGTGCCTGCTCGGCTGCTGCGGATCGGGAATCAGTTGAGTTCGATCGTTTTGCGACATCGTATGCATATCCTTCGATTTTCGCCTTGCGGTTCATCGTGTTTTTACTGGGCTTGCATTATAGCGATTGCCCTGCTGTTTGTGGTACGGAAACGGTGGCATTCAAAAGAGGTGGGACATTTGTCCCACCTTTGAGTCGTTCTTTGCCGCTATCCGCACACACCGCATTTTGCACAGGCCGAAAGTGCGGCCGGAGCCTGCGCGATGCCGCCCTTTGCCGTCTCGCGCAGCGTGGCCGGCAACGCGTGACCCACCGAGAGCATGACATGTGCCATCTGGTCAAACGGCACCAGGCTCTTAATGCCTGCGAGGGCGAGTTGTGCCGAGCTAAAGGCCGCTGCCACGCCGATGGCGTTGCGGTTTTGGCAGGGCACCTCCACGAGGCCACCGACGGGGTCACAAACGAGGCCCAGTAGGTTACTCAGCGCGATGGAACTGGCGTCAAGCGCCTGCTCGGGCGTGCCGCCGAGCATCTGCACCAGCGCGGCGGCTGCCATGGCGGCGGCGCTTCCGACCTCGGCTTGGCAGCCGCCCTCGGCGCCGGCAACGCAGGCGCTTGTGGTGAGGTTGAGGCCGATGGCGGCTGCGCAGTAGAGCGCGTCCATGACTTGCTCGTCGTCGAGCTGAAGGTGATCGGCGAGCGCCAGCACGCAGCCGGGCACAACACCCGCGGATCCTGCCGTCGGAGCTGCGACGATCACACCCATCGTGGCGGAGCGCTCGAGCACGGCCATCGCGCGGGCCACGGCGTCGGTCTGGACGACGCCCATCAGGCTTGCACTCAAATCGTTGCGGCTGCGTTCGGGTGGTGGCATCGACGAGTTTGGCCTCGCCGCCGATTAGCCCACCGAGCGAGCGCTGCGGATTGGCGAGGGGGGCCGTGGTCTCCTCGCGCATGACGTCGAGCACGCGGCGCATGGCGGCGACGGCGTGGGCCTCGCCGGTCAGACGCGCCTCGCGCACGGCCATGACGGCGCCGATGCTGAGCCCCAGTTCCTCGCACGCATCGAGCAGCTGCTCGCCGTCGTCGAAGATTTCCTTGGCCGAGACGCCGGGGGAGAGCGACGAGGCAGAACCGGGGAGCTCGATAAACGTTGCGTAATCGACATTGTCGAGCTTGCGCAGCATGGGGACGACGGTGTCGTCGGGCGTGCCGTCGGTCTCAAATACGGAGTAGGCCTGGCCGCCCACTTCGGTGCGGTAGGTGCGGCAGAAGGCGATGTTCACGTGGGCGTAGGCGAGCAGGTTGGTGAGCGCGGCGAGCACGCCGGGAACGTCCTTGTGCGCCACGAAGAGCGTGGAATACATACCCGAGATGTCGACGCCGACGCCGTTAATGCGGCTGATGCGCATTTTGCCACCGCCCAGGCTCTCGCCGCGAACCTGTGCCGTGGCGCCCGTGTCGTCGACCATGTCGATGTCGACGGTGTTGGGGTGGATGGAGGCGTCGTCGCCCTTGATGTCAAAGTGATATTCGAGGCCCTGCTCGCGTGCGAGGTCGAAGGCCTGCTTGATGTTCTCGTCGTCGGTGTCGAGGCCCAGGATGCCTGCGACGAGCGCGCGGTCGGTGCCGTGGCCGCGGTAGGTGTGGGCGAAGGAGTTCCACAGACCAAAGGTGACTTTGGTGATGCGGCCTTCCAGCAGGCTGGCAGCAACTTGAGCGCAGCGCAGGGCGCCGGCGGTGTGCGATGAGCTGGGGCCGACCATGACGGGCCCCAAGATCTCGAATGCAGAGGTCGTAGCTAGTGTTTGCGGCTTGCCTGCCATATGCGCTCCTGTTCTATCCCGTCGTCCCGAGG
>UQEO01000088.1 GCA_900540095.1 uncultured Collinsella sp.
CGTTGCCGCGCCCCGGCCCCGCGGCGGGCGGCAAGCGCCAGGCCGCGAGCACCATCCGCGATAAACGTCGGCATCGAAGCCTTCTCGCGCAGGGCATCGAGCGCGGCGTCACCCAGCTCGGCCAGCCACGCGTTAACGGCACGGCTACGGATGTGCGTCTGTGCCACCGAGTCAATCGTAGAATCGGGAATACGTTCGAGCATTGAGTCCGAGGCATCGGCAAGCGACTCATTGATGCGGTCGGCAAGGTCGGCCCGGACGCGCTCCAGCTGATCGGACAGACGCCGCCAGCTCGCCAGCGAGCACAACGCGTCGACCATCATCGCGACCGCGACGATAAAGGCGGACAGCCGCACAATCAGCACCGGCAGATGACCAAGCAGCCCCAGCAATGCCGGCTCCACTAAACGGCAAATGCACAGCGCACCCAGGCCAAACGCGCATGCCCAGTACAGGCAGATGCGTCCGTGCAAGTTAAACGGCAGGTGCGAGTAATCCCAAAAGCGAGCGCCCGTTGTTTTTTCCAACAGCACGCCTACGCTGTACTCAATCACGCTGCATACGAGCGCTGCAGCGACAAACTGGCTCGACGCGTCAGGAATTCCGCGCAACAGCAGCCAGCAGGCAATGCCGCCCGCGCCATAGATGGGGCAACACGGTCCCAGCAAAAAGCCGCTGTTGGCAAAGCGTCCGTGGTTGAGCATGGCGCAGACCGTCGATTCCCATGCCCAGCCGCAAAACCCGTAGAAGGCGAACGAGAGCACCAGTGCCGAAAGCGGACAGGCGGCAAGCGTCGCGCCGTCAAATGCCATGTCGATCGCGGTCCCCACCGTCTACCCTCTCCTCTTTTCACTCGAATCTTTGCTCGAGCCGTCGCTCGAGCCCTCGCTCAAATCGTTCGCGTCGTCTTTGCGCGGCAGGCGGCCGGCGACCGTCTCGCGCAGAGCACACCATTTATCCGCCAGGCACACAATCCAAGCCTCACGACACGTCGGCGGCACCGGCACCAGCGGAAACATATGCCGCACGATAATATTCCGTTCGCGCGACGTCAGCTCAAAATCTTCCTCCGCGCGCGCCAGAGCAAAAAACGGGTGGCGAAAGCCATGCAGCCGATGGCTTGGGTCGGAATCGTGCCAGTCATAGAGAAAGTAATCGTGCAGCAGGGCCCCGCGCAACAACGAAGCGCGGTCGACCGAAATGCCAGCACGGCCCAAGTGCTCGGCAAAGGACAGGCTCGCGCGCGCTACCGAAGTCACATGTGCATACACCGTCACATCGCCATGCTGGATAAACTCGCGCGTCAGGTCCAAGCGGCCCGTCTGGGCGAGCTGGCGGGCGGCATCGTCGACCTCGTGCGCGATTTTCTCGGCACGAACGGCATCGGACATGCTGCCTCCTTCCAGCGGCTCACGGCGGCAAGCCACGGCCTGCACGTATTGAAAAAATCATCATCGAATTTACTAGTATGGCATCGGACAAAACGTTTTGCCCCACCAGTTGTCGAATTACCGCGCCGCCGTCACATATCAAACGCCAAAATGTGCGAGACTGTCTTGTGCAATTGTGTCGGCCGAGGGAGCGCCGGCGCTCGATTCGCATGGAGTAACCCACAACGATGCTGCTTACGCAAACGACAACGCCCGAGGACGTCAAGGCTCTCGACCGCGCCGAGCTTCCGCTGCTCTGCGGCGAGATTCGCCACGCCATCCTCGAAAGCTCCGCCGCTGTCGGCGGACACGTTGCCCCCAACCTGGGCGTCGTTGAGCTTACGGTTGCGCTTCATCGCGTGTTTAACTCCCCTATCGACAAGATTGTCTTTGACGTTTCGCACCAGACCTACGCCCACAAGGCGCTGACCGGGCGCGCGTATACCTATATCGATCCGGAACGTTTTGGCGAGGCTTCTGGCTTTGCCAATCCCGACGAGTCCGAGCACGACCTGTTCGCCATGGGCCACACCTCCACATCGGTGAGCCTGGGCTGCGGCTTGGCACACGCCCGCGATCTGGCGGGCGACAGCTACAACGTCATCACCATCATTGGCGACGGCTCGCTTTCGGGCGGCTTGGCGTTTGAGGGCTTCAACAATGCCGCCGAACTCGACAGCAACCTGATCATCATCGTCAACGATAACGACCAGTCCATCGCCGAAAACCACGGTGGCCTGTATCGCAATCTGGCCGAGCTGCGCGCCAGCAACGGCACCTGTGAGCGCAACGTTTTCCGCGCGATGGGACTCGACTACCGCTATCTGGACGCCGGTAACGATGTGTTAGCCCTCGTCGACGCGCTGCAGGAACTGCGCGATATCGATCACCCCATCGTGCTGCACGTCTCCACCGCCAAGGGCAAGGGCTTTGAACCAGCCCAGAACGACCCCGAGCGCTGGCACCACGTGGGCCCGTTTGACATGGCGACCGGGCGCAAGCTCTGCCCGGGCCATCCGAGCGAGCCTGCGCCGCGCACCTATGCCGACATTACGGGCGAGGCGCTCAGCGCCGCCATCGAGCACGATCCGCAGGTCGTGGGCATCACGGCCGCCACGCCCTACATCATGGGCTTTACACCCGAGCTTCGCGCTGCCGCCGGCAAACAGTTCGTCGATGTGGGCATTGCCGAGGAACACGCCGTGACCTTTGCCACCGCGCTTGCGCGCTCGGGCGCCAAGCCAGTCTTTGGTGTGTACGGGACGTTTTTGCAGCGCGCCTACGACGAACTGTGGCACGACCTGTGCCTCAACGACGCCCCGGCAACCATTTTGGTGTTTGGTGCGTCAATCTTTGGCACCACGTCCGAAACGCACCTTTCGTTCTTTGATATTTCCATGCTGGGTGGACTTCCCAACATGCGCTACCTAGCGCCGGCCTGCATGGAGGAATATCTGTCCATGCTGAGCTGGTCGCTCGACCACCGCGAGCATCCCGCGGCGATCCGCGTACCGGGCATTGGCTTGGTAAGCCGTCCCGATCTGGCGCCCGCCGAGGACGCCGATTACGGCGCCGTTCGCTACAACGTGGTGCGCCAGGGTCGCGACGTTGCCGTGCTCGCGCTTGGCGATTTCTTTGAGCTGGGCGAGCGCGTGGCAAACCGCCTGGCTGCCGAGTACGGCATCGGGACCACGCTCGTCAACCCGCGCTATGCAACCGAGCTTGACCGTGAGTTCCTCGACAGCCTTGCCGCCGAGCATCGCGTTGTCGTCACCCTCGAGGACGGCATCTTGGACGGTGGCTGGGGCGAACGCGTGGCATGTTATTTGGCCTGCACGCCGCTGCGCACCCGCACCTTCGGCATCGCCAAGGGCTTCCCCGACCGCTACGACCCCAACGAACTGCTCGCGCAGAACGGCATGACGGTCGAGAACATGGCCGCCGAAGCCGTAAGGCTACTCAACGAGTAAGGAAACCTCCGCAAGGGAAGCACCCCCGCGGAGGTTTTTATTTTCGCGACGCGATTATCTCAATCTGTAACATCTAGGGCCCGAATTCCCGTCTAACTGTTACAGATCGAGACAAAACGTCTTAATCCCTGACCTTTGTCTCAATCTGTAACAGATAGAGACCTTTTGTCCGTCCAGATGTTACAGATCGAGACATTCGAATCCCCCTGAAGAGAAAATCTCAATCTGTAACAGTTACTCGGCAAAAACGGCCGCAGATGTTACAGATCGAGACAAAACAGTAAGGCATGCCACCACATCTGCAAGAACCACCACAAAGGTGCCTGTCCCTTTTTGGTAGGTAGAATAACCCATAAGGCAAGTATGTTTCTGAGTTATTTCGTGTTGACCCATTTGAGCGCGATAGGGTATAACTCTACTCAACCGCTAGGGATTTTATTGAGAAAGGTGTTCTACTATGAGCAAGAACCTCTCCCAGCAGGTCGTTCTCGACCGCCGCGGCTTTGTCGCCGCTACCTTCGCAACCGTCGCCGGCCTTGGTCTTGCCGGCTGCTCCGACACCAGCGCCGAAGCCGACAAGGGTTCCGCCGCCGGCTCTTCCAAGAGCTCCGAGGATACCGAAGTTTCCACCACGCTCGACGCTAAGGCATTCGACAAGCTCGTCGACAACGGCCCCAAGGCCGATGACGACGCCATCGCCGCCAGCACCTGGGCCACGGCCGTCAAGGACGCCGGCGTCTTTAAGATCGGCGGCGTTCAGACCTCTACGCTTTTCTCCCTCCTCAACGAGAAAGACGGTCAGACCCGCGGCTTCGACGCCGGTATCGCACAGCTCTTGTCCAACTACATCCTGGGCGAGAACAAGGTCGAGATCACCCAGGTTACCTCGGACACGCGCGAGTCCGTCCTGCAGAACGGCCAGGTCGACGCTGTCTTTGCCACCTACACCATCACTGACGAACGCAAGAAGCTTGTCTCCTTTGCCGGCCCCTACTACTACACGCAGCAGGCCATCCTGGTGCTCGCCGATAACGACGACATCAAGAGCGTCGACGACTTGGCCGACAAGAACGTCGCTGTCCAGTCCGGCTCCAACGGCCCCGCCATCCTGGAGGAGTTCGCTCCCAAGGCCAGCCAGCAGGAGTTCAAGACCGACGAGGAGGCCCGCCAGGCACTCCAGCAGGGCCGCGTTGACGCCTACGTCATCGATAACAACATGCAGCAGAGCGCCCTGGTCCGCGAGGCCGGCAAGTACAAGATCGCCGGCAAGCCCTTCGGCAGCAAGGAACCCTACGGCATCGGTCTGCCGCTCGATTCCGACGGCGTCGCCTTTGTCAACGACTTCCTTAAGAAGATTGAGGACGATGGCACCTGGACTGAGCTGTGGCAGATCTGCATCGGCGACCGTACGGGCGACACCAATGTTCCCGAGCTGCCCGAGATCGGCGCCTAGTCAGCGAGCCTGGTAACGGCCGCAACGAAACCATATGGAAACGCACGATCCGCTTTATTGCGGTAAACTGTTTCCTCACTGAGTTGTCGGGGTTTCCGTACACACGGGAGCCCCTTTCCTTATCGGCGGGAGGTCCGCATGAGTCTCTCCGAGCTCTGGTCGCTCTATGGCCAGAACTATATCGACGCGCTGCTCGCAACCTGGGGTATGACGCTTGAGTCGTTTGCCATCGCCATGGTGTTGGCCGTCGCCGTCACCGTGATGCGCGTGTCGCCGCTCAAGCCGCTGCGCGTCTTTGGCGACCTGTACGTCCAGGTCTTCCGTAACATCCCCGGCATCGCGCTGCTCATTATCGTCGTCTATGCGCTGCCGCCGCTCAAGGTCGTTCTGCCCTACCGCGCCTGCGTTATCGTCGCCACGGTCCTTTTGGGCTCGGCCTTTGGCTCCGAAAACTTTATGAGCGGCATCAACACCGTCGGCGTCGGTCAGGTCGAAGCCGCACGTTCGCTCGGCATGAGCTTTAATCGCATCCTCGCCAAGATCGTGATTCCGCAGGCACTGCGCTCAAGTGTATTGCCCATGACCAACCTCTTTATCGCCGTCATGCTCACCACCGCGCTCGGCAGCCAGGTGCCGCTTAAACCGCAGGAGCTCACCGGCGTGGTGAGCTACATCAACACGCGCTCGCTCGGCGGCGTCGCTGCGTTCTTTATCTCGGCGCTCGGCTACCTGGGCACGGCCTTTGTGGTAAGCCACATTGGCAACTATATCGATAAGAAGGTGAGGATCCTCCGATGAGCAAGCATTCCTCCCCTGCGCTCACCATGCGCGATGCGCTCTACGAGGCTCCCGGCCCCAAGATGCGCGCCAAGATTCGCATCGGCACCGCCATCTCGCTTGTTGCCGTCGCCGCGCTCGCCGTCCTGGTACTGCAGCGCTTTTATGTGACCGGCCAGCTTTCGGTCCACTATTGGTATTTCTTTACGCACCTCACCACCTGGAAGTTCCTGCTTGCCGGCTTTGAGGGCACCGTTAAAGTCGCACTCACCGCTGGCGCCATCGCGCTGGTACTGGGCTTAGCCCTTATGCTCGGCCGCACGAGCGACATTAAGCCGCTGCAGCTGGTCTGCCGCGTTCTCACCGATTTCTTCCGCGGCGTGCCGAGCCTGCTGTTTATCTACTTCTTCTTTTTGGTGCTGCCCCAGTACAAGATCGCGCTGCCGTCGTTTTGGATGCTCACGCTTCCCGTCGCGCTCGCCGCAGCTGGCGTACTTGCCGAGATCTTCCGTGCCGGCGTCAACGCCGTGCCGCGCGGCCAGGTCGAGGCGGCCCAGGCGCTCGGTCTCTCCAAAGCTAAAATCACCTTTAAAATCGTGTTGCCGCAGGCCATTCGGTTTATCATTCCGTCGTTGATTTCGCAGCTTGTGGTCGTAGTCAAAGACACCACTGTCGCCTACGTGGTGAGCTACCCCGACCTCATGCAAAATGCCCGCGTGCTCATTACCAACTACGACGCCCTCGTGTCGGTCTACCTGGTAATCGCGGTCATCTACATCCTCATCAACGTCGCGATTAACAAGGCCGCTGTCTACGTTTCGCACAAGACCGGCGCGACCATCATCCGCTAACGCCTTACCATTTCGAGTCATAAGGAGCCGAGCACCATGGCACAGAGCACCTCTTCCACCGACAATCAGCCGCTGATCGAGCTCAGACACGTCGAGAAGCACTACGGCGATCTACACGTCCTCAACGACATCAATCTCTCGGTCGATCGCGGCGAGGTCGTCGTTGTGATCGGGCCCTCGGGTTCGGGCAAGTCGACCATGTGCCGCACCATCAACCGCCTGGAAACCATCGACTCGGGCGAGATCCTCATCGAGGGCGAGCCCCTGCCGCAGGAAGGCAAGGATCTTGCCCGCATGCGCGCCGAGCTGGGCATGGTGTTTCAGCAGTTCAACCTGTTTGCACATATGACGGTGCTGCAGAACGTCATGCTGGGACCGGTCGACGTGTTGGGCGTGTCCAAGGAGGAGGCACGTGAGCGCGCCATGGACCTGCTGAGCCGCGTGGGCGTGGCCGAGCAGGCCGATAAGGTACCCGCACAGCTCTCGGGCGGCCAGCAACAGCGCGTGGCCATCGCCCGTTCACTCGCCATGCAGCCCAAGGCCATGCTTTTTGACGAGCCCACGAGCGCCCTTGACCCCGAGATGATCAACGAGGTGCTCGAGGCCATGGTCCGCCTGGCCCAGCAGGGCATGACGATGATCGTCGTCACGCACGAGATGAACTTCGCCCGCCGCGTGGCCGACCGCGTCGTGTTTATGGCCGACGGCCAGATCGTGGAAACCGGCACGCCCGACGAGTTCTTCGACCACCCCCAGACCAAGCGCGCCCAGGACTTCCTCAACTCCATTAAGGGCCACTAACCCAATTGCCGCGCGGGGCAAATTCATCACCAGCGTTTGCCCCGCGCACCCCTGTGCCATGTCCACCCGGATTCGAAAGCAACACCTATGATCGGAACACGTACTTCCTCGTCCTATACCCCGCATGTCGACGTCGCCCCCGCCGACCGCCCACTCATCCTCGTCGCGCCGCGCTGGGAAGAGGCAGAGCCGTTTTTAACCGAGATGCTCTCCCCCAACGAGGAAATCGCAAGTGTCTTTGTCGATGCCATCCTTGCCGCTGGCGGCCTGCCGCTGCAGATGTCCATCACCGAGGACATTGAGGTCATCCGTCATTACGTTGATATCGCCGACGGCATCGCCATCCCCGGCGGCCCCGACGTCAATCCCAAACGTTGGGGCGATGATCGACCCTACGATCCCACCCTCTGCTGCGAGATTCGCGATAGCTTTGAGTTTAAGCTGGTCGGCGAGGTGCTTCGCGCCAAGAAGCCGCTCTTTACCACCTGCCGAGGCACGCAGCTGCTCAATGTCGCCACCGGCGGCACCCTGTGCATGGACGTGCCGAGCCTGGGTGCGCGCGAGGGCCGCACGCAGTGGCGCCATACCCACGTGCTCAACGATCCCGTGCACCCCGTCGAGGTCGTGCCGGGCTCGCTGCTGGAGCGCGCGGTTGGCGGGCACAGGCTGATCCAGACCAACTCGGCACATCACTGCTGCGTCGACCGTCTGGGTAAAAGCACGCGCTTGGTCGCCAAGGCAACCGACGGCGTTCCCGAGTGTATCGAAG
>UQEO01000089.1 GCA_900540095.1 uncultured Collinsella sp.
CGACCGGGCTGCTTGTCAAGCTTAAAGGCAGGAGAGCCCGCCGGCATAAAGAGCACAGCGTCCAAGTCGAGCGACTCGCGCGCCTGCTCGGCGGTCACCAGGTGCCCGTAATGGATGGGATCAAAGGTGCCACCCATAATACCGAGCCTAAACTCCTGCCCGTCCTCTAGAGGAAGCTCGGGCAAACCGATTCCACCGCGCAGCGACATGGCTTACTCGCCCTCCGGTGTCTCGGTATCGTCCGCGGCATCCGCCGCATCAACAACCTCGACGCCCTCATCCGCAGCATCGGCCACGTCAATGGCCTCGACGGCAACGTCCTCGCCAGCATCCTCGAGCTCTTCGTACTCCGAGAAGTCCTCGGCGCCCTCAAAGTCAAAGGCGCGCTGGCAAATGCGGACCTCGTCGCCCGCACGGCAACCGGCCTTCTCGAGCGCGTCGTCAACACCCATACGCGCAAACTTATGCTGCAGGTAAATGACGGCTTCCTCGTTTTCCCAGTCGGTCTGGATGACCATGCGCTCGATGGCACGACCGACCACGCGGAAGGCACCGGGCTCTTCCTGGACAATGCGGAAACGCTTCTCGCGCTGCAGGCGGCGGCGCTCCCATTCATCGTCGCGCAGATCGACCGGTTCATCGGAGACAGCCAACTCGGCGCGCAGCTTAGCCACCTGCTCGCCCACGGCAAGCATCAGCGTGTTGAGGCCGGCGCCCGTCACGGCAGACACGGCAAAGAACATATGTCCATCGTCGAGCGCTGCGCGCTTGAGGTCGGCAATCTTATCGGCCGTGCCAGGCGCGTCGCACTTGTTGGCAACAACGATCTGCGGACGCTCCGAAAGCTCGGCGCCATACTGCTCGAGCTCGCGGTTGATGATGCGATAATCCTCGACCGGATCGCGATCCTCAAAACCACCCGTCATGTCGACGACATGCATGATCAGAGCCGTACGCTCAATGTGGCGCAGGAACTGGTGACCCAGGCCCTTGCCCTCGCTCGCGCCCTCGATCAAACCGGGAACGTCGGCAACGACGTAAGAATATTCGCCGACACGCACCATGCCGAGATTCGGCACGAGCGTGGTAAACGGGTAGTCGGCGATCTTGGGGCGGGCGGCACTCATGCGCGCGATGAGAGATGACTTACCCACCGAGGGGAAGCCCACGAGCGCGGCATCGGCCATGAGCTTCATCTCGAGCTCAATCCAGTGCTCCTCGGCCGGCTCGCCCAGCTGGGCAAACGCGGGCGCGCGGCGCACCGACGTCACAAAGTGCGTATTGCCGAGACCACCGGCGCCACCAGGGGCCACGACAACGCGCTCGCCATCATGCACCAGATCGGCAATCTCGAACATCGGGGTCTGCGTCTCGGGGTCGAGCTCGCGCACCACGGTACCCATAGGGACCTTGAGAATCAGGTCCTCGCCGCTCTTGCCGTTACGACGGGCACCCTGCCCGTGCGTGCCGCGCTCGGCGCGAAAGTGATGCTTAAAGCGGTAATCGATCAGCGAAGACAGCTGAGCATCGGCCTGGATGACGACATTGCCGCCACGACCGCCGTCGCCGCCATCGGGGCCGCCCTTGGGGACAAATGCCTCGCGCCTAAACGACATGCATCCGGCTCCGCCGTCGCCGCCGCACACGTTAATGCGGCTGATATCGGTGAACTGTGACAACAGAATCGCCTCCTACAAAAAAGAGGGAGACCCTTGAATCCTAAAACTCAAGTGCCTCCCACATATGTGCTCTATGAAGGGTGAATTACGCGTTCGCGAGCGGGCGTACGCTGACCCTGTGCTTGATACCCTTGTGGAACTCAACGGTACCGTCGACCAGCGCGAACAGCGTGTCGTCCTTACCACGGCCAACGTTCTCACCCGGGTGGATGTGCGTGCCGTGCTGACGGACGAGAATCGTGCCCGTGGTTACCGTCTGGCCGGCGAAGCGCTTCGTGCCAAGGCGCTGACCGCGGGAGTCACGGCCATTACGGGAGGAACCGAGTCCTTTTTTGTGTGCCATTGTGTATACCTACTCTTTCGTTACGAGTGTAATCTACTCGGCGACGGGAGCCTCGGCAACAGCCTCGGCCTCTGCCTTGACAGCCTTCTTGGCGCGGGACGTAGCCTGGACCTTCACGATCTTCAGCTTGGTGAGCTGCTGACGGTGACCCTTCAGACGACGATAGCGCTTACGCTTGTGGAACTTGAAGACCAGCTGCTTCTCGCCCTTGAACTGCTCAACGATCTGAGCGGTAACCTTGGCCTTGGCCAGCTTGTCGGGATCGGTGACGATCTTCTTACCATCGTTGAGGAAGATGACCGGCAGGGTGACCTTGTCGCCCTCATTGCCCTCGATCTTCTCGACGGTGATGACATCGTCGGTGGCGACCTTGTACTGCTTGCCGCCCGTGTTAACGATTGCGTACATGTTTACTTGCCCTTCATGCATCAGTTAGTGCAACAGCCGAATATAGTAGCAGGCGATAATACCCCCGTCAACGAGTATGTGGAGCAAATCCACAAGTTCGCACAGGTATGGGGCTGACGAGTCGGCCCTCGTCGTCCTCGCATGCTTGATTCTGACGCTCGACATCGTAGGAGCAGATGGTCACGAGGTCTTGCATACCGGTGGAAACAATAGGTGCATCGACGCCCGGGGTCAAGCCCTGCAACAAAACATCAGCAGCAGAAAGCAAAATCTCCGGACGCATGGAGCCCTCGTTGTCGGCATGGGTGTCGAGCATGAGCACCAGATGGTCCTCACGCTCCCCCGCCGCGAGCTCATAGCCAACGAGCGTATGGTCCAGATCAAGACGCTTGCTCTTTTTGCCGCGCGCATAGTCAATGCCATGACCCGCGCGCAGCGCGTCGATCGCAGCACGCACCTCGTCGGCGCTCACGGGGGCCTCGGGGTCCAGGTGCAAGTCGATGCGGTACGACAGACGCGTAAGTTGAGCCGTCAGCGCCGGCGTGCGCACGTCGATGTAGGCGGCCTCGATGGGTGCCAAATCTGCCGGGGACGCCGCGGCCAGGCGCTCAAAGGCCTCGTCAAGCGCGACGAACTCGGTCATAAACAGGTCATACCACTCGCAGGTCGACGACGTGCCCACGGGCAGCGCCGACGAAAAGCCCACGCGCATATGCGGCGAGAAACCCTGCGTCACGGCATAGGGCAGGCCCGCACGGCGCACGATGCGCTCAATGGTATGGATTAGTTCCAGATGGCCCAAATACTTAAGGCGATCACGCTTGCCGTAGCGAACGCGCAGCCTAAAGAGCGTGGGATTGTCGGTCAAGCGCTCACTCATGCGCGATCACCCATCAATACGTTCTTGGCGTGGAGCGTGGGACAGATTCCGCAGCCGGTGCACGACGTGCGGGTGCAATCGGGCGTCGTGACGCCCTCGAGCGAACGGCGGTATTCGCGCTCGAGGAAGCCGCGCGAGCAGCCGGGGCTCACGTGCTCCCAGGGCAGGCGCCAGTCCAGCTCGTAGGGCAGGTGCACCAGCTCGTTGAGGTCGATGTCGTTTTTGGCAGCGGCCTCCTTCCAGTTGTCGAGCGAGAAGTGCTCCACCCAGGCGTCGAAGCGCGAGCCCACACGCCAGGCATCGATGATGACCGGCGTCATATCGCGACCGGCACGAGAGAGCGCAGCCTCGATAAGCGAGGTCTCCGCATCGTGGTAGTGCACGCGAACGGCACGGTTGCGCACGCTCGTGATGAGCAGCTTCTGGCGGCGCTTGACGTCGTCGTAATCGAGCTGCGGGCACCACTGGAAAGGTGTTGCCGCCTTGGGGATAAAGACCGAAACAGAGATAGACACCGAGATAGACCCGCGGCGCGCCTTGGGCACCACGGAGCGGCCGAGCTCCAGCACATGATCGGCCAGGTTGGCGATAGCCACGATGTCCTCATCGCGCTCGCCGGGAAGGCCCATCATGAAATAAAGCTTCATACGGTTCCAGCCGGCCTCGAAGGCTGCCTTGGCCGCGCGATCCAAGTCCTCCTCGGTCACGTTCTTGTTGATGATGTCGCGCATACGCTGGCTGCCCGCCTCGGGCGCGAACGTCAGGCCGCCCTTCTTTTCGCCGGCGACCGACTCGGCCATATCAACGCCAAACGAGTCCAAGCGCTGCGACGGAATGGACACGCGAATGCCCGTGTCCTCCAGGCGACGGTTGAGCCTACCGAGCACATCGCGGATGCAGGAGTGGTCGGTCGTCGAAAGCGAGGTAAGCGACACCTCGTCATAGCCAGTCTTTTCCAAGCCCTGGATCACCGATGACACGATTTGGTCGGCCGAGCGCTCGCGTACCGGACGATATGTCATGCCGGCCTGGCAAAAACGGCAGCCGCGGGCGCAGCCACGCAGGATCTCGATAGACAGGCGATCGTGGACGAGCTGCGCATACGGCACGCACGACTGAGAAAGCGGATTGGTTGCGCCAAAGTCCTCGACGACGCGCTTGTAGACTACCGGCGGGACGTCCTTGCCCTCGCGCGGCACGGTGTAGCCATGCGGCGAGCATGGCTCGTCATAGCGCACCTCATACAGGGACGGCACATAGGTACCGGCGACCGTCGCGAGCTGCTCGACAATCTGAGCGCGCGAGACGCCCTCGTCGCGCAAGCGGCGATGCAGCTGGCAGATCTCGAGCAGCGACTCCTCGCCCTCGCCAATGAGGATGGCATCGAAGAATGCCGCGTACGGCTCGGGGTTATACACCGAGGGACCACCGGCGACGATGATGGGGTCGTCCTCAGTACGGTCGGCAGCCAACAGCGGAATGCCGGCGAGATCGAGCGCTTCGAGGAAGTTCGTCACAGCCATCTCGTGCGGCACATGCATGCCGACGATGTCGAACGAGGCCACGGGCGCTGCGCCCTCGAGCGACAGCAGCGGAATCCCCGCTTCGCGCATGGCATCGCCCATATCGGGCCACGGCACGTAGCCGCGCTCGCAGGAAATGCCCTCGGCCTGATTAAGGATGTTGTAGAGAATAGCGATGCCCTGGTTGGGCAGACCGACCTCATACACGTCCGGATAGATCATGCAGCAGTGATAGTCGGCATCGGCCTTTGAGAGCGTGCCCCACTCGTGGTCGATATAACGACTCGGCTTTTCGACCTTGGCGAGCAGCGGCTCGATCAGATGAAAACAGTCTTGGTATGCAACGCGCAACAGAAAACCCCTAAGCAGCGAGATCGGATGCGTCTTGGTAGGACGCCATAGGACGGGTGGCACCGGAGACCGTGGTCACCAGGTCGCGAACGCGCGAAAACGTGGCGTTGACAACCTCATTGGCGCGGCTGTAGTCCACATCGCGCTCGTAGAGCGACACGAGCGCGCGACCCATGCCATAGGTGCCGGCAGCTGCGGTTAACGCCTTGACGACAAAGCCGATGTGCGGCGTCTGCTTCACCAATGCGCGGGTGACGGCGCGAATCACCAGACCGCCGGCGAGCACGCCCGCGACCTCATAGCCGCGCTCGGGCTTTATGCCACGCCCAAAGATGGCCGCCAGCTCAAAGAGCATGCCCACCTGCGCCAGCGCCATCACGGGATAGTCGGCACCCGGCAAAAACACCAGGGCGCCCGTCGCCATGTTGGTAAGCGCGCACGAGGTAATGATGCGATTTGCCGCCGCGATGCGCATAAAGGCAAAGTTGGCGGCAAAAGCCGTCTCCTTGTCCGTGCGATCGAGAATCCAGCGGGCAAGCGTCTCGAGCAGATAGGTCTTATCGGTTGCCGCCACCACGCCGAGCATGGGCGTAGATTCCTCAACGAACGGCACCTCGACGGCGGACTCGGCAAGCACGCACACGGGCGCGCCGGCAATCACGAGCTCCTGCACAGCACTCTCCAGGCGGTCGGATCCGCACGAGAGAACCAGCACCACGTCGGTATCGGCCTTGGGAACGATACGGTCCTCCCCCAGGCGATCAACACGCACAATGCCCGAAGTCGTCTGCGGCACAAAGGCATCGCGCACCGTCTCGACCAAAAAGCGAGACGCAGTCGAATCAAGGTAAACCGAGACACGAACCGGTGTATCGGAATCCTTCTTAACAGACGCGCCCATCTTAAAAGCGCTGGTCAACTTATCTACGGGAATCTTCATGGCAAACCCCTCCAGCGGTTACGCGGCGCCCGAACGATGCCGCCATATGGATTGTACGATACCCACCGTCAGCAACTGAATCATCATCGACGACGAACCAAAACTAATAAACGGCAGCGGAATACCGGTAATCGGCATCATGCCAATGCACATGCCGATGTTCTCGAAGGTCTGGAACGCCCACATGCCGACGATACCCACGCACGCTAGGCGCAAGAACAGTGACTCGCACTTAAAGGCAACGCGGATCGTCGAGAAGATCAGCAGCACGTAGAGGCACAGAAGCAAAAAGGAGCCGCAGAAGCCGAACGTCTCGGACAGGAAGGCGAAGACGAAGTCGGTGTGGAACTCGGGTAGAAAGCCGCCGGCCGACTGCGTCGCGTGGCCCAGGCCCTTACCAAAGAAGCCACCCGAGCCGACGGCAATGAGCGACTGCTGCAGGTTGTAGGCATCATCCGAATCGGCTTTGTCGGGGTCGATGAAGACGGTCAGACGGTTCATCTGATACTGCTTGATAAGCACATCGTGGCCAAGGAGCGAATCAAAGACCGAGTCGAGCGCCAAGATGAGCGCAATCAAGCCGACCAGCAGGGCCAAGGTCGACAGCACCCATTCGCGGCGCGCACCGCTCATGCAGATGACGATGGCACCCGACACCAGCACGACCAGGCCCGAGCCCAGGTCGCCCATGGCGACGACGGCCAAAAACGGAATGGACAGCATGCCGCAGAGCTTAATGTAGTCGCGAACGGTATCGATGCGGCCGTTGTACTGCGAGCCAAGCGTGGCCATAAAGAAGATAGTGATGAGCTTGGCGAGCTCAACGGGCTGGAAGGTCAGGCCGATACCGGGAATCTTGATCCAACCCGTCATGCCCAGACCGCCCGTATAGGACAGGCCCGGAATCTTGGGCGAGAAGATCACAATAAGGTCAATGACGAGCAACGCCGTCGAGAAATTGGAAATGCCACGCAGGTCGGTGCGCCAGACGAGCACCGCCAGCACCGCGCCAATACCGATACCCAGCAGGTGTCGCGAGAACGAGGCATCGGCCTTAAACTGCGAGGCCGACCAAATGATGATGGCACCATAGGCAACGAGCGCGACGGTAGCCAGCAGCACACCGATGTGTACCTTCTGGCGAAACGTTCCGCGCGATGCGGAAATCTGCTTGTTGACGCGGTCCAGGCTGCTGCGGGAGCCGGTCTTAGTTGAGCGGAAAAGGTCCGCCGGCGAAAAGTCCATCGCAACCTCCTATCGAACCGAGGAATCGCCCGTGGCCGTCGACGTGTCGGGCTCGTCATAAATCGCACCGAGGACATCGCGCACGACGTGCAACGCGGTATCGGAGCCGCCACCGCCCTGTTCCAAGATAGTGGCAATCACGTACTTAGGGTCATCGGCCGGCGCGTAGGCGCAAAACCACGCGTAATCGTCCTCGCCGCTCTTCTCGCCCGTGCCGGACTTGCCGTAGACCGTAGGGGTCAGAGAGTTAAAGTGCGCGGCGGTCGAAGTCGACGCGGAGTAAATCACGTCGTGCATGCCGTTGCGAACAAGAGCCAAATCCGAATCGCTGTTGATCTTGGCCTCCAGGCGCTTCTTCTTGCCCTTGCCGTTGTATTTATAGGCATCGCCGTCGCCATCGCGCGACACGGCTGACAAAAACACGTGAGGCACGTACTGTTTGCCGCCGTTGGCAAGACCCATATAGGCGCACGCCATCTGCAGGGGCGTCACCAGGATGTCGCCCTGGCCGATGGCAATGTTGGTCATATCGCCGGCATTCCACTTGCGGTCCTCGGCAGATGCGTCGGTAAAGTAAGACTCTTTCCACTCGGCATCGGGAATACGGCCCGTGCCCTCACTCGGCAGGGCGCTGCCGCAGGGCTTTCCGCTGGCTGG
>UQEO01000090.1 GCA_900540095.1 uncultured Collinsella sp.
GAACTGACCGACATGGAACGGGGGGCCCCTGCCGATTCCTCGGCGGGTCCCGCTTTTCTTTTTCGACTAGGGCGGGCGGTTGCATATCGCCTGCTAGGGAAGGAGCGATCCTATGCCCCAGAACATCTTCGGTACCGACGGCGTCCGTGGTGTCGCCAACGCCGATCTTTCGTGCGACCTCGCGTTTCGCCTGGGCCGCGCGGCGACCAAGTTTCTTGGTCCGGACATCTGCATCGGCCGTGACACGCGCCTTTCGGGCACCATGCTCGAGAGCGCTCTGACCGCCGGCATTATGGCCGAGGGCGGCCGCCCGCATTGCTGCGGCGTTATCCCCACGCCTGCCGTGGCACTGCTCACCGTTCAGAACGAGCTCGACGGCGGCATCGTCATCTCTGCTTCGCATAATCCGCCGGAGTTCAACGGCATCAAGTTCTTTAGCCGCAAGGGTATGAAGCTTCCTGATGCTGTCGAGGAAGAGATCAGCGCCTGGGTCATGTCCGAGGAAGCCATGGCTGCCGACACGCTGCCGACTGGCGCCGGCGTGGGCCACATCATCAAGATGAAGGACGCCCGCAAGGCATACGTCGACCACGCCATCGATACGCTTGATGGCCTGAGGCTCGACGGCCTGGTCGTTGCCGTCGACTGCGGTCACGGTGCTTCCTGCCAGACTACGCCCGCCGCGCTGCAGCGCCTGGGTGCCACGGTGCACGCTATCAACACCGATTACTGCGGCACTGACATTAACGTTGAGTGCGGCTCTACGCACCTCGAGCCCCTGCGTGAGCTCGTGCTGCGCACCCATGCTGACATCGGTCTGGCCCACGACGGCGACGCCGACCGCGTACTGTTCGTGGACAGCGAGGGCAATGAGATCGACGGTGACTACATCCTGGCTATCTGCGGTTCTGACCTCGCCGCTCGCGGCAAGCTCGCTAACTCCGAGATCGTTTCGACCGTCATGTGCAACCTGGGCTTCTCCATCGCTATGAAGGAGCAGGGCTTCGAGATGGTCCAGACCGCCGTGGGCGACCGCTACGTTCTGGAGCGCATGCTCGCGGACGGCGCCGTCATCGGCGGCGAACAGTCCGGCCACATCATCTTCCTGGAGCACAACACCACCGGCGACGGCCTGGTGACGGCTCTGCAGCTGCTGGCCGTGCTCAAGCGCACCGGTCGTACCCTCACCGATCTTTCCGGCATCATGAAGAAGTACCCGCAGGTGCTCGTCAACGTGCATTCCGACAACAAGGCCGGCCTGGACGATTGCCAGCCCATCTGGGATGCCGTCGCTGCTGCCGAGAAGGAGCTTGACGGCCGCGGCCGCATTCTGGTGCGCCCGAGCGGTACCGAGCCGCTGGTCCGTGTGATGGCCGAGGCTGAGACGCACGAGCTGACCCAGCGCGTTGTTGACGACATCGTCGAGGTTGTCAAGCGCGAACTTCCCTAATGGTCAAAAACCGTTGCCAAGTGGTAAACTGTTAAGGTTATTTTGATTGATTGGTATGTCCGAGGGGGAGCATGTTCACTAAAGTCCTAAGGTCTTTTGGTATGCGTGGTCGAGTCCTTACGCTGGATGCTCCCATCTCGGGCGACGTCATTCCGCTTTCCGAGGTAAACGATCAGACGTTTGCCACCGGCCTTTTGGGCCAGGGCGTGGCGATTCAGCCCACCGGAACGCGTGTGATTGCACCGGCTGACGCCAAGGTCGAGGCCATTTTTCCCACGGGACACGCCGTTGCGCTTAACACGGTCGATGGCTTGGACGTGCTCATCCACGTTGGTTTGGACACTGTTCAGCTCGAGGGCAAGCACTTTACCGTACATGCGCAAGTGGGTGACATCGTCCATAAGGGCGATGTACTCATTGAGTTCGATCGCGAGGCAATTGCTGCCGAGGGCTACGATGTGACGGTTCCCATCTTGGTGTGCAACTCCGTTGAGTTCTCGAGCATCAAGGGCTCCGTTGGCGTGCATGTCGAAGAGATGGACCAACTCATCGTTGCTCGCGAGCGCTAGCAAGTGCACGTGGCCATTAGCCTACAATTCAAACACGTTTACGGAGGGCGCCCTTGAAAGAGGACGCCCTCCGTGGCAAGATGGGAAACGTCCGAGGCTAAACAGCTTCGGGTCACCGTGGACGGGCAGGGGCCTCGACGCGGCTAGACACGAGACACATACATTACGCGACCTCGCCCTGGTGGCCGCACACGTTGGTTGCGGCCGACGCGGGCCGCGGGCAAGTGCTTGTAAGGGAGCCTTGCCTCTCTTGTACGAGAAAGGACGCGTAATGAAGATCATTAAAGCTAAAGACTACGAGGATATGAGCCGCAAGGCCGCCAATATCATCTCGGCCCAGGTTATCCTCAAGCCCGACTGTGTACTGGGCCTTGCCACCGGCTCCACCCCGATCGGTGCCTACAAGCAGCTCGCTGCTTGGTACGAGAAGGGCGACGTCGACTTTGCCGAGGTCAGCACCTATAACCTGGACGAGTATCGCGGCCTTTCGCACGACGATCCCCAGAGCTATCACTACTTCATGCGTGAGAACTTCTTCGATCACATCAACATCGACCTGAACAACACGCATGTGCCCGACGGTTCCAACCCCGACGCCGCCGCTGCCTGCTCTGAGTACGACAAGATCGTCGCCGACGCCGGTTACCCGGATCTGCAGCTGCTCGGCATCGGCAACAACGGCCACATCGGCTTCAACGAGCCCGATGACCACTTCTCCAAGGGTACGCACTGCGTCGACCTCACCGAGAGCACTATTCAGGCCAACAGCCGCCTGTTCGACAGCATCGACGATGTTCCTCGTCAGGCCTACACCATGGGTACCCAGACCATCATGTATGCCCGCATGATCCTGGTCGTCGCCAACGGCGAGGCCAAGGCTCAGGCCGTGCATGACATGTGCTATGGTCCGGTTACGCCCGAGTGCCCGGCTTCGATCCTGCAGCTGCACACCAACTGCGTTGTCGTTGCCGACGAGGCCGCCCTTTCGCTCTGCGAGTAGCGCGAATCCTGCAGCTCGACATAGCCTTGCCTAAGGCCTCCGCTTTGCGGGGGCCTTTTTGCTATCCCTTTTTGCCCATTTGACCAAAAACTTGCCGCTAGCTTGACGAATGCCGGATGCCCAACAGCTTGATTCATTCCTTATCAGATTCTATGCAAAAATGCCACTAAAAGGTCGTAGACGGTAGCGGGTGCTAGGCGAGTTGAATGACATGGCTGAACCTTGTTCATCTGCGTTACACTGCCGCTTGGATGGGACAAGCTGACAAGCTCATTTACCTGCTTAAAGACCGATTAGTCGGGGGATTAATAACAATCGGCCCTCGCTGTACAAAAACTTGCCGCTTTCGTACCAAAAGACAACCTAAAACACAAGGTCGCTCTATTCATAGCGCGGCTTGTATGGTCTTGCGGCTACAGTGTCCATACGGTCGAGTTGAGGAGCGGGCATGGTAAACGATTTGAGCGGTATAGACGACCTCGAGCTGATGCCGCTGGGCGGAGGCTATATGGTGCGACGCGAACGCTTGATGAATGAGCTTATCGCCAAGGGCCGAAAGGCCTGCATCGTGGTTCTTTATGCGCCCGACGGGTTTGGGAAGACCTCGGTGCTGCTGCAGTACACCCATGAGGTTAAATGCGACCCGACGCGAGGCCCCGTGCGGATTATCGAGGCCGATCGCGCCATTGGGCGCGAGGTGTTTATGCAGCTCGAGGTGGTTACCGAAGAACTCAAAGACAAACCGCACTCCCTTATCGCGATTGATAATGTGCCAAACCTCGATCAGCACGATACCGAAGACCTCATCGACAGGATTCGCGGCCTGCGCGCTATGGGGGTTGGGGTCTTTATCTCCTGCCGTCCTTCAAATCGTCAGCTGATTCATGGGCTGGGCGATTCGGTTAAGATCAATGCGCAGATGCTCAAGGTGCATGCCTATGAGTATTCGGCGTGGGCATCGGCGTTTTCGATCAGCACATCGCTCGACTTCTATCAGCTCACGCAGGGCGTGCCCGAGCTCGTTTCGGCATTGCAGACGGGTCTGTATGGCCAAGGCGACGTAGCCGGCCTGCTCGAAAACGAGATTGTCAACGTATATGGCGCGGCACTTGCCGATCTGGCTTCGCTCGACAATAATGCGCTGTTTTGCGTGGCATGTCTCATGGTTTTGATGGGCGAGGGCAATATCGCAGAACTCGAGGCTTGCGGGATGAGGCTGTCGATGGTCGACCAGTCCTATTTTGTACGCGACTACCCGATCTTTGGCTTGGATCCCGCCGAGCGGAGTTTTACGTGTCTGGGCACGGAGGATAACGGACGCTTGCGCTTGCGTAAGTTGGTGGCCGAGGTTCGCCCCGAACTTGTTCCGAGGGCGGCCCGGATTTTGCTTAAGGCGGGCCGATGCGATGCGGCGATGGGCCTGGCGGACGCCTTTTTGGACCGTGAAGCGGTCCTTGAACTTGCTGGGCAGTATGGGGTCGATCTGGCTCTGACGGGGCACGGGGCCGATATCTGCCGAGCGGCGCTGGGCACGATCGATGCCGACGATCCGGCTCCAGAGCCAACGCCTGCCGAAGCGCTTGGCGTATATCTGGCAGCGGTCAGCGTGTCCAATACAAAGCTCGCTCGCTATATGGCATCGGTCATCGAGCGCGGGGGCGAACGGCCGGCCTGCGACATAGACCCTGTTTCATGGAGGGTGGCCCAGACGCTGACGGCTGTTTGCTATGGGGACAACGGGCTTGGGCTTCCTACGAACCTGGCCGTGCCAGAAATCGAGACATCCCATACCGCACTCGATATGTTGTCTGCGCATATCGAGGTCAAGCGGTGCCTGACCGAGCGGGGAGATGACGGCGGCGTTCTACAGCAGCTCAAAACGAGCAAGGCCTACGACTGCGAGCTCGACATCGCGGGGATTGTTATACGGGCCGATAGCATGCTGGTGGAGCTCTTTGACGGGTCGTTTGCGGGAACCGACGAGCGCGATGACGAGATGACGGTGGTGCGGGAGGCGCTCGACGTACGTGGGCTTAAGGCGATGGCTATCTGGGTGCGCATGGTGTTGGCGGCACGGCGGCTCCTTTCCGGCTTGCCGGTAACCGACGACGCGGCGTTCAACGAGCTCGATCGTTTTGCCGTGCGCATGCGCGACAACCAGATTCAGCTGTTTGGCCTGTTGCTAGAAGGCTGGCAGTCGCTGGCAGAGGGACGGCCGGTTAATGCAAAGTTCCGTGCGGTCCAAGTGCTTAAACTTGCCGAGGAGTCGATTGCGTACATGCGCGATAACGCATTGCTGCTGGAGCGCGCGGCGTATCTGCGAAATACATCGATGGTTTCGGTGCGCGAGGAAGCGGAGCTACTCGATATAAGCCAGACGCAGGTTGGTGGCGCAGAAGCCTGGATGGTGGCGCTGCATTTGGCCTGTGCGGGCCGAGACAGCGATCTTGCGGCCTGGATGTCCATGAATCGTGCGGGGATTCTAGAGCCATCGTATCGGCTCTTTGCGTGCCTTGCCATGCATTGTCTGGGCGAGCCGGCGGCCAGGATACGCAAGAAGCTTCCCGTGCGCGAGCTGTCGCGGTACTCGCTGCGCGACGATTTGGAAGGGGAGGGCGAGCGCCTGTTCCAGGCCGGCGAGGTTAAAGCCGTTGATACCATCGACCATATCGAGATTCGCATGTTTGGTGCGTTTCGCGCCGAGCGCGACGGGTTTCCCATCACGGACAAAATGTGGCGCCGCAAGAAGGCGGCGACGCTTGCCGAGCGGCTTGCGCTGGGCATGGATGCGCTCGTCGATCGTGAGACGCTGGCCATGGAGCTGTGGCCCCATGCCGAGTTCAATAGCGCCCGCAACAACCTGTACTCGACGATATCGCGCTTGCGGTCGGCTTTGGGGCCGACGCCGGATGGCAAGTCATGCGTGCTCATCCAAAATGAATGCATTGGGCTCAACGGCGACTACGTCAAGACCGATGTACGGCTGTTTGACCAGATAAGCCGCGAGGTTTTGGGAAATCGCACGGGTGCGCGCGGGCCCCATCTGGTCGAGTTGTGCCTTAAGATTGAGCAGCTTTATGCCGGACCGTTGTATGTTCCCAATGGCTGTAATCCCACCTACTTTTTGCGCATGCGGCGCATTATGCAGTCAAAGTACATCGATTGCATGATTAAGGGAGCAAATGCCGCTCTAGAAGAAAACGATCTGCAGTCGGCGATTTGGCTGGCGGAGTCGGGGCTTCGGCAGGAAACGGCGCGTGAGGATATGGTGCGCTGCGCCATGCGCGTCTACAGTGCGGCGGGGCGACGGCGCGATATCGTCGAGCTGTACAGCGGGCATATGCACCATCTGAGGGAGCAGGTCAATGGCGTGCCCGAGCCCGAGACGCGGCACCTATACGAGCGCTTGGTGGAGGGGCGGCTCAATCGCGTGCTGGTCGAGCGATAAAAAACGGGCGCCCGAAGTACTTGGGCACCCGTAAGCTTGCTATATGTTGGCTCGCCGGATCATTGGCTCTTAGACGAGCTTGATCTTCTCGATGTCCTTGCGCGAGGACTCGCGATACAGCGAGAACTTGCGGCCGATAACCTGGACGACATCGGCGTGGCAACGCTCGGCGAGCTCCTCGGCGGCCTCGCGGGCGGAAAGGCTGGAGCCATCGAGCACGGAGCACTTAACGAGCTCGTGCTTCTCCAGGTAGGCGACCGTCTGCTCGACGGTGCCCTCGTTGACATCGGACTTGCCGATGATGATAGCGGGGTTGAGGTGATGGGCCATGCTGCGAAGCTGCTTGACCTGGGCTCCTGTCAGTGCCATGGGTTCTCGCTTTCTATGTATGGGGCGCCCCGCGACGGGGCCTTAATCTACGTGAGCTGTCCCACGATAGCGCAGGAACGGCGCGGTGTGGAGCGCGTTTGCCCAGTTCAAAAAGAATGCGGATGCCGAGTGAGTGGGCGGCGCGGGCTGCGAACGGGCTATGAGCTGAGCGCAGAGACCGGATCCCATGCAATAAACGCCCAACGAACCTTGCGGACATGATCGAGCATATAGCGCCCCTGCGGCACGCCCTTGGAGCCCGGCTCACCGGCATGGGGGTTCTCGATCATGTGCTGGGCGATGTAATCGCGCAGACGGTCGACCTTATCCTCGTTGCCATGCTCAAGCATGCGGGAGAAGTCTGCCACACCTGCCTCAAGGCTATCGAAGGTATCGCGACGAGGCGATTCAAAGTACGTAACCTGCGGCAACGCACCCATCTGAATGAGGATGTTGAAGGCGTACACAAAGCCATTACTGCAGGTAACCGAGGCGCCGATGGCGTTCATCACGTGCAGGTCGTAGCGCGGGCTGGAGTTGGCGACCATCGTGACAGCACAACGCCGGCGAGCCGTGCGGTCGAGCTTGGCAAGCGCGCCTTTTAGGTTGGTCGTGGTGACAGAGCGACTGGCAAAGGCAACATCCACCGCTTTCGCGACCGGTCCAACCAAATCCCAATCATCATCCCAAGCAAGCTCAAGCGGCGTAATAAGATCTTCGAGCCCGTAATACTCAATGCCGGCATCAAGCGTGCCCAACATGGCAGGAGAGAAGTCGGCAGCAATCACAGGATGTCCAGCCTGAGCAAGCGGAATAGCAATCGACCCAGCCCCGCACCCCATATCGAGCACCGACTCGCCGGGCTCAAGCGCTAGCAGTTTTATAAAATCCCGAGCATAAGGGGCAGTTTCCAACGGCCGAAAATGCCGAGCCCGCTTATCCCATTCAAAAGAATCATCAGCCCGATGCCGAGCGGCCTGCAGACGCATCCATTCGCCATTCCAATCCGCAGAAAGCAGCTCAGATTGAATTCTTCTATCAGCCACGGGCCATCCCCCTCACAACAAAAAAGCGACCCCTCCCAAAAGAAGAGCCGCAACCAGCATATATCAGAAAGAACCGATCCAACGCCAAACCGCCGTATCGACCATGCGGTGCAGGAGCGAAGCGACTGCAACCGGGATAGAAC
>UQEO01000091.1 GCA_900540095.1 uncultured Collinsella sp.
GAGCTCGGGGTCCGAGGCCGTTTCTGCTGATGTCGAGCCCGCCGACGTCCGCCCTGGTCGCAGCCATCGTACTGCTGCTAAGCGCACGTCCAAGGCCAAGGCTGCCAAGAAGGGTGCGTCCGAGGATTCCGCCGAGACGACCGCCGATGCATCGACTGATGCCGCCGAGCCCCAAGACGTCGAACAGTCTGCGTCCGAGAAGCCCAAGCGCGGTCGCAAGAAGTCCGCTAAGGCCAAGGCCGCCGAGCAGCATGCCGAGGCCGAGCCGCAGGGCGATTCCAATGCCGAGGCCAGCGATGATGCTTCGGCTAACGAAGACGCCTCCGCAACCGATGGCACCGCCCCCGTCGAGACCGAAGAGAACGCTCGCCCCAACCGCCGTCAGCACAAGCGCAACGACGAGCGCAACGACCGCAAGGACGAGCGCAACAACGATCGCCGCAGCCGTCAGCGCGACCGCAAGCAGCGCAATAAGGAGCGCAATGCCGCTCCGACTGAGCCCACGCTTTCGCGCGAGGAGCTCGCGGCCATGAAGGTCGCCGAGCTGCGCGAGAAGGCCAAGGAGTTCGAGATTGAGACGACCGGCAAGAAGAAGGCCGAACTCGTCGAAGAGATCTACACCACCGCCGCGAAGGCCGAGGGCTTCCGCGACATCAAGGGCATCCTGCAGATTCGCCCGGATAGCTCAGGCATCATCCATGCCCACGGCTACATGAAGTCCAACGACGACGCCTTCGTGCCCGCCTACCTCATCCGCTCCGCGCGCCTGCGCACGGGCGACGTCATCGAGGGCTCGCTGCGTCCTTCGCGCGGCGGCGACAAGCGCGCCGGCCTCGCCAAGATCACGACCGTCAACGGTCTGGACCCCGAGCAGATTCGCAACCGCCCCAAGTTCGGTGACCTCACCCCGGTCTATCCTAACGAGCCGCTGCGCATGGAGCACGGCAAGGACTCCATTACCGGTCGCGCCATCGACATCGTGTCGCCGATCGGCAAGGGTCAGCGTGGCCTGATCGTGTCCCCGCCCAAGGCCGGCAAGACCACGATTCTTAAGAAGATCTGCCAGTCCATCTCGATTAACAACCCCGAGGTGCACCTCATCTGCCTGCTCGTCGACGAGCGCCCCGAAGAGGTCACCGATATGCAGCGTTCCATCAAGGGCGAGGTTGTGGCGTCGACCTTCGATATGCCCGCCGACAACCACACTCGCGTGGCAGAGCTCGTCATCGAGCGCGCCAAGCGCATCGTGGAACTGGGCGGCGATGTTGTAGTTGTGCTCGACTCCATCACGCGTCTTGCCCGCGCCTACAACTTGGCGGCGCCCGCCTCAGGCCGCATCCTTTCGGGCGGCGTTGATTCGGCGGCACTGTATCCGCCCAAGCGTTTTCTGGGTGCAGCCCGCAATATCGAGAACGGTGGCTCGCTCACCATCCTGGCCTCCGCACTCATCGATACCGGTTCCAAGATGGACGAGGTCATTTTTGAGGAGTTCAAGGGTACCGGCAACATGGAGCTCAAGCTCGACCGCGACCTGGCCGATCGCCGCATTTTCCCGGCCATCGACCCTGTTGCCTCGGGTACGCGCAACGAGGACCTGCTGGTCGACGAGCAGATGCGCCCGTTTGTCTTTGGTCTGCGTCGCATCCTCGCCGGCATGAACAATACCGAGCGCGCGGCCGCATCGTTTATCAAGGGCCTCAAGGGCACCAACACCAACCAGGAGTTCCTGGTGCGTTCGGCCAAAAAGCATAGCGACTACGAGCAGACGTTCTAAGTCGTCAACCGCACGCGGCGTTATTGCCGGCGCGATGAAGGGTCGGGGCTTGCGCCTCGGCCCTTTTTATATCGCCACTCGGCGCCAGTTATCGACCATAAGACTGGCAAGCAGCAGGTTTCCCGTTTCAATCCGACATCGTCGCTTGCAATCGACGGGGCGGTTTCGCATAATAGCTTTTAAGCTTCGCGACGGAAAACGCAGATGAAACGAACCATATACCGTTGCTTTGGGGCATAGCCCCGCTTCATCTTCTCTCGCGCAGCCAACTGAATGATGCGATTTGGGTGCTGGAAGATGGGGAGAGCTCATGGCTTCTTCTGATGCAACACAACGAGCAGTCCTTGCCGGACTTTCGTGCGGGATCGGCCTTGCCGCTCCCGTGGTTATGTATGCCGCGACGCTGCCGTTTTCGTCTGTGAACGAGACGGTCGTGGCGGGTGCGGTTCCCTTCGCCGTGGGCGCGGTGGCGGGCGTGGGTATCTATGCCGCCTCGCTGGGTATCTCCGAGTATCGTGCGCAGCGTGAAGAGCGTCTGTTCCAGCCCGATGCCATGGGCGGTGCCGCCAATCTCAATCAGCATCAAAGCGAGTTCAAGACCGCCTCGATTCCAGCTCAGCAGCAGGATGCGACTCCTTACGCTGCGGCTTCTGCTTCTCAGGCTCAGGCGGAGCAGTCTACCTCGGCATTCCTTTCCGGCCTGACCGGTGCGTTCCAGCGCCGTCATGCCGATGATGGTGTCCCTACCATCGCTCGAGCCGCAGATGCTATGGACGAGGACGAGGCTTGGTCCATGATCGACAGTATGCTCGACGACGATTCGCCGGTGAGCTGCGACCCTGCACACTCGCGCGACGTCTATCAAGTCGCCATCGACGAGCTCACCAACGGCGGGCAGACCGGCTCCTTCAATCGCGACGACATCGCCGCCGCGGCACGCGCCGTGTCGGGCTCCCAGGCCGCCCCTGCGGGCAGCACGGCGGCTTTCGTGGCACTCGTTGCCAACGCGGCAGCCAATTACGCGTACAACGCTACCTCGGGCGACGCGAACGCTTCTGCCGATAATTCGTACGTTGATGAAGCCATGACCGCTGACGAGGAGGCCGTTGCTGCCCGCCGTGCCGCCGAAAGCTCTTTGTGGGGCGCTCCTGCCCAGCAGCAGGCGGCTGAGGCTGCGCCGGACAACGCAAAACTCGCCAGCATGCCTATCATCTCCGGTGCTGCGGACATCGATCTCGATGACCTCGATGAGCCTGCAGCCATCACCGCATCTATTGAAGCCCAAGATCGCATCGACACCGGCGACCTTTCGGACGCCTCGCTCGAGGTTGATGTCCCCATGGCCGATTACTCGGGCCACGAGGACATGTGGGCCGCCGCCACCGCGATTCTGGATGAGATTGACGAGCCCGCTCCTGTTGCAGCCCCCGCTCCCGTCGCTGCCCCTCAGCCTGCTGCCCCCGCCTATGTCGGCCGTCACAGCGCTGTGTTCCCCGAGGATACCGCCCGTATCTCACGCGAGAGCATCGAGCGAGCCGAGGCTATTGCCGCCGGCATTATGGAAAATCGTCGTCACGAGCGCGTCAATCAGATCCTCGAGGAAGAGATCGAGCGCCTGCAGTCCTCTACCGCCAAGCGTACGGGCCGTGCCTATCTGAGCGTTATCGAGGGCGGTACCGCCAGCTTCGCGCCGCTCCGCGCGGAGGCATAACTTCTGCATGGTTAAGATCAATCGAAAATGGGCGGTCGCGACCTGCCTGATGGCGCTCTTGATCTGGGGCAATTCGCTGGTTCCCGGCTCGGGGTCGGGCTCGCTGAGCCTAACGGTCATGGAAGCTATCCGCTGTTTCCTGCACGGCGTGGGACTTCCATATGAATGGGTGACCAACTTTGTTGTTCGCAAGTGCGCGCATTTTACCGAGTATATGGTGCTCGGCATTCTGGCAACGCACGCCTTTGATTTTGAGGGCCGGCGCACCTTTGACGTGCTGCTGCCCACGGCGGTGTTCCTGCTGCTGATTCCCTCGATCGACGAGACGATTCAGCTCTTTGTGCCGGGACGCGCCGGCATGATCACCGATGTGATGATCGACTGCTGTGGAGCGGCAACGGGCGTTGTGCTCCGATATCTCTTACAGTCGCTGATGTACGCCAAAAAGGCCGCCTAGGACGTATTGTTTGGTCCTCGGCGCGTGCCGCTCATATACTCGTTAGGTTGTTTTGTTTGGTCGTAGGGGGCCTTTTTTATTTGAGGGCTTATATGGGGCGTGGTGGCGTCGTTCCGTAGGTTGGATTTGCCGAGCGCGCCACGCCCTGTGGGTGCGTCTGCTACTGAAGCGCCTGTGCGCCCAGGGCCAGGCAGCCCATGATGCCCTGCTTGCCCTCGAGGCTGTTGTTGACGATGTAGCTATCGATGTCGTTGACCTCGGGCGTGACGATATAGCCGTTGAGCATCTCTGCGCACTTCTTGCGTGCGAGCGGCACGATGGGGGTGTGGTCGGCCACGCCGCCGCCGATGATGATCTTTTGCGGCGCGTAGCACAGCGTGTAGGTCATGAGTGCCTGTGCCAGATAGCCGGCGAGCAGGTCCATGGCCTCCAGGTCATCGGCCATGTCTCCGGCGCTCTTGCCATCCCAGCGCTTTTTAACGCCGGGGCCGGCAATGAGGCCCTCGAGGCAGTTGTCGTGGAAGGGGCAGGCGCTGTGCTCGCCAATGGTGTCGCGCGGGTCGCGCGTGACCAGGATGTGGCCAGCCTCGGGATGCATCATGCCGTGCACGAGCTTACCGCCCGAGAGCACGCCGGCGCCCACGCCGGTGCCGATGGTCAGATACACAACGTCAGTGAGGCCCTGGGCGCAACCAAAGGTGACCTCGCCCAGGCAGGCGACGTTGACGTCGGTGTCGTAGCCGCAGGGGATATTGAGCTCGTTTTGGATAGTGCCCAGCAGGTCAAAGTAGCGCCATGCCGTTTTGGGCGTCTCCAGGATCTTGCCGTATTGGGGCGAAGCGGGGTTGACTGCGGTGGGGCCAAAGGCGCCGATGCCCAGTGCGGCGATGCCCTTGTCGGCAAACCATGCATTGACGGCCTCAACGGTCTCCTGCGGGGTCGTGGTCGCGATCTGCTCACGCTCCAGGACCGTACCGTCTGCATAGCCCGTGGCGCAGACCATCTTGGTGCCGCCGGCCTCGAGCGCTCCGATAAGCTGCTGTTCTGCCATAGTATTCCTCTCTCTGGGACGAGTCGCTCCGTGACTAAAGTATAGGGCTCTAAACCATTTAAGAAAGCGCTATAAAAAGAAGCCTCGCAACGTGGCGGGCGGTGCGGGGCTTCTTTGGTTGCTTTAGTTGCCGGGCCGTCATTACCCGCGCGGCTTGATTTTATCACGTAGCGACTTGAGGTTCTCCAGTGCCGCGTTAAGCGTCTCGTCCCGCTTGGCAAAGTGGAAACGAATCAGATGGTTGACGGGCTCGCGGAAGAAGCTCGAGCCGGGCACGGCGCCCACGCCCACCTTGGATGCGAGGTCCTCGCAGAATTCGAGGTCGCTGTCATAGCCAAACTCAGAGATGTCCATCATGACGTAGTAGGCGCCCTGTGGCACGTTATGCTCAAGACCGATGCTATCGAGCCCCTGGCAGAACAGGTCGCGTTTGGCGGTATAGAGGTTAAGGACCTCATCGTAATAGCTGTCGTCGAAGTTGAGGGCGGTGACAACGGCTTCCTGCAGGGGAGCGGCGGCACCCACGGTGAGAAAGTCGTGGACCTTCTTGATACGCTCGGTGATCTGGGCCGGGGCGATGGTGTAGCCCAGACGCCAGCCGGTGATGGAGTACGTCTTAGACAGCGAGCTGCAGCTGATGGTTCGCTCGAACATGCCGGGCAGCGTGGCCATATAGACGTGCTCATGGGGCGCGTAGACGATGTGCTCGTATACCTCGTCGGTGATGCAGTAGGCGTCGTACTGTTTGCAGAGGTCGGCGATAAAGGTGAGCTCCTCGCGCGTAAAGACCTTGCCGCAGGGGTTGGAAGGGTTGCACAGGACGATGGCCTTGGGGTCGTTGTCGCGGAAGGCCGCCTCGAGTGTCTCGCGGTCAAAGTCGAATGTGGGCGGGTTGAGCGGCACGTAGATGGGCTCGGCACCCGAAAGGATCGTGTCGGCGCCGTAGTTCTCGTAGAACGGCGAGAAGATGACGACCTTATCGCCGGGGTTCGTGACCGTCATCATGGCGGCCATCATGGCCTCGGTGGAGCCGCAGGTGACTACGATATTCTCGTTGGGGTTCACCGGCATGCCCATAAAGTGCTCCTGTTTGGCGGCGAGTGCCTCGCGCATGGCCTGGGAGCCCCAGGTTATGGAGTACTGGTGATAGAGCGGCTTGGGATCGGCGGCGATGGCGCTGAGGCTATCGAGCAGCTGCGCCGGGGGATCGAAGTCGGGGAAGCCCTGCGACAGGTTGACGGCGCCGTACTTATTGGAGATGCGTGTCATGCGGCGGATGACCGAATCGGTAAATCTTGCCGTGCGGTTGGAGAGTTCTTTCATGACGGTCCTTTCGAGCATTTGCAGTGGGGCAAGTTTACTCCTATGGAACCGGTAGGATTTGCCTGAAATGGTCTCGAAAAACTCTTTTCAAAATTCTGAAAATTGGGGCTTGCATCGCGTGGCGTTCCTTGCAATAATAGTCGAGCGCGAAGCGCACAGGATACGGTGGGTGTAGCTCAGTTGGCTAGAGCGACGGGTTGTGGTCCCGTAGGTCGAGGGTTCGAGTCCCTTTACCCACCCCAGTTCTTGCTTCGTGTTGATATCGGGTCGTTAGCTCAGTTGGTAGAGCAGGGGACTCTTAATCCCAAGGTCCAGGGTTCGACCCCCTGACGGCCCACCACACGATATCTCCTCTAAAGTCCGCCACAACGGACTTTAGCTTTGGGTCGTTAGCTCAGTTGGTAGAGCAGGGGACTCTTAATCCCAAGGTCCAGGGTTCGACCCCCTGACGGCCCACCAAAGAACACGCAGGTCAGCGCTTCGGCGCTGACTTTTTTTGTTTACCGAGAAGCCAAATCATAACCGTCTGTTACCGTTCGTGTTTTACGCCCCCTGCCGTTTATGCGCGGCAGGGGGCATTTTATGCATTTTGCAGGTAGTGGACCTAGAAAATGCAATTTAGAGCGTTTCGACACCCAGACCGGTGCCATTAAAACCGCCGTCCGCGCCGCCTCCCTCGACGATCTGCAGGGCGCGCCCGACCTGCCTGGCTGCCTTCTCGCGCTCCGCGAGGCCCGGTTTGATGTAATGGCGGTAATCTGTCCCCAGGTCCGTATGCCCGTGCAGGTCCATGATGCTCAGCGGGTCGACCTCGGTCGCCGCCATGATGGTCTCGGACGTGTGGCGCAGGGCCTTGGGCGGGATATACCGCAGGTCATGTCGTACACACATGCGCCGCCAGGCGCGCACGAGGTTGTCGCCGCGCATGTTCACGATGCGCTGCCCGCTCCACTCCCGCACTTGGTTCGTAACCGAAGTGCCGCCCTCGACGGTTATGCTCGGACGCAGCTCGTCCATGATCTGGTGCAGGCGCTCGCGGCCCGCCAATAAAACCGGCACGGTGCGCACGGAATGGGCGTTCTTGGTCTCCTTCACGCCGTCCTCGTCCGTGTACGCTCGACAGACCTCGATGTACTCCGAGACGGTCGGCTGGCCCGTGGCGAAGTCGTAGGTCGTGGTGACCTTGAGGTCGCACGGGCGCACCGCCAGCGCCTCCTCCTTGCGCAGGCCGCTCAGGCCCAGAATCAAGTAGGCGTTCATGACCAGATCCGCGCGGTCGTCGCTGGCGGCGAGCCTGCGCAGCGCCTCGGCGGCCTCGGGGATGCTCCACGGCTCCACGGGTGC
>UQEO01000092.1 GCA_900540095.1 uncultured Collinsella sp.
CCAAGAAGGTCCCCCGAGCCGGCGGGGGGCGGGCGGGGAGCCGATCGGCAGCAGACCGACCTCGGTCAGCGGCGTCACGGTCGAGAACCACGGTGTAAAGTCCTCGGTGTTCAGCAGGTCCAGATAGCGCTCGTGGCTTGCGGTGTTGAGCTTCTCGGCCATATCCCAGAACTTCTGCGTGGTCTCGGTGTTGGTCTTCTCGACACTCGGGGCCGACTGCAAAAGCGTTGCGGCGGCAACGGACTCAACATGGCGCTGAGCAAGCGTGCGGTTGCCGTAACGGGCAAAGATGACCTCGCCCTGTTCGGTGAGCTTAAAGAAGCAGTTGACCGAACCCTTGGGCTGCGCCAGCACGGCCTTGTTGGCAGGGCCGCCGCCACGGCCCACGGCACCGCCGCGACCGTGCATGAGCACCAGGTCGATATCGTTCTTCTCGGCCCACTTGGCGATGCGCTCCTGCGCGGAGTGCAGTGCGAGCATGGCCGTGGTAGGACCGGCATCCTTGGAGGAGTCGGAATAGCCCAGCATGACCTCCATGCGGCGGTTGGTCTGGGCAAGGCGCTTCTGCACCACGGGCAGCGTAAGCATCTGGTCGAGCACGTCGACGCAGCCCTCGAGGTCCTCGAGCTGCTCGAACAGCGGGATCACGTCGAGCTCGGGGACATCCTCCTCGTGTGCGAAGGACAGGTGGGCCAGCTCAAAGACGTCGGCCACATGCTGGGCGCTCTTGGTGAACGAGATGATGTAGCGGTGCGCCATCTTCTTGCCGTAGCGCTTTTGGATGGAGCCGATAGCGCGGAAGGTATCGATGACCTCGCGCGTCATGGGCTGCAGATCGCCATGGATACCGTTCTCGTGGATATCCTTGAGGGCGCGGGCATGCACCACGGAGTGCTGACGGAACTCCATCTCGACCATGTGGAAGCCGAAGGACTCGACCTGCCAGATGATGGTCTGAACCGGGCCGTAGGCAGCACGGACGGCACCGCAGGCAGCCAGCGAGCGCTGGACGACGCGCAAGTCCTCCAGGAACTCATCGGCGCTGTGGTACATGGTGTCGGTGATACGGCGCACGGTGGCGTTCAGACGGTCGGCCATGACGAGCATGACGGCGCGATGCGGCTCGTGCTCAGAGATCAGCTCGGCGCGGGCCGTGTACTGGGTGCTCATCTCGACCTGATGGTTCCACAGGTTGATGAGCTCGGCAGACGGCTTGCTGTAGGTGGCCTCGAGCGTGAGGTTGCGGCCGATGCGGCGGCACTTGTCCTCGAGCTTGAGCACCATGTGGGTAAAGTACTTGGCGGCGACCTCACGGCTCACCTTGGCGGTGACGTTGGGGTTACCGTCGCGGTCGGAACCGATCCAGCTGCCGGGATGGAAGAACGCCGGGCACAGCGGCGGCACGGTACCGGCCTTGTCGCCCAGCACCCAGTCGTCAAAACGACGATAGATGACGGGGATAACGTCGAACAACGTGTTATCAAAGATGTCGATGATGGTATCGGCTTCCTCGACCGGCGTGGGCTTCTTGAGCGCGATGGGGCTCGTACGCACCAGGGCGTCGATCTCCTGCAGCATATGGCGCTCGTTCTCCACCAGGTCGGAGCCGCCCAAACGCGGACGCTCCTCCAGCAGGTTGGAGATACGGCGAATCTTGCCCTCGACGGCCTTACGACGGGCCTCGGTGGGATGTGCGGTAAAGACAGGGTGGAACTCGAGCTTGCCGAGCAGCTCATTGGCACCCTCGACGCCCATCTCGTTTACCAACTGGTGATAGGCGACGGTGAGTTCGTTGGCGGGATCGACCTCGGTATCGGTCGATGCGCCGGCCTCGCGCTCGCGCAGCTGCGCCACACGGTAGTTCTCCTCCGACAGGTTTGCCAAGTGGAAGAAGCTCGTAAAGGCGCGAACGATGACCTGCTGCTTATCAAGCGGCAGGCTGTCAATCAGATCGACGACTTCGCGAAACGCCACGGCGGTGGGCTCGTCGGCAGTGGGCACGCCCTGTTCGTCAACGGACTCGTCGGCAGCGCGGCTACCGGGGTTGCCAGCATTGGCCACAATCTCGGCTGTCAAAATCTTGTCGAACAGGTCCGCGATCTCGGGATCATACTCGCTAAGCACACGACGTTCCAGGCGCAGGAACAGCGCCAGATTATCGCGCAGCTCCTCGGGGATCTCGATCTCGGCGAGACGCTCCCTGGACTCGGCATTCGAGCCGATTCGGTTAACGAGGCGGTTGACCACGGCAGCGACGCGCGCCGCGGCTTCGGGTACAGACTGGTTGCTTAGGTTCTCAGCCACGTTTCCTCCCATTCCTCCTTCTATGCACGTAACATGCGGTATTCATTATAGGCGCTTGAGAAATACTTTCGACACTGATTGCGCTTTACCACACAAAAGTATTTTCTGCATTGCAAGGGTTTTTGCCCCAAATGGTCGTATTTCTCGGTGGGCGGCATATGCAAACGAGGGCATTCCGCATAAATGCGAAACACCCCCGTAACAATAGCTCGTCGCGAGCGGGACATGTTAGCGGGTCCGCAGCTCAAAAATCATGCGCTACAGACGCTCGCGAACCGCCTCGACGACGTTGGCCAGATCGACGAGAACCTCGTCATGGCTCTGCATGTCGCGCACCTTGACCTTGCCGGCGGCAAGCTCGTCGCCGCCCAGGACCAGGATGAGCTTGGCGCCCACCTTATCGGCCTGCTTAAACTGGGCTTTGAGCGAACGGCCCTGATAGTCGGCCTCGGTCACGATGCCTGCGGCGCGAAGCTCCTGCGTAATGGCAAAGACGTTCTGGCGCAGTTCCTTGCCGGCGTTGGCGACATAGACGCACGGGGCCTCCTCGGCACCCAGATCGCTGCCAAAGGCCTGCAGGGCCAGCAGGGCGCGCTCAAAACCGACGGCGAAGCCGACGCCTGCCGTGGGCTTGCCGCCCTCGAGCTCGACGAGGCCGTCATAGCGGCAGGCCGATCGGGGGGGCCGTCCGCGGCGCCCCCCCCCGCCGATGGAGCCGACGCCGGCGCCAGGGGCCTCGACCTCAAAGACAGTACGGGTGTAGTAGTCCAGGCCGCGCACCAAGGTGGGATCCTCGACATACTCGATACCGGCGGCATCCAGATAGCGCTTGACCTGCTCGTAGTGCTCGCGGCACTCGTCGCACAGGTTGTCGCCCATCAGCGGGGCGTCGGCCATGATCTCGCGGCAGTGGTCGTTCTTGCAGTCAAAGGCACGCAGCGGGTTGAGCTCGGCGCGCTCGCGGCACTCATCGCACATCTCGTCTGCGTGATCGAGGATGAACTGCTTGACCTGCTCGCGGTAAGCCGGACGGCACTGGGCGTCACCCATCGAGTTGATGAGCAGACGAAGCTTGGAAAGGTCGAAGCCCAGGCGCTTGTAGAACTCCATGAGCATGATGATGCACTCGGCGTCTGCCGCCGGATCGGGAGCGCCGAGCCACTCGATGCCCACCTGGTGGAACTGGCGCAGGCGGCCCTTCTGGGGACGCTCGCCGCGGAACATGGCCTCGGCGTAGTACGCCTTAAACGGCGTGGAGCCCTGGGGCACCAGATTGTTCTCGACGACGGCGCGCACCACGCCGGCCGTGCCCTCGGGGCGAAGTGCCAGGCGCTGCTTGGGCTTGAGTTTGGTGTCGGTGCCCTCGGTAAAGACGCGCTCCAGGTTGGCACCGCTGAACACGCGGAACATTTCCTTGCGCACGACGTCGGTCGACTGGCCGATACCGTGGACAAACACGTCCACCTGCTCGATCGCGGGCGTCTCGATGGGTTTAAAACCAAACGGCTCGAACACGCCGGCCGCAATCTGCTGCATCTTTTGCCAGGCGCGCATCTCGGCGCCGATAAGGTCGCGGGTTCCCTCCGCCTTCTGTGCCTGCATGGGCAAACACCTTTCTTTTGTATCGCGTCATAGGTAGTGGTCATTATACGGCACAAACACAAACAGCGGCGGCGCGTCTGACCGAACGAGGGTATGGGGACTCGTTCGGCCAGATGCGCCGCCGCTGTTTGCGATCCGTTTTCCTCCGTCCCCTTCGGATCACGCGACCCCTTGGGGACGGAGGAAAACGGATCATTTCGTAGGCCCGTGGCCGCCTTGGAAACCGAATGATGGTACGAGCATCCATTCGGCTTCCAAGGCGGCCACAGACAGAACGGGACGAACAGAAAAGAGCGACGGACGTCTACTCCCCCGCCACGCTCGCGCGCAGCTTGGCGGCGATGGGCTCCGAGGCCAGCAGGAATACGAGCATGACCACAGAACACACCAGGCACACGATCCAGGCGCTCGCAAAGGAGCCAGAGACGGCAAAGAGCACGTAGACCTGCCACAGCTCGCCCACAAAGCTCATGCTGACAAGCACGGCAGAGGTAGCGATAACGGTTAGGGAGCCCAAAACGCGACCGCTTACTTTATCGGCAACATGGCCAATGACAAGCGATCCGATAACGCTCACCACGGTAGAGATCGCATTGGAGATGTTGTACTGCGCAAGAGATATTCCCAAGTCGCTGACGATGAGCGGCTGGAACAGGCTCATGCAGTTGACGAAAATCGTGTAGCACGTGGCCATGATCACGAAGCCGGAGGCCACCACGAGCCAGCCGGGGAAGAACTTACGCTGCTGGGGCATACTGCTCCTTATTTAACAAACGAATAGCCGGCGCCGGGCGCCGGTAGTGCCCAAGATTGCCTTGAAAGACAAGGGCATAGGCCTTATGGCCATGCCCGCAGGCTTGAAAGGCAAGGTTGGATGCTACCGGTGGTCGGCGATATAGCCCAAAGCGACGGCGGTATAGGCCGCAGCACCGAGCGGCAGCTCGGCATCGTTAAAACGTGCCTTGGGATGGTGCTGGGCAAAATGCTCGTCCGTATCGGTCACAGCTGCGCCCACGGTAAAGTACGCACTCGGGATCTCGCTCGAGATCAGCGCGAAGTCCTCGCTCGCCATGGCGTGGAACAGCGGCAGGAAGGCGGCCTTGGGCAGCACCACGCCCACGTAGCCAAGCGACGCCTGGGTCATGTCGTCATCGAGTACGAGCGGGGGAACATCCGAAAGCGTCTCGATGGTCGCCGACGTACGATATGTTGCAGCAACGCCGTTTACGACCTCCGCGATGCGGGTCTTTAGGTGAGCCATGAGCTCAACATCAAAGCCGCGCAGCGTTCCCTCGAGCACGCAGGTGTCAGGGATGACGTTGGCCGCCGAGCCGCCAGCAAACTTACCAACGGTAAGCGCGACCTCCTTAGCCGCCGGCACTTCGCGAGCGATAAGCTCCTGAAGCGCCAGATGCACATGCACGCCGGCCGTGATGGGGTCGATGCAAATCTCGGGGCTCGAGCCATGGCCGCCCTTGCCCTGAAGCGTGATACGAAAACCGTACACGCCCGAGAGCGCCGGGCTGCCGTAGAGCACCAGGCCGAGCGGCGACTGGCTATTGACATGCATGGCAAAGGCGACCTGAGGACGCGGGTTCTGCAGCAGACCGTCGGCGATGGCGGCGCGGGCACCCTCAAAGGTTTCCTCGCCCGGCTGGAACAGCAGTTTGACGGTGGCATTGACGTCGACGAGCTCGGCCTCGCGGGCCTTGAGCAGGCGAGCCGCACCAAGCAGCGCCGTCGCGTGCATATCGTGACCGCAAGCGTGCATGCAGCCGTTGGTGGATGCAAAGGGCTCGCCGGATTCCTCGGCAACGGGCAGGGCGTCCATGTCGCCACGAAGCATGATGACCGTACCGGCCTGCTCATTCGTGCAGATGCCATTGCCTTGGGCCGCGGCGGCACCGGCGCCGACAAGGCCCACAACGCAGGAACCATCGACGAGCGTAGCAAATGGGATGTCCATCTCGGTCAGGCGCGCTTGGATATACGTAGAGGTCTGCGGGAGGCTATTACCCAGCTCGGGCATCTGATGTAAATCGTGTCGCCACGCAGCGAGCTCGTCTGCAAAAGCCTGAGCTTCTGCAACAAGACCGTCACCGATAGCGGTCTGCGCCGCCGCGGTGGCCTTGGGCGCTGATTGCGTTTGAAGATCGGACAGTGCTGGTGCCATAGATGCCCTCCAGTAACGTTTTTGCAGCAAGCACTTTGATAGCGTAAAGTGCAAGGTACTACTTTAAGGGCGACGCATAAAAAATGCCGCCCCGGGAGGCGGCGCAACAAATTGTTTACAATTGCGGACGCGGCTTTCGACGCAAAAAATCGAAATGCGTCTCGCTCAAGATAATCGAAAGAAAGATGAGCGCGAAGCCGGCGAGCAGGCGCGAGGTGAGCGCCTCCCCCATCAGCAGCACCGAGAACAGCACACCCGAAGGCGACTCCATCGAAAGGAGCAGCGAGCCCGTCGAGGCCGGGACGTGCGCCAAGCCGACGTTTTGGATGAGCAGCGCCACGCACGTGCAGCCCACCGAGAGGAAGGCCATCACGCCGATAAAGCTCGGCGTCCACACGGACAGCGGCGCTTGGGTCTCGAATAACAGCGACGAGATCAGGCTCAGCACGCCGTTGCCCACAAACATCCAAAACGTGATGACGTTGATGTCCATCTTGCGGCCATACTTGGCGGTCACCGCCATCTGGATGGCAAAGAAGACCGCACCGCCCAGTGTGATGACATCGCCGACATTGAACTCGACGCTATCGAGCGCCACCAGACCAATGCCCGCCAGGCACAGCAACGCGGCGCCCAAGTTGTAACGGGTAAGCTTTTCGCCGCTTAGGACGTAGCTCGCAAACGGCACGAGGATGCAATAGGTACCCGTCAAAAATGCACTCTTGCCCGCCGTGGTCTGTGCCAGGCCAATTGTCTGCAAACCGTACGCGCCCCACATAAGTGCGCCCATACCAAGTCCGACGATAAGGTTGCGGGCATTAAAGTGCGCGATGATGCGTTTGTGGAAGATGGCGAACATAACCAGCGAAGCCGGAAGAAAACGAATATAGAGCAGTTCGAACACCGGAATGGTGTCGAGCGCATCTTTCATGGTGGTAAAGGAATAGCCCCAGATGACCGCCACCGATAGCAGCAAGACCTTCCAGAAGAACGGGGAACGCGCGCCGGCGCCGCGGGAGGTGCCGCCGGCGCCCAGGTCCTCCCGTGCGACAGGGCTATCGGGCATGTTTTCGATTTCGTTGGCAGCGTATTGGGCCATGGAACGTCCTCACACTCAATCTGGGCGTGGTGTCCGCACGCGTATGGCTGCGTGCCGCCTCATGGTCAAATACAAACAGGGCGCACCGGACCCCCGGTACGCCCCGCTACTGTAGCAACAACCGGCGTTGCATCGCAATCCAGCCCACTAAAGCGTTTTGTTCCGCCGTTCTACCGAACGGCGGACCGGCCGG
>UQEO01000093.1 GCA_900540095.1 uncultured Collinsella sp.
CGGGATTGGTCAAAATAGTTTGACTATTAGCGGCTAAAATCGCCCGGCGCTAACAGAACTGCTTTAACCTCTCGGTCGAGGTGAGCGCGAAACGCTCGGTATAGGAGGTGGAAGAGTCGGTTCCAAGGGAATAAGCGCCGCACAGTTCAAAGTAGTACTCCACTAGTTCGCGAAAAGAAAGATAGGTGGCGGCCTGAAGTGCGCAAAGCTCAACGCCAACAATGAAGATGCCATCTTTGAGCTCTATAAAGCGTGAGTTCGAGAATCGTTTTGAAGAAACGTGGCATTGACAGTTCATTGCATAGCGCGCATTCCTGCGATCAAACACCATCACCTCGAGGCAATCATTTGTGTCGAGGGAAACATCATGTTTGGTGAGCCATTCTGCGGCTGCGTCAAGGAACGTTCCGGTGGGACATGATCCGTAAATCGCGGCAGGGCTACAGGACTCGATGCCTTTCGCAGACACCGAATGCGCGGCCTGGTAGACCGCTTTTGCAGTGGTATGTGACAATACGATACTCATGATATATATCGTGTCAGCTAATGCCGTGTTGACGGCGCTGAGTGGAAAAGCCGTTTTAGAGGTCTAACCAAATGCTGTCCAAAAGCTTGACGCAATTATGAGTTGGTATGCCCTAAATAAAAGTTTTCGCAGCTTAGCTATAGCATATAAATACTCAATTGCCGCACATTTGATATCGATGCATCACCATCCGACAACGAATTACGTGTCGGGAATTGGCCGAAATCGTTCGCAATGAGTGTTCAGAATTTGTGATGGCAAATCTATCTGTGGAACGTAGGGCGGCCCCACTGCGGGGTTTCCCGCTGCGAGACCGCTCGTGATCTACGCCGGGGTTTGTCGCAGGCGTTTCTACTTGGCGAATAGGTTCTTGAGGTTGAACTCGGCTTGGACGGTGCGGAGCATGAGGTCGGTGTCGTCCAGGCCCAGATGCTGCTCGTTGGCGTCGGCGGCGAGGGTTCCACGGCGGCGCGCCCAGTTCTCGAGCGCGGCGGGGGCGGATTCGCGGGGGAGCGAGCGGACGTCGGCATCCAGGCTGCGGCAGATCTGGCGCGAGTCGATGACGATGATCTTGCCGGCGCGGCGTGCCTCGGCGTAACCGTCCAGGTGGATCTTGAACCAGCTGTCCTCAAAGGCGGCGTTGTGCGCCATGTACGGGTACTTCTTCATAAGCTTGAGCAGCTGCTTCTGCAGTTCCTTGTTCTCGCGGAACGGCTTTTTGCCGTCGATGTCGTCCCAGGTGATGTGGTGGATGTTCGACAACGGCACATCCTCGCCGCGGTAGATGTCAGGCAGACCGCAGTAGTGCGCCTCGGCGTCGTGCGGGACGGCGTCGCTGGTGAGCTCCATGATTTCCCAACCCACATTGATGATATAGCCGCGCTCGGGTGCACGGCCGGTGGTCTCGATGTCGATACCGAGCACGGTGCCCTGGATGGGCTTGCGGGCGTAGGCCACGCCGAGCGCGTCGCGGTCGCCGCGGATTTCGCGCATAACGGACGCGGCGGTGCGCTTTTGCATCTTGCCGATGGCGGCACAGGTGTCGGCGTCGGACAGGCCGCGCGAAAGCGTCGCGGGCGTTACGTTGCGTAGACGCGCCTCGCCGATCTGGTCGCACAGGTCGCGGTTGCGGTCGGCCAGGTCACGCACGGTTGCAAAGTCGAAGCCGGGGTCGCCCTCGGCGGTAAAGTACTCGGTCTCGAGCACCTTAAGGGCCTCCTCGCCCTTCTGGCGCTCGGACTCCATGGCGCCGTGATCGCCATAGATAAACATGGGAATAAACGGCTGGCGCTCGTATTCGAGTGCTTGTGAAACGTTCATATAACTGCTCCTTGGACGGGCCGCGTCGCGCGGCTCGGTGGCATTGAGTTATGGCGAGATGATAGTTTACCATGGGCAACTATTGGCACCACGCCTAGGTCAACTACAATACCCTAGTTGACCGCTAGGACTTTTACAATGCTGCCGAAAGACACGAAAGGTTCCATCCTTCATGGATTTGCTGATTGATATTATGTTCGACGCCGGCAAGGACACGCTGTCGCTGGTGCCGTTTTTGTTGGTGACGTATCTGGCCCTCGAGACCTTGGAGCACGTCGCGGGCGACCGCGTTAACGGGGCCATCAAGCGCGCCGGCGCCGCGGGCCCCGTGGTTGGCTCGTTGCTGGGCATGGTGCCGCAGTGCGGCTTTTCGGCAATGGCGGCCACGCTGTACGCCGGTCGTGTCGTGACCTTGGGCACGTTGGTGGCGGTGTTCCTTTCGACCTCCGATGAGATGCTGCCGCTGTTGCTCGCCGAGCAGGTGCCCGTGCAGACCATGGCGATGCTTTTGGCTTCGAAGGCACTGATCGCGCTGGTCACGGGCTTTATCGTGGACGCCGCCATTCGCGGCCTGCGTCGTAACGCTCGCGCGCATGCGGCGATTCGCCGTACCGTGCTGGGGACCGCTGCTAATTCGGCTCATGTGAACTGCGCGCACGACGACCACAGCGGCGGTGACATCATCGACGAGGTGGCCGAGGCGGGCGTGAGCGCCGACCACATCCACGAGCTGTGCGAGCGCGACCATTGCGGTTGCGATGAAGACGAGGACGAGCACGAACACGGACATGGCCACGATCACGGTCATGAGGGCGAACATGAACACCATGATGGTCACGGTCACTCCCATTCCCACGAGGGCGCGCCCGTCCTGTCGATCATCCGCAGCGCGATCTCGCACACCGTGCAGGTCTCGGTATTCATTTTTCTGGTGACGCTGATTCTGGTCGCCGTGCTCGAGACCTTCGGCGAGTCCGCAATCGAGCAGTTCCTGCGCGGCAACGAGACGCTTGCGGTCCTGGGCTCGGCGCTTGTCGGCCTGATTCCCAACTGCTCGGCCAGCGTCGTCATCACGCAACTGTACCTGGAAGGCGCGCTGCAGCTGGCCCCGATGCTCGCCGGCACGCTCATCTCTGCCGGTGTGGGCTACCTGGTGCTGTTCCGCACCAACCGTAGCGCCCGCGAAAACGTCCTGTTCCTGATCATGATGTACGTCATCGGTGCCGGCTGGGGCCTCATCCTCTCCGCCTTCGGCCTCTAAGTGGGCCTAACAAAACGGGCTTCAAAATAGCCATGCTCGGCGCCTGCACAATGCGGCGACGCATGGCATTTTGAAGCCCGTTTTTTGTTGAGCCATGGATTTTGAGCGCTCATACCGCCCAAAGCAAAAAAGCAGATTTCCGGGCATGTCCCAAAAATCTACCTTGGTTAGCGCAGCAGCTCGGTGAGGTTGCGCTTAAAGCGGGCCCGGTCTTCGCTGGTAAATGCCGCCGGTCCGCGAGTGCGTCCCCCGGCGCGGCGTACCTTCTTTTCCTCGTGGCGAATAAACAGCTGCATGTCGATAGTCGCCTTGTCGTACACGCGCCCGCGCACACCGATGGCGGCGGCATCGCGCCCGAGCACCATGCTCGCCAAGCCAATGTCCTGCGTCACGACCACGTCGCCCGCCTGCAGGCGTTCGACAATGGCAAAGTCGGCGCTGTCGGCGCCCACGCTCACATCGAGCGTCGTGACCCAAAATCCGCGTCGCGCGTGCTCAGCATCGCGCGGGTCGTCGCGGCGAATGTGCCGTTCTAGGTTTTGCGTGCTGTTGCCGGCGATAACAACGGCGACGCCCGCTCGCCGCGCGCAGTCAATCGACTCGCGCGTGACCGGGCAGGCGTCTGCATCAATAAAGAGCGTTCGTGGCATCTAGTGCACCAGTTTGCCAAATTGAATAGCACGAACAATCAGCGTTACGCCAAACACCAGCAGTGCGGCGCCGCTAAAGATGACGAGCATCTTGGCCGACCACAGCGGATAGATAAACACGAACATGCCGGCGATGATGGAGAGCGCGCCGCTCAGGATGGCGAGGGCACGGTTGGACGAAAGCTCGGACTCCAGAATGGACATGACACCTTCGACGATCCAGCCAAAGCCGGCCACGATAACCACCATCGTGGTGAGCGTCGCGGTCGAGAAGGCCTGGTTGCGCAGGATTATGACGCCGCCCAAGATAATGAGTAGGTTGGAGATGATGCTCGTCACGCGCCAGCCGGTGGGCAGCAGTGGCTCGAAAACAGCGGTAAACAGCCTGATCGCGGCCGTGATCACAAAGTAGAAGCCCAAGACGGTCGTTAAGAAGACGAGGGACTTGGCGGGCGCAAACAGCAGTGCGATGCCGGCGACGAGCGCCAAGACGCCCGTGATGGCGTAAATCCAGCGCACGGCCTTGACGGCCTTGCCTGCCATGCTTTTCTCGTCAAATCCAAACTGGCTCGATTTTTGGTCATCATTCTTAAAGATGCCCATAATGTCTCCTTTCCGTGCGGCGTAAGCCTTGATCGTTACGACCAGTATCGCCTAAAGGCGCTGACGTATGGGTCGGGGAGGGTGAAACGTAACCCAAAGGCCCCGAATTGTTTCCGTTGTTCCCCACGTCGCGGTTTTCTATTCAACAGGTGTAGAACATTGCGGCCCTGTTCGTTATTGCCTACGTTTTAGGTTAGATTTTCCTAAGAACAATTGCCCGAAATTGGGGGTCCCTATGAACGAAACAGTTCCCGCGGCGCCGTCTAGCGCGGAGTCGATGGCAAAGCAAGGTTGCGAAAAGCTCGGCCTGGACACGTTTGACGCGCTGGTCCGCCGCGCCCGTACGTGCCGTCGCTTTGACGAGTCCATGCGCGTGCCGCGCGAGTTTTTGCTCGAGCTGGCGGAACTGGCGCACCTGGCTCCCTGCGGCGCCAATGCTCAGCGTCTGCGTTTTCATGTGGTGAGCGGTGCCGTGGATTGCGCGCGCGTATTTGATGAGCTCGCGTGGGCCGGTGCGCTTAAGGATTGGCCGGGTCCTGCCGAGGGTGAGCGCCCGACCGGCTACATCGCGATTTTGGCCGAGCGCGCCGTTCCGGGTAAGCCAGCCGCTCCCATTACCGAGGCCGACGCGGGCATTGCCGCGCAGACGATGATGCTCGCCGCCCGCAGCGCCACGCCCGAGGTGGCAGCCTGCATGTTCAAGGCCTTTACGCCCCGCGCGATCGATGCCATGGGGCTCGATAACGACAAATATGAGCTCAAGCTGATCATGGCGTTTGGCGTTCCGGCCGAGACACAGGTGATCGATGCGATCGATTCCAACCCCGACGGCTCCATCAATTATTGGCGCGACGAGGCGCAGGTGCACCACGTACCCAAGCGTTCGCTCGCCGACGTGCTGGTGTAGTTGAGTGTCACCGCGGTGTGATCCGGCGGTAAACCACCACAAAGGTGCCTGTCCCCTTTGTGGTGGTACGAGGGGAGGGTGTGTGGCAGATCTGTATTTGGTTCGGCATGGGCAGACTGAGCTCAATGTGCAGAGCATTTTGCAGGGCTGGCACGATTCGTCGCTTACGGCGCGCGGGCGCGAGCAGGCGCTGACGGCGCGTACGGCGTTTGCGGCGCGTGGCGTGGCCTTTGATCATGTGTATTCCTCGCCGTTGGGCCGGGCGCGGCATACGGCCGAGCTTATCGTTGGCGAGGGCCGTTCCATAGAGCTGGTCGATGACCTGCGTGAGTGGCATTTTGGCTCGCTGGAGGGCACATCAAATCGCGAGATGCCGCCGCAGCCCTGGGGTGATTATCCGGTTGCCTTTGGTGGCGAGTCGGAAAGTGAGCTTCAGTCGCGCATGGTCGCGGCGCTGTCCCGCATCATGGCCAGGCCGCAGCACGACTGCGTGCTGGCGGTTTCCCACGGCTCAGCCTGCCAGGAGTTTCTTGAGTACGTGACTGGCGAGGGGGAGCTACCCGACAACGGCGCCGTGCTTCATTTTGGCTATTGCGACGGGGCGTTTTCGCTCCTTGATTGGTAACGAACGAAAGGACCCCTATGAATAAAGATCTGTATCTGGTCCGTCATGGACAGACGATATTCAACCTCAAGCGTATCATTCAGGGGTGGAGTGACTCGCCGCTTACGCAGTTGGGCTGCGACCAGGCGGCGCGCGCCGGCATGTTTTTACGTGCGCGCGGCATTGAGCCCGATCATGCCTACACCTCCACGCTTCATCGCACCGAGCAGACTATCGCCAACTTGTGGCCGGGCTTGGCGTACGAGCGCCTGGACGGCCTGCGTGAGTGGTTCTTTGGTGACTTTGAGGCCGAGCGCGTGATGCTCATGCCCGAGCGCCCGTGGCGCGACTTCTATCGCCAGTTTGGCGGCGAGGGCCAGATGCAGGTGCGCGAGCGCATGGTGGCGACGCTGACCGAGCTTATGCAGCGTCCGGACCATACGTGCGTGCTCGCGGTAAGCCATGGCTCGGCCATCAAGGAGTTCATGGACCACGTGAGGGGTGCGGCGGCCGACGAGCGCGATCGCGTGCCGGGCAACTGCTCAGTGCTGCATTTTGCGTTTGACGATGCGGCCGGTACGTTTGAACTGGTCGAAGTCTTTACGCAGGAAGACTACGCGCGCGAGCTGGGGCTTGAACCGCTTGTGGCTACTGCAGGTCCGCAGCGCGGATAACGCGAGCGTGGCGGCGCGGGTCGCCGGCATAACTTCTCGACGCAAAAGGGGCGGAGATGCATGTACCTGCTGCATCTCCGCCCCCTGTTTGTTGGGCTGCCGATTTTTGTGCTGGACGGTCTGGTCTTGCTAGAACCGCGCGACCTGGTGCGTGAGCAGACCCGTCGGAACCTGCGGCACGCCGCCGCTGGCCTGCGCGGCGGGGAAGAGGACAACTAAGGCAAAGTTGAACGGCTCTTTGCCCGTGTAGGTGCCGGCGGCACGGGCATCGTCGGTCAGGAGCTGTGATGCCCCGACCAGCGCGGCAGCGTAGGTAGGGTCGTCGACCAGTGCTGGCTCCGGTGCTTGGTCGAGCATAGCGCGGATGGCCCCGACGGCGTCCTCGCGCTTGACCTCCCACGCGCGGTGCGTAATGCCGGCGGGGTCGGTGACGGCATAGAGTGAAGCGCCCTCTTTTGCGGCGCCGAGGATGATATCCATGACGGGAGAGGCTTCGTAGACAAGCGTTACGGGACGGGGCTGTACCTTGAGGTCGGCGATTGCGCGCGCAGCGGCGGTCGTATCGGCGGCAACCGCGTCG
>UQEO01000094.1 GCA_900540095.1 uncultured Collinsella sp.
GCCAGGGCGTACTTCTTGGCGAGCTCCTCGGCGCGCGGCTCGAAGCGCTTGCGGATATCGAGCATGTCCTTCCAGATGTCCTTGGTCTGCTCGATAAACAGGTCAAACTTGGGGAAGCAGCCGCGGCGGTTGAGCAGGCGCAGGCCGAAGCAGTCGGCGAGGTAGTAGCCCTTCTCACAGCCGCCCGAACCATGGTCAGAAGCCATGGCGACGCAGTTCTCGGCGCCGACAGCCTGGCCGATGGGGCCCTCGGGCTTGGTCATGGCGTAGACGCGAATGCCCTTTTCCTTCATCTTCTTGACGGCCTCGAGGACCTCGGGGGTGGTGCCGGACTCGGAGGCGGTGAGCACGACGGACTTCTCGGTCATGCGCTTGTGGCCCATGACGTTCCACTCGGCGGCGTGGATCAGGTAGACCTCGAGGTCGCGGTCGCCGAACTTGTTCATGAGGTACTCGAGCTGCATGAGCTCGTCCCAGGTGCCGCCGACGCCCATCAGGAACACGGCGTCGTAGCCCTCGTCGGCGACCTTGTCGGCGAGCGCGGTCATCTTCTTGCCGGTCTCGTAGAGCGCCTTGCCGTCCTCGAGATAGCCCTCCTGGTCGAAATGCATGATCTCGATCTTCTCGGTTTCCTTCATTTGTCTCTCCTTTCTGGGGTTGTTTCCACATCCCCCATGCCAACGGGCATCAAAACCCGCTTACATTCCGTAACACTCGGCCGCTTTGGCCTTAAGCGCATTGACTGACTCTTCGTAGCCCTCTGCCTTGACCTCCATTTGCTTGGAGACGGCATCAAGATACGGGTGCACGCCCCATGACTTCAGACGCTCGGCTATCATGGCCGCAATCGTCTGGAAGAACACAAGATTGGGAATTGCGCTGAGCAGCGGAGCCACCTGAGGCACCGCAACCTCGTGAGCCCTACCCTTGGGATGGGCCGTGAGCAGCACCGTTTTTGTCGTAACGTTCGATAGCGCATCAGCGATATTCGCAAGACGCTCCGACCCCTGCGGATCGTCGACGATAAACACCAGATAGCCCGGAACGATCTGCATCTCGGGACCGTGGACGAACTCCTCGCCTTCGTGATGCATGGCAGGAATCTTGATGGTCTCGCTCAGCTTGAGGGCCGCCTCTTCGGCAACGCCATAGTTGGGGCCGTTGCCGACGACCATGGCGGGCGTGTGCTCAGAAAGCTCGAGCATGTGGTCTTGGACATATGCCTCGGCGGTCTTGCACATCACGGCATTGGCCTGGATGGCCTCGCGCAGGTCGTCAAGACGCTGGGCAACGCCCTTGGCGTCAATCGTTCCGCGCGCCTGACCGCCGTAAATACCAAAGAGCACCAGGTACTCAACGAGCACCTCGACGCCCAGAGTCACAAAGTCCACCGACTCGACGCCCACACCGTAGTCAAGAACGATGTCAGCGTGTTCCTTGATGGGTGCCTCGACGTTTGCCGTGAGCGCAACTGCAGCCATATCGTGTGCGCGCATGTAATCGAGCGCCGCAATCGTATTGGTCGAATAGCCACTCTGCGAAACGGCAATGTTGAGCGCATGCTGCGGATAGGTGTGTTCAAAATCAACGAAGGCCTCGGGCGTCACAACGGACACCTGCATTTGCAGGGCATCTTGCAGGTAATCGCGGGCGCAATCGGCGGCATGGCGCGACGAACCCGAAGCAACGATGCGCAGCGCGTCAAAAGAACCGGACTGGAAAATATCAACGAGCTGCGCTACCAGCTCAGACGAACGCTCGAGGTTCTCCCCCATACGCACATGGGCAAGCTGAACGTAATCGAGCATCTTCATCGTCTCACCTCGTAACAAATCATTAGTATTTGATACCATTCACAGTTACAGGTTACGGCTTTTTGATACCTCTTTGTCGATTAATTTATCCCCATCGGCGAACGGTCGATTTTGAGCCCTGTAAGGTTGTATATACAGCTGACCCAACGATCAAAACTGGTTAGTTTCCCAGCCGTTATTCACAAAATACCAGCTAGTACGTATAGGTGTAGCCGCCCGTATCGCCACGATTGAAGGACTTTACATACTCGATAGCCTGACCGCTCGCGTCATAGCTCACGCATTCCAAAAGCAAAACAAGATCGCCCTGTTCCAGTCCAAGGAGGCCGGCATCTCGTGCGCCCAGCGCTTCGATATCGAGCTTTTCCTGTGCCATGACTGGCTTTCGGCCCAGCATCTCATAGGTCTCGTACAAACTGAAGACCGACACGTCAATATCTTCGATGGTTGGGAACAGCAGGCAGGGAATCAGCGCCGTCTCAATCGATACGGGGCTACCGTTTATGCAGTTCAGGCGTCGAACGGAATAGAGCAGGTCGTCCTCGGCGATGCCAAACAGGTCGGCGTAATATGGCCCCGCATAACGCTTGGAACGCGCGAGAATACGGACAGACGGCTCGCCGCCCGAAGCACGGACCGATTCACGGAAACCGACCGTGCGTTCAAAAAAAGCAGGTACTTTCTGCGCCACAAAGGCACCTTTTCCCCGAACACGGCGAATCTGCCCGCGCCGAACCAGCTCATCGACAGCGCTTCGGATGGTCAAGCGTGTCGTACCAAATTCCTCGGCAAGGTCTTTTTCGGACGGAATCATGGAACCCGTGGGATATATACTGCGCTCGATACGTTCCTCGATGCGGCGTCGAATGCGCATATAAACCGGGGTGGCATCTACTGTTTCAGCCATTGTTCACCTGCCACGCTCCTCATGCCGTTCTCTTCGCCGTTATCCGCAAAGCGGAACTTTGTGGGCAAAATCACCGATTTGCAATGCTCCACAAAACGCATGTCCTTATCAAATTCGATCGAGCTCTCATAGAACACCGGCGTTCCCTCTTCTTGCTGGAGCAGCTCGGCCTCTTCGGCGTTCAAACGCGAGATGGAGATATGCTCACGTCCATGCTCAACACGCACGCCACCTTCTTTGAGCAAGACATCGTAAAGGCTCTCGCACTCAAAATCGTGCTCGATAAGCGATGGGCACAGGGACAGGTTAACGTGAGCCGTCTCGATTGACGTCGGCTCGCCCTCAATAAGTCGAACGCGCTGCATGCGGAGCAAGGGAGCGCCTACAGCCACCCCAAGCTTGTCGGCAAGCGCCTCATCCGCCTCGATGGTCCCGGTGGAAACCAGACGAGAAGAGGGGTGCAGGCCGGCAGTCCGCACAGCATCGGAAAAGTTATACGTTTCCTGGAAGATATTCAGCGGCTTGGGAGGACACACATACGTGCCCGATCCGCGACGGCTCTCGAGCGTTCCACACGAGATAAGCCGCGTGATACCGGCACGCAACGCCGTACGCGAAACGCCAATCTCTTCGCACAGCACGCGCTCGGCCGGCAGGCGATCGCCGCCGGCAAGCTGATGGTGCTGGATATACCAAAGAATTCCCTCAACAGCACGATCTTTGGGGGGAATTGCATAAGATTCGCCTGCCATTGCACAGACTCCTCATTCAGACACGTATGCCGCCAAAATTAGGTCAGCCCTCCCATGGCATCAAATTCGGCCTTGATCTTCTCGGCGACATTCCGATACGACTTATATAGACTTGAATCGCGTTTGACCTCGTCGGTCATAACGGGAATCTCTAATTTGGAAACCTCGTCTTTTCCCGTCTGAACCGCCACAACAACGCCCATACCAAGACACATATTACGCTTGGCAGCATTTATTTTTGCTGCCTTGGCAGGATTTGCCAGGATACGCCGGGCAAATTCCTGTTTAGAGACCGCTTCTTCGGCCTCCGGATCGCCCGCCTCGGCTACTTCGCACTGCAGCACATCCGCATAGTCAAAAATCTTCGGCTCGCCGCCGCGCTGATGCACGGCCCACTTGCGGCGCGTGGCATCCTGGTAGATAGCCGGCAAAAACGTAAACCGCGGTGGGTCCAAAATCGTATCCGTGATGGTAAACACATCGGGATCAAAGGCATCCTGCGGGTTTTTCTTCTTGAACAGCCCCATATCAGCCTCCCGTACTAGCATTAAACAACTCAAGCCGAATATAGCACCAATTTCAAGCCACCGCTTTACCGCATCGGTGCGCGGCGTCTATAGCTCGCCCAGCGGAAGAGTTCACGGACGAGGGCCGGGGTGCCTGCCGGCAAATAGCGGACACTCCGCATGCAATCTATGCAAACAAACAAGTACGCTTAGCTACATTCGGTAAGTTCGAGCACGCTGCCCTTAACGATAAGCGCCGGCTCCAGGACGACCTCTTCGGCACGCCTGCCGCCCCTACCGGCAAGACGCTTGGACATGCAGCCAAAAGCATGCTCCGCAAGGACACCAGGATCCTGCTCAATGGCGGTCAGCGCCGGCTCAAAGAGAACGTCGGCCGCCGAGTTGTCATAGCTTACGACCGAGATATCGCCTGGAATGCTCTTCCCCATCTCGTGCAAGCGCTTGAGCAGACCGAGGGCAATGTTATCCGAGCTTGCGAACACGGCGGTGGCGTCAGTTGCGAGCACCGCCTCCGAGGCCTCGTATGCGCTCGGAATGTAGTACTCGCTCTCAAACTCCAAACGCGCGTCGATGGGCAGCCCCACCTCGCGCAGTGCGCGCTCATAGCCGGCAAGTCGCTTACGCCCCGTATTGGAACGGCGCGCGTTAACCAAGCAGGCAATGCGACGGTGGCCCAGCTCGATCAGATAGCGGGTGGCCATGTAGCCGCCCATCTCGTGATCGAACATCACCTTGTCGCACTCGAGTCCCTCAATGGCACGGTCGACCATTACGGCCGGGATGGGCAGGTGGCTGACTTCTTCGCGCAGGGCGCGGTCGTCGGAGAACTCGTCGCCCACGACCAGGAAGACGCCATCGACGCCGCGCGTCACCAGCTGGCGCAGCAGCTCCAGATCGTCATCGGCGCTTCCGCCCGAGCTGGTAATGAAGAGCGCGTAGCCGTCCTCGCGGCAGCGCTTTTCCAGGCTACCGGCGAGCGAGGCAAAAAAGCGGCTCTCGATGTTAGGGACGATAAGGCCCAGCGTGCGCGACTCGCGCATGACCAGACTACGCGCAATCTGATTAGGAACATAGTGGTTGCGCGCCGCAACCTCCTTGATGAGCTTGCGGTTTTCTTCCGAGATGCGACAGGGCCGATTATTGAGAACAAGCGAGACCGACGAGGGGGAAAGCCCCACCTCCTGGGCAATCTGCTTGAGGGTGACTTTGTTGGCCATCTCGCTCCTTCCAGGTTTACGCGCAATCTCTTGAAAGTATAGCGACCGCCCCTCTACCTCGGTGATAAACACTTTACCAATCCGGTAGACGGCTGTTTTATCGCCGCCAGCGCACCAAATCCGTCCGGGTGGGGTATATTGCAATCGATTGATGACAACGACCACCAAAAGGCGGATATTCGTATGCACGAGAACGACTTTTTTAACGAGGACCTGCTGTGCGCGCTTGCTGGCGTTGCCGGCGAGGACAACGTGCTGATGAGCGAGCCCATGCGCGAGCACACCACGTTTAATATCGGCGGCCCGGCCGACGTCTTTGTCACGCCCGATACCGAGCAGGGCCTCGTCGCCACGCTCGATACCTGCTATCGCTGCGATCTGCCCCTCACCATCGTGGGCAACGGCTCCGACCTGCTCGTCGGCGACAAGGGCATCCGCGGCGTCGTCGTGGCGCTGGGCGAAGGCCTCTCCGACATTACGGTCGACGGCACGCATGTCACGGCGGGAGCCGGGGGCTTTCTTTCCGGTTTCGCCGGCGATGCGGCCGAGGCCGGCCTTACCGGCATGGAGCCCATCTCGGGCATCCCCGGATCGGTCGGCGGCGCCTGCTACATGAACGCCGGCGCCTACGGTGCCTGCATGGCAGACGTGCTGGAGTCCGTGCGCGTCTACAAACCTGCTCGCCAGCTCGACGACGGCACCCGTGGCAGCGGCAACATCATCGAGTTCGATGTCGATGAGCTCAACCTGGGCTATCGCAAGAGCCGCATCGCCGACGACGGCTTTATCGTGCTTTCGGCCACTTTCAATCTCGCCCCGGGCAACGCCGCGATGATCAAGGCCGACATGGACGACTTCCGTCAGCGTCGCGAGGACAAGCAACCGCTCGACATGCCGAGTGCCGGCTCCACCTTCAAGCGCCCCGAGGGTTACTTTGCCGGCAAGCTCATCATGGATGCCGGCCTGCGAGGACACGCCGTTGGCGGCGCGCAGGTAAGCGAAAAGCACTGCGGCTTTATCGTCAACGCCGACCACGCCACCGCCGCCGACGTCGACGAACTCATCCGCCACATCCAGGCAACCATCAAAGACCAATTCAACGTAGACCTAGAACCCGAAGTCCACCGAGTCGGCGAATTCCTTTAACAAAGAAGGCCCCGAAAGGGGCCTTCACCATATTTATTCAGATAACCCAGTCCGGTGTGTCGCGCTCAGGACCCGAGAGGGCCGGGACAGTCCGAGAGGCATAAGGTTGATCGCGAGTTCCGCACGAGCCGGAGAGCACTTAATGTGCTCTCCGTGCGAGCAGGACTGCCCGAGCAGGCAACCTTATGCCTCTCGGACTGTCCCGGACCAAGCCGCAGCTACGACAGCGCAATACCGCCGAGCCAGCCCCAACGCACGCCAGAGCCAGTGCCATAGAAGCTAATAAACGAGTCAAGCGACTTAGACGTAATGGCACCCTCGTTGCTCATAACGATGCCGCCGCCAACGTAGATACCCACATGACCGTAGATAAGGCCCGGAGCACCCGTGCCGCTATGCGATGAGTCGGCCACAATCATGCCCACCTGTAGCGCCGAGCGGTCGGAGCTATAGCACCAGGCGTTGAACATGTCACACGCGTTGCCGCCAAAATAGCCCACGCCGGCGTTACGGAAGACATTGGTAACCCACGCCGCGCACCAGTTCTGACCCGGCGAAGGCGTGGAGTAGCACGCGTTGACGACGGCCTGCTGTTTGCCCGAGCCGGCATTCTGTTGCGGGGTTCCAGGCGCATACGATCCGCCACCCGAGCTTGAGCCACCCGAGTAGGAATTGTTCTTGTTCGCGGCAGCCGCGGCAGCGGCAGGCCCCCCCGCCACCCCCCAAGAGCGACC
>UQEO01000095.1 GCA_900540095.1 uncultured Collinsella sp.
GTGGTCGGCCGGACAGCTCTTTGTACTTGGGCGCGGGATCGCCCTGACGCTCCAACGGCCGCAGCTGACGGGCGATTTCCTTATTGATGTCGCGGGCACGCGTCAGGTGCTCGTCCATCGACTTAATCTTTTTGAGCGCACGCTCCTTGCGCCGCTTGTGCTTGGAGATACCGGCGGCTTCCTCGATGAGGGCACGGCGCTCCTCGGGGCGGCTCTGCAAAATGGCGTCGAGCTTGCCCTGGCTAATAATGGAATGCGTATCCTTGCCCAAGCCCGAATCGTGCAGGATGTCCTGAATGTCCATCAGGCGGCACGGACTCGAGTTGATGAGGTACTCGCTTTCGCCCGAGCGATACATGCGACGGGTAATGGCGACCTCGTCAAAATCGACAGGCAGCATATGGTCCGAGTTATCGAGCACCAGCGTGACCTCGGCGACACCCACCGGCTTGCGCGCTGACGAGCCCGAGAAGATGACATCCTCCATGGCCTGGCCGCGCAGCTGCTTGGCGCTCTGCTCGCCCAGGACCCACAGAATCGAGTCAGAGATGTTCGATTTTCCCGAGCCGTTGGGACCGACGATGACGGTCAGACCCGGCTCAAACGTCATATGGGCGCGGTCGGCAAACGACTTGAACCCTTTGAGCGTGAGGGACTTGAGATACACGGTTCCTCGCTTAAACAGGCTTCTTGTTGAGAATCACGCCGTTGGTGGTGTAGCCCATGCGGTCAAGCGCCTCGAGAGCAGCGGCTCCCTCGGCTTCTTTCTTTGAGGAGCCGGAGCCGCGACCCTGACGGATGCCATCGATCAAAACCACGGCGGTAAAGGTGGGCGCATGCGCCGGGCCCTCGGAGCCAACGAGCTTGTACGCCGGGGGCTCGTGACCGTCGGCTTGCACACACTCCTGCAAAAACGACTTGGGGTTCGCAGGATGCTCGGCACGCTCGGAAGCCAAATGCGGCTTAAGCGTACGGTGAATGAACTCCGCCGCGGCATCCCAGCCGGCATCCAGGTACAGCGCTCCCACGAGCGACTCGTAGACGTTCTCGAGGGCCGAATGCAGGCCGCGCGCACCGGTACCGGTCTCGGAGGCACCAAAGATGATGATGTCGTCGATGCCCAGCTCGTGAGAAACCTCGGACAGCGTAGCACCCGAGACAAGCGACACCTTCAGGCGCGTGAGCTTGCCCTCGTCAAACTCCGGATAGGACTCAAACAGGGAGCGTGCGACCACAGCGCCCAAAATGGAATCGCCCAAGAACTCAAGGCGCTCATAGCTGGCAGAAACCGGCTGGCCCTCGACTGCCGAGGGATGCGTGAGTGCCGCGCGCAGCAGCACCTTATTATTGAACTCATGGCCCAGGATTTCCTGGGCGCGCGTAAGTCGGTCGGATAAAGCCAAGACTTAGGCCTCCTTGGCAGCTTCGATAGCGTCGACGGCGTCGGCGACAGAGTTGAGCGAGAGCAGGGTCTCGTCATCGATCTCGAGGTTGAACTCGTCCTCGATAGCCGTAACCAGCTGCAGGCGCTCGAGCGAGTTGGCATCGAGGTCGTCAAAGGTGGTCTCCTCGCTAATTTCGGCAACATCGACGCCCAGAACGTCAGCAGCGACCTCGGCGATCTTGTCGAAGATTTCGGAGCGGTCCATAGCGCTTCCTCTCATAGTGCATGAATACCAAAAGAATGGTACCGCCCGGGCGGTACCAAGACACGGTTCTGATTCTACCCCACGGCGTGCACCGCGAAGCACATAACAGCGCTCTAACTCGCTCTTATAAAACGATACCATCCATAGAGTTGGCGACGTTCTCGACCAGTCCGGCGCGCACGGCTTCGGCCGCCGCGAGCGTACCGTTTTTAACAGCCTCGACCGAGGTGGCGCCATGACCGATCAGGACCACGCCGCGCAGGCCCAGAAGAATCGCGCCGCCCTTGGCGTCGCCAGAGAGCTTGGCCTTAATCTCGCGCATCTGCTTTTTAATGAGCAGCGCGGCGATCTTGGTGCCGAGCGATGACATAAAGACGCCCTTGAGCTCCTGTAGCAAAAACTTGGCAGCACCCTCGGTGGCCTTGAGCGCAATATTGCCCGACATGCCATCGGCAACGACGACATCGAAGTTACCTGAGGTGATGTCCGTTCCCTCGCAGTTACCAACAAAGCCGGGAACGGCGGCTTTCATGGCCGGGAAGCAGGCCTTGGTAAAGTTGGAGCCCTTCTCGTCCTCGGTGCCGTTGGCAAGCAGGCCCACGCGGGGATGCTCGATGCCCAGGACGACGCGGGCATAAGCACTACCCATCTGGGCAAAACGTACCATGTCATCGACCTCGACATCGGGGTTGGCGCCCATATCGCACAGCACCGTCAGACCGCCGGCGCGATTGGGTAGCGCATTGGTCAGACAGGGGCGCACCGGCTGCTTCTTGCCTTCGGCCTGAAACCTAAACGGCGTCACGTAGGCGGTGGCAGCGGCGGTCATGGCGCCGGTGGAGCCGGCAGAGAAAAACGCGTCCGCATTACCCTTCTTGATGGCACGACACGACAGCACGATCGACGACTTGCGTTTAGTCATCACGGCGCGAATGGGATCGTCATCCATGGCGATAACGTCAGGTGCCTCAAGGGCCTCAACACGTGCATGGGAAGCGGCAAAAGGGTTGACGATTTCGGCGGGTCCAGCTGCCAAGACCTCGATATCGGGATCGGCGGCAAGCGCAGCCTCGATACCATCGAGAACAACCTGAGGTTTCTCGTCTCCGCCCACAACGTCTACACAAACGCGAACGTTACTCATAAACATGCTCCTTATACAAAAATGGCCGACTCATTGAGCCGGCCATTGTGGTTCCATTTGGAACGGCATCGCATCCAGAGTATACCGTTACTCGGTAACGATAACCTCGCGGTCCTTGTAGAAACCGCAGCTGGGGCACACGTGGTGCGGAAGCTTAACAGCGCCGCAACGGGGGCACGTGGACTGAGCCGCAGCCGAGATCTTCATGTTGGCGGAACGACGGGTGTGAGTGCGGATACGACCCTGCTTTTGTTTAGGTACGGGCATAGTGACCTTCCTTATGAACTATCCAGTGTGGCGATTACGCGCAAGTAGCGATACTACCACAGTTTTACTCGTCAAGCTTGAGATTCTTCAATGCTGCAAATGGATTTTCCGTGGCCTCGGCCCATTCGGCCTCGGCTTGGGCAGCACAATCACATTGCTCGACGTTGAGATTGCAACCGCAAGTGGGGCACAGACCGCGGCAATCGGGCTTGCAGAGCACCACGAACGGCGTGTCCATGACGACGGCGTCGTTGATGGGCTCACCCAGATCGACGATGCGGTCCTCACCCAGGAGCTCGTAGCCGTCCTCGTAGGCCTCGGGATCCTCGGGCTCCTCAAAGAGGTAGAACTCCTCAATCTCGCCAGCGATATCAAACGAGGCGGGCTCCAGGCAACGGTCGCACTCGCCGGTGGCATGCGCGCGAACCATACCCGTGAGCAAGACACCGGTACCGGCATTGGTAAAGACAACGTCGTAGTCAATACCGTCCTGTAGCTGGTACTCCTTCTCGCCCACCGTGTACGTGGCGACATCGACCTTACCGGTCAGCGGATACGAATCTCCAGGAAACTCGAGCTGCTCGGAAAGATCGACGGTAACGCTCGGGAACTCAGCCATTACCACTGACCATTCTGTTGGGCGGCACCCTCGTTGAGCTGCTGACGGCAACGGGTAACGGTGCCGGTCAGGCTCTTAAGGTTCTCCTCCAGGTGCGTAAAGACCTGCTCTGCGTAGTCCTCGGCGGCATAACGCGTCTCGCGCTCGTACTGCTGGGCACGATCGCGGATGTCGTCGGCCTGCTGCTGCGCAAGGCGGACGATCTCCTGCTCACCGGCAATGGTGAGGGCCTGCTGCTGAGCGTCAGCGATGATGGAATCGGCCTGAGCGGCGGCGGAAGCCATAAGCTCCTCGCGCTCCTTAAGGATACGGCGGGACTTCTGCCACTCCTCGGGATAGCTCATGCGGATCTCGTCGAGGATGTTGAAGAACACGTCGGCGTCGATGACCTTGAACTGAGCGTTCTTGCCGAAAGGCGGCTTGGCTTCCTCGATCAGCCCTTCGAGCTCATCGACCAAGCTGACGATCCTATCGCCAGGAAAATTCTCGCCCGGCATCCGGTCTCCTTTCATAGGTAACATATCATCGTGCTAGTTTACCACATGCCACCAGGCAATAAGAAACGTCACGAAAAGCGATGTTTGAGCGCTTCGACCACGTTGGACGGGACAAACGTCGATACGTCACTGCCGAGCGAGGCGATCTGGCGAACGACCGAGCTCGAGATATAGCCGTACTGCGGCGCACTCATGACAAAGATGGACTCCAGCTCGCTATCCAGGCGATAGTTAAGGTCGGCCTGCTGCAGCTCATACTCAAAGTCGGTCATGGCGCGCAGACCCTTGACCACGGCCCCCGCCCCCTGCTCACGAGCGAAGTCGACCAAGAGGCCGGTAAAGGGAAGGACCTCGACGCCGTCGATATCACCGAGCGCCTCGCGGGCCAGCGCCACGCGCTCATCGAGCATAAACGTGGTGCCCACACCGTTTTTACCCTGCGACTCGGCAACAGCGACGATCACGCTGGGAAAGATGCGGCGGGCGCGGCGGATCACATCGATATGGCCAAACGTGATGGGATCGAAGGTGCCCGGGACGATCACGCGATTAATAGTGTCACTCATGGGCGTCCTCCGGGGATACTGCCTCGTCATTTTCGTTAGCATCAGTGCCGCCGTCCTTGCTATCGCCGACCCAACGGAGCAGGTCGACCGAGGTAATGCCGTAGCGCTTCTCACGTACAGTCTCAAAGCCTACCGGATGCGCGCCCGCATCGGCGGCGGCATGCTCAAACAGGGCGTAAGCGCCAGACGCAAGCAGACCCTGCTGGGCCAGATTCTGCAGCAGTTCCTCGACCGGCTCGGCACCAAAAGCATAGGGCGGGTCGAGCAGGACCAGATCAAAGGGGCCGCCCGGTACACGACCGCGTGAGGCACTCGTCAGCATGTCGCCCGTGACCACGCGCCAACGCGCACGGTCACGGCAGAGCGACTCGATATTCTTGGTAATGAGCCGCGCGGCGTTGCGATCGATCTCAAACGTCGTGAGCGAGCGGGCCCCACGAGAGAGCATCTCTAACCCTAAGGCACCGGAGCCGCCAAAGGCGTCCAACACACGAACCTCGTCCAAATCGAAATCGAATGCCGACATGACCATAGATGCGCACGCCTCGCGCACGCGATCAGTCGTGGGGCGGGTGACATCGCGACCACGGGGCTCCTCGATCTTACGACCGCGCCATTCGCCGCCGATGATTCTCATCCTCCGCTGACCTCCTTAAAGATATGTCGATAACGCATGGCGACCGCGTCGCGCAAGGGACGCGTCGCCACAGAGTCAAGGTTGCAAGCATACCGCAAGAGCTCGACCGCGTCCAAATGGGCCCACTCGATCAGCTCCTCGTCGGCATCCAGGTCGACAAAGCGCAGGGTCACACCACCATGCTGGCGATAACCCAGGATCTCGCCTTCATGGCGCAGGCGCAGGTCCATCTGGGCGAGCGTAAAGCCGTCCGAGGTCTTTTCGAGCGACTGGAGACGGTCTTGTGCCGCCGATGCGCCGCCGTTGCCCTTGGAGTGCGTCATGACCAGGCACGTGCCCGACACGCTGCCACGGCCCACGCGACCGCGCAGCTGGTGCAGGGCAGCCAAACCAAAGCGCTCGCCGTTCTCGATGACCATGACGGTGGCGTTGGGCACGTCGACGCCCACCTCGACCACCGTAGTCGAGACGAGCACGTCAATCTCGCCACGCTTAAAGGCATCGATAACCTGGTCCTTCTCCCCCGCTGGCATACGGCCGTGAAGGCGCTCGATGGCAAGACCCGGCAACGCCAAACGCAGGCGATCGAGCTCGGTCGCCGTATCGTGCAGCGGCACGGGGACGGTTACGCGGCCCTCATCGTCGCGGGCAATACCGGGCACGTCTTCCAGCTCATCGGCCGAGTCACTCGGCTCCACGAGCGGGCAAATCACGTAGGCCTGCTGACCCTTGTCATGCGCCTCGCGGATGGCTCCATAGGCGAGGTCACGGCTCGACTCGGTGAGAACACACGTCGTCACACCGGCACCCGGAACAGGCCGGTGGCGGATGATGCTCGTATCTAGATCGCCGTAGACCGAAAGCGCCAGCGTACGCGGGATGGGCGTTGCCGTCATAACGAGCAGATCGGCACCGGGGCCCTTCGCGCGCAGGGCGTTGCGTTGGCCGACGCCAAACCGGTGCTGCTCATCGATGACCACGAGCGACAGATGCTTGAACGTAACGTCATCCGAAAGGACCGCGTGGGTGCCAAAGAGCACATCAAGCTCGCCCGATTCCAGCTGGGCATGGATCCGGTCGCGCTCTGAGGCCGGCGTGGCACCCGTCAGAAGCGCCCAGGACATGCCGGCCTGCGAGAGCAGAGGGCCGGTCTTATCGGCATATTGGCGCGCCAGAACGCCCGTGGGCGCCATAACGCAGGCCTGCGTACCGCTATCGGCAGCCCCAGCCAGCGGGCAAACGGCAACCGGGGGGCACGGCTGG
>UQEO01000096.1 GCA_900540095.1 uncultured Collinsella sp.
GCGCGAGCAGCGCCTCCCGCCTCTCGACCAGCCTCCGCACGCCCTTGGCGGCATGCCTGCGGGCGACCCGGTCCGGGGCCTGGCCCCTGGCGAGGTCCTTCGGCCGCCCCGAGCACGTCAGGTAGTGCCACGCGGCCTCGACCAGCGCCTTCCTCAGGTGCTTGTTGCCCGCCTTGGTGATCGCGCCCCTGCGGTCGCTCTCCCCGCTGGAGTGCTCGGAGGGCGTCAGGCCGACCCACGCCGCGAACGAGCGGGCGTTCCCGAACCTCGAGAACTCGCCGGCCTCGAACACGAGGTCGGCGGCGGACGCGGTGTCCACGCCCTTGAGGCAGCGCAGGGAGTCGACCCTCCTCCTCCACCTGGGCTTGCGGGCCTCGGCCTCGACGAGCCCCTCGAGCCTCGCCTTCTCCTCCGCCGCCCGCCTGACCGCGTCGACGTAGTAGGCGAGCACGTCGTTGTCGGCCCCCTCTGCGAACCTAATCGACTCGATCCAGGACCAGTGCGCCCGGGTCCAGTTGCCCTTCCTGCGGCCGGTGGGCGTCCTCTCGTCGAAGGCGAGCCCGTGTCTGAGCAGGAACTTGGAGAGCCGCTGCTTCGCGCGCGAGAGGTCGTCCCTCGCGTCCTCGAGCGCCCTGGTCAGGTCGCGGGCGGCCTCGCACTCGTCGTCGGGGACCCACACCTCGACCACGTTGCCGACCGACAGCATGCGGGCGAGGAACTCGGCGTCGTTGCGGTCGTTCTTCCTGCGCCTGTCCGCGCTGGGCTTGATCATCTTCGAGACGGCGCCGACCACGCAGTCGACCCCGAGGCCGGAGAGCCTCTTCTGCAGGTCGAACCCCGTGACCCCGGACTCGTACACGCACCTGGCCTTTGGGTCCACGGACCGCACCCACCCCGCGACGGCGCCGGCGTCGTAGCCGAAGGTCGCGCAGCGCACCTCCCCGGTCATGACGTCGAGGGAGACTGCCTTTATCGAGCGGGCGTGGACGTCGAGGCCGACGAAGGTGGTAGTATCGAGCATGGGAGCTCCTTCCATGAATGCGGCGTGGCCGCCGCGGTTGGATTAGACACTCACCATTGTCGGCCTAATCCGCGGTCTTTCATGCAGCAGGGGCTCTCAATGTTTTTATGTCCTGCTCATATCGTCTCTGCCGGCAGTTTGGGACACTCCTGCGCTACTTGACGTATACCACGTTGTCGCGGCGCGGCTTTGCCTCGGGTAGCGTGTCCTCGGCGTAGCCAAGAATGCAGTTACCGACACCGCGCAGGCTGCCGTCGGCGGGCAGGCCCCAGCTGGCCAGCAGCTCCAGGCCCTCGGGCGAGTCAAAGACCTCATGCGCGCGGTGAATCCAGCACGAATCGACACCCAGTGCATAGGCGGCGTTGAGCAAGTTGCCCATGGCGAGCGAGCCGTCTTCCAGATGTGTGGGCACGCTGCGGTCAACCAGCACCACCACAACGGTCTTGGCGCCATAGAAGGGGTCGCTGTTGCTGTCCATGACCTGGGCGTTGAGCTGTGAGAGACGCTCGACGGTCGCGGGGTCGGTGACGGCGACAAACGTCACCGGCTGGCGGCCCATGCCGCTCGGTGCATATTGGCCGGCTTCGATAATACGTGCAAGCTTTTCGGCCTCGACGGGACGATTGCTGTATTTGCGGCAGCTGCGGCGGTGAATGAGTGCTTCGATAGTCTCCATGGTATCTCCTTGCGGTGGCGTTGCAGATGCCCCGTTCATACCCGTCGGGCTTAAACGATAGACGGTCAATTGCCCGGCCAAAAGGATAGATTCCAATTGGGAAAGTAGGTTTGCATAAAAGTACCTTCAGAATGTGACAAACAAATGGGATGGTTAAACGTTTTATCCCGTCTACCCTGCGGTTTTTTACCACTTGCCTAAATGACGAACGCATAACCTTTGATAAGGATTTTACTAAAGGAGTACCAACGTTTATCAATGCGCCGTGGTGGCGCCGGGCCAGGAGGTAACATCATGTTCCAGGCTGGAGATGTCGTCGAGACCGATTTCGAAGGATTTCTGAAGCTGCTGCGTTCCAAGACGCGCGCTTTCGTGTCGATCAACGATCACGAGTACTACATCACGCACACCGATGGCTATTGGCGTGTTCAGGATTGCGAGGCCCTCAACGACAAGGGTCACTTTACTGACTGCTCCGAGCTGGTCAACACGGTCTGCGAGGTCGTCGAGCTGCCGTGGATTGCCGGCAAGAGCCTGCATGACAGCTTCTCGGGCGCTACGGTCTATGAGGCCGTCGCCGCTTAACAGGCAATAAAACTCGATTTTCACGTGACCGCTGGCGCCGCCCCCGCGCCGGCGGTCTTTTTCTGCCGATAGGCCATAAAAATGCACGCATTTGCGGAGAGCCTGTTGACGATAGTCAAAACTCGGACTAATCAAGAGACACATAATTGGTCAAAAATCGGACAATTGAATGGTGGGATAGATGAATAGTGCGGTTACGCTGGTCGACTTCGATCGGTTACTCAATGGACTCGACCATATCTATTCGGAGTTCTCGCGCGCCTGCGGCCTTTCGGACTGCGCCTATTGGATGCTCGTCGACACCAGCACGGCGGGCGGCAGTATTGCCGTAAGCCGTCTGACAAGCGAATGGTTCTACAGCAAGCAGACCATCAACTCGGCAATTAAAACCTTGACGGCGCGGGGCTTCGCAACGTTGGAGTTTGCCGAAGGCAGTCGTAAGAACAAGGTTGTGAGCCTGACCGAAGAGGGCAGGCGATTTGCCGAGCGTTATGCGCTGCCGGCACTCAAGGCCGAGCAGCGAGCCTTTGGCGCGCCTGAGCCATGTGAGCAGCGCGAGATTATGCGCTTGATCGGCAAATTCTCTCAGGTGCTCGGCGATGAGTGCGATGCCTTTAAGCAGCATATCGCTGCCGAGAGCCAAGCCGAGAATCAAGGTGAGGGGGAGTCGTGCGACTGTTAATGAGGTTTCTAAAGCCATATCGAGGGCTTGTCGCAGTGACGCTGCTGGTGCTGCTGGTGGATAACGTCGGTACGCTGTTGGTTCCCACGATGCTGGCGAACATGGTCAACACCGGTATTACCACGGGCGATGTCGACTACATTTTACGCAACGGCCTATACATGTTTATCGCGACCAGCATGGCTAGCGGCGGCACGGTGCTGGGCTGCTATCTTTCGGCGCGCCTGGCCGCCAACGTGGCTTGCGATATCCGCAATGCCGTGTACGACAAATCGCTCGAGCTCGCGGCCAGCGATTTTGAGCGCTTTGGCACCGGATCGATGATCACGCGCTCGCTCAACGACATCAACGTGATTCAGCAGGCGATTCTGCAGACGATTCAGCTGGTGCTGCCCGTGCCGTTTTTGGCTGTGGCGGGCATCATCTTCGCCTGGTTTATCGATCCCGCCATGGGCACGCTTCTGGGCGTAGTCGTTGCGATTGTGCTGGTGGCGGCGGTCTTTACGGTTGCCAACGCGGCGCCGATTTTTATGCGCCTACAGGGCTTTATCGACCGCATGAACGTGGTGCTGCGCGAGAATATTGTGGGCGTGCGCGTCATCCGTGCGTTTAACAAGGAGCGCCACGAGGAACGGCGTCTGGACGAGGTGTTTAGCGAATACGCCGCCAACGCCATCAAAGTCAACCACCTGTTTGTGGGCCTCGACAGCTCAAGCTTCTTTTTGATGAACATCGCCGAGGTGGCGGTGCTGTGGGTGGGCGGCAACCGCGTAGGTGCCCACGCCATGCAGATTGCGAGTATCTCGGCGGTGCTGGAGTATGCAATTCTGATCCTGTTCTTTGTGATGATGGCCCAGATGGTGGTGCTGACGCTTCCGCGTGCTGCCGCGTGCCTGAACCGTGCGCAGCAGGTGTTGGAGATTGAGCCGAGTATCGTCGATGGCCAGCGTACGCTTGATGCGGCCGCGTCCGACTCAAAGGACGGGGCCGATGCGGTTGCCGTGTTCGATCACATGTCGTTTCGCTTTGACGATGCCGACGAGGACACCCTGTGCGACCTGAGCTTTTCCTGCCGTCGCGGTCAGACGACTGCGATCGTTGGCTCGACAGGCTCGGGCAAATCGACGGTGGCAAAGCTTCTGCTGCGTTTCCACGATGCCACCAAGGGCTCCATTCGCCTGAATGGTGTGGACCTGCGCGAGCTTACGCAAGACGAAATCCGCGGGCGCATTGCCTATGTGCCGCAGAAGGCGTGGCTGTTCTCGGGCACGGTGGCGAGCAACCTTCGCTTTGGTAACGAAGGCGCGACCGAGGGCGACATGCTTCACGCGCTTGAGGTTGCCCAGAGCACCTTTGTACTCGACCAACCGCAGGGGCTCGATACCCCGGTTGCCCAGGGCGGTACGAACTTCTCGGGTGGTCAGCGCCAGCGTCTGGCCATTGCTCGCGCGCTCATGAAGCAGGCCGATTTGTACATCTTCGATGACAGTTTTTCGGCCCTGGACTTTAAGACCGATGCGGCCCTGCGCCATGCATTGCAAGACGAGACGCGCGATGCCGCGGTGCTCATCATCGCGCAGCGCATCTCGACGATTCTGCACGCCGACCAGATTGTCGTGCTCAAGGACGGCGAGATTGTGGGCTTGGGCACGCATAGCGAGCTTATGGAAACCTGCGAGGTGTACCGCGCCATCGCGGAATCGCAGATGAAGGGAGGTGAGTAGCATGACCGAGGAGCTCAAGAAGCAGGGCGGCGTTGATGACGCCGTTGCCGCGGGGCTGGTCGAGGAAACGGCTGCCGTGGCACCCGAGCTGGATGACGCCGCCAAGGCTGCAGCCGAGCGCGAGGCTCGCCGCCAAGCGCTCTACGAGGAAAACGAGCGCGCCGAGGACGAGCGCGCCCGCGCTGAGGCAGAGCGCATGCGCGATGTGGACGACGAGGACGAGAAACCCCGCGACACCTGGGCGACGGTGCGCCGCCTGTGGAGCGAGGCTGCCGGCGACCATTGGCGCTTCTATATCGTGTTCGCGAGCATTGTGTTCTATGCCATCTTTAACACCGCTGCGCCGGCATATAGCGCCCGTGTGATCGATGAGCTGTGGGGCCACATTCAGGTAGCGTTTGTCAACAACGCCACCTTCAGCATCACCTGGGAGAACTGCGGCAGGACTATCTTCATCTACTTTTTGATTTGGACGGCCGCCGCTTCGTTCTACGCGCTCCAGAGCTTTTTGATGTCGAGCGTGGCCGAACGCCTCAATCTGTGCCTGCGCAACCGCATCGCGCAAAAGCTCAACCGTCTGCCGCTCGCCTATTTTGACGCGCATCGTCCCGGCGAGGTCGTCAGCCGCGCGACCAACGACCTGGACAAGATGTCCGAGAGCATGCAGCGCGGCTTGCTGCAGCTGCTCGTGTCGATCGGCACGGTTGTTGGTGCTGTGAGCGTGATGTTCGTGTTCAGCGTGCAGCTTACGCTCGTCTTTCTGTTCTTTACGGCACTGTCGCTGCTGGTGACGAAGGTCGTCTCGCGCCGCACACACGATGTGACGGGCGAGCGCCAGGAGTGGGTGTCCAAGATTACGAGTGCGGTCGAGGAAGGCTATTCGGGCCGTCTGGTGATCCGCGCGTTTAACCGCGAACGTCAGAGCTCCGCTGAGGTGCACGAGGCTTCGAAGGAACTGGCTCGTGTGAGCACCAAGGCCGACTTTATGATCAATGCTGTCGGCCCCGCGGTGCGCTTTATCGGCCGTTTGGCGCAGATCGTTATTGCGCTTGTGGGCTGCAGCATGCTGGTTGCCGGTCACATGACCGTCGGCGTGTTCCAGGCGTTCTTCCAGTTTATCTACGAGGCGTCCGAGCCCATGACGCAGTTGTCGTTTACCTTCAACTCACTGCAGAGCGCGCTGGCGAGTGCAGAGCGCGTGTTCGACCTGCTCGATGAGCCCGAGATGGAGGCCGATCCGCTGCCGGACAAGGCCGCCAAGCTGCCGGGTCGCGTGGAGGGCCGCGTCTCCTTTGAGCATGTGCGCTTTGGTTATTCGCCCGACAAGCCGCTTATGCGCGACGTGTCGTTTACCGCCGAGCCGGGCCAGAAGATTGCCGTGGTGGGAACCACGGGCGCAGGCAAGACGACGCTCATCAACCTGCTCATGCGCTTCTACGAGATTGACGGCGGGCGTATTACGCTCGACGGCGTGGATACGAGCCGCATGGACCGCGGCGAGCTACGGCAGGCGGTTGGCATGGGGCTGGGAGAAGCCCCCCACGCTTGA
>UQEO01000097.1 GCA_900540095.1 uncultured Collinsella sp.
GTTGACGGCACCCCCCCATAAGCCCGCAGCCGCCCCCCGCCACACACAACAAGCGCGGGCGATTAAGTCGACCTTAAGCACCCTTGCGCCCGTTCGAGCACGAATGCGGGCCATGCGCGCTCGCAACGATCGTCGTCGCCGGCAAACGATATACTCTAGTGCCAGAAGAGACCATCCCGTCGAAAGCGAAACCTGTGAAGTCCCTCGCCTCTTTTGCAAATCGCTCCGCCCAGCTTGTCGCCGGCTTTGCCTGCGCCATCGCCCTTGTTGCCGGCGTGCCTGCTGTTGCCGGCGCCCAAGTGCTCACGACCGACGACATCTGCAGCAAGACCGCCGACGCCCGCGGCATCACGGCAGAAAACCTGCCCGATATCGAGGCAACGAATGCCCTTGTTATGGGCAAGGACGGCACCGTCTACTATGGACGCGGCGCCGATGAGCAGGTCAAGATTGCCTCGATCACCAAGGTCATGACCGCAATCCTGACCGTCGAAAACTGCAAGATGGACGAGAAGGTCACGGTGAGCAACGCTGCCGCCACCGTAGGCAACTCGACTGCCGGCCTGCTCGAAGGCGACGAGCTCACCGTGGAGCAGGCACTACGCGGCCTGATGATCCCCTCGGGCAACGACGCCGCCATCGTGCTTGCCGAGTACGTGGGCAAAAAGATCGACCCCAAGACCAAGGACGCCGTGGCCACCTTTGTAAAGGCCATGAACGAGCGCGCCAAAAAGCTCGGCTGCACCGGCACGGTCTTTGAGAACCCACACGGTCTGGACTTTGACGAGTGGGCCGGCGATATGCACTCGACAGCACATGACGTGGCACTGATGATGCAGGAGGCCATGAAAAACGATACGTTTCGCGAAGTCGTCGCGAGCGAGGATTCGTGGATTGAGGTCACGGGCGCCGACGGCTCAGACCATTCGCATTCCATGGACACGCACAACGTTTTGCTCGGTCAGGACGGAAACATTGGCGGCAAGACCGGCACCACCGACGACGCGGGCTATTGCTTTGCGAGCGCCTACAACCGCGACGGCGACGAGATCTACACCGTTATTTTGAACTCCACCACCACCGACCAGCGCTTTACCGATACGGCGACCCTTGCCAACTGGTACTACGGCCACAAGGTCACGGTCGCGATCGCCAATACACAGGAGAAGACCGCCAACGGCAACCCGCTCATGGCACGCATTAGCCAGACAGATTGGACGGACAAGACGATCGACGCCACGCTCGCCGACCCCGCCGCACAGGCAACGGTGTTCTCACTCGCCGGCGATGTGACCGAAAAGGTTAGCTACGATGGCCTTTCGGGCACGGTGCATGTTGGCGATAAGGTGGGCAGCGTTACGCTTAAACAGGACGGCACCAAGATTGCCGTCATGGACCTGGTTGCCGACGAGGAAGGAACAGGGCCCAATCCCATCGAGTGGCTGCTCGTGAAGCTCGACCGCCTGGGCCGCCGCATCGACAACCGCCCACTTGCGGCAGAGAGCGAGACCGTAGCCAAGGCTCCTGAGATGTAGGGCGCAAGAATAATAAGTCCACTGAAAGGAGGCGTCCGAAAGGATGCCTCCTTTTTGAGGGTTCGAATCCCCAGCCGCCATTCTTGATAATAAAAAAGGACCCCAAATGGGACCCTTCTTCAAATTCGTACTGGCGGAGAGCTGGGGATGTCCGGGCACGCTGCGCATGCCCTCCGGCTTCAAAGCCTGGCAGCTTTTCTCCCACGGGCTACAAACGCTTTCGCGTTTGCTTAACGCCCGTGCCCTCTCGGGTTCGAATCCCCAGCTAACGTGGTTCAACTAAAAAAGGGCCCCTTTCGGAACCCTTCTTTAAAGTCTTACTGGCGGAGAGCTGGGGATTCGAACCCCAGATGCCCTTTTGGGGCATACTCGCTTAGCAGGCGAGCACCTTCGGCCTCTCGGTCAGCTCTCCGTAACAGCCGTTCTATAGTAACCAAACAGCCAAGGATGGGCAAGGGGGAATTTTGGAGCGATTCCGATTTGCCAGTAGACGTCTCAGCCAATCATCTCAATTTGTAACAGTTACAGGCCGAATCTTCGTCCAGATGTTACAGATTTAGACAAACAGTCAGCGCCATCCGCAAATGTCTCAATCTGAAACACCTGCATGCCGTAATCCCCTCTAGATGTTACAGATTGAGACAAAGATGCGGGGGCAACCACAGCGGCGGCGTCGATGCCTCCAGTCTTTATTAGTCCGCTCGAATGGTCTCCAACAGATAATCGCGCATGTACGGAATTGCAAACGAAACACAGCCGTAGCCGGCAGGCTCAATCAGTCCCGTATCGATCAGACGTTTGCGATACGACCCGACTTTATTCGCCGGCAATCCCATCTTTTTGGCAATATCACCGTTCGTAATCTCGCCGCCTTCGCATTGCGCCATCGCCGCGAGATATTGAAACTGCCGCTCCGACACCCTGCGCAGCGCGGGGGCAATCACCATGGCATTGAAACTATCAAGAGCCGCCTGGACACCCTTGCGAGCCGCCTCTTCACTCACGCTCTCCGACCCGCTGCGCGCAGCAACCTGCCAAGCGTAATATCCGACCAACTGGACCATAAAGGGATAGCCTGCCGAAGCCTTTGTTAAAAGCTCAGCAACGCCTTCGTCGAGTTCCTTGCCCGCACGCCTCATCGTATCCTCAAACGATCCGCCGACTTCAAAATCTGAAAGCCGCGTGAGCTCGATATGCTTCGCCCTCTGAAGGAACGTCAACGTATCATCCACCACCACGCCATCCACCGAGGTTGGCAAACCAGCGAATGCAAAGGCGACATTCGCCCCTTGGCGAATCAAGAGCTGCATTTCATTACCCAGCTCGCGCATTTCCTCAGTTGAGGCGTCCTGAATCTCATCGAGTGTGATGAGCAAACCACCTCGCTTCGCGGCATCGTACATCGCCTCCCCCAGATGAGAGGCTGACTTCGACAGCTCTACGGAGCCAAGGCTGACTCCTAAAATCGATGGGGAAATCGACATTGATGCAAGACGAACATTTCGCTGCAGAGCCTCGAGAATTCTGTCGCAAAAACCGGCATTTGAGGCGACGTCGACAACCTCGAATCCTTTTTTGCGCGCAAGATCGCCCAATGCGTTGAGGAGCACCGTTTTACCCGTGCCTCGGACACCCGAGATGCGCATGAGTCGATCGGGGGCACCAGGGCCATTCTCAAGAGCTTCGGCAAAGTCATCCAAAACAGCGTCGCGTCCGATAAGCTCAGGTGGATTCATGCCCGCTGTTGGCTTAAAGGGATTAATAGCTTTTGACATTCGACCTCCTCTGCCAGTTTTAACAACTTTAACAAAGTTTAGCAACTTTAGCAGAGTTTAACAGTTTTAGCAGGCTCGGCGGCTTTATGCCTTACCGATTCTGTCGGGTCCTCCCGCCCGCGCCGATACAAATAGCGCGGTGCGGCCCCTCTATATCGCCCCTACCCCAGCGAGCGGTTGAGGGAGCCGAGCTCGTCGTTACCCATGGTGCGCCACATTTGGAAGATGCAACCGCGTGCAAGGAAAAAGAAGCCGTTGTCGACCAGTTGCACGGCGGCATCCGCCAGCTGATTCGTCACGGCGGACACTGGCGGCAGCTCAAGTCCAGCCGTGCGGATGGTCTCGACCGCTTCCTCGAACGTCGGCGGCTCGCTGACGCCCATCTCGTTCATGAGGCCCTGCATTTCTTCCAGCGCGCTGCTGCCCGATTCCTCACCGCGCGGCACTAGACGGTAACAAGCCAGCGCCAGGTCGAGCTGATCGCAATTCCAATAGGCAAACGCCAAGCGGTAGAACAGGTAGCCAATTGCAGAACGATCGCTGGCAATACGTAGGCCGTGGCGCGCCACCTCGATAATCTCGTCAAAGCGCTCCAGACGCGCAAGCACGTTGATGAGCGCAAAGTGCGATTGCATGGACGAGCGCGCCAGATCGTAAAGATGACGCACCTCGGGCAGTGCTCGTTCAAAGTCCTCTTGCTCGGCGTAAAAGCTGCAAATCTCGTGCTGGGCAAAGTACAGCGCATCGGGCGCACGAAGGATCCGCACAGAGTCGTCTTCTTCCAACACCGGTAGCACCATGCGCACCAGCTGGTTATCGCAAAACTGCGTTTGAACCGGACCTGTCGCCAAAAGCTCGGCGACGGCGCACTTAGCCTCCAACTCCTCGACAAGACGGGAAAAGCCTTCAAAAGCACCTGTACGGTCGACTTTTGCCTGCTCGCGCAATTCAACAACACGGGCCACGTATGGGTCGTCGTCCTCTTCCATGACCTCCAACTCGTCAGCCGTATCGGCAAGCAGCAGATCGCGCAGCGCCGGCGGCAGCGTGCGATGGTCATCACGCGGACGAGCATGAACCTCCGCAGGCTCAATCGTCTCCGGAGCGGTTGACTCATACGCCTCAAGCACACGCTTGCACGGCATATCGTCCATGTCCATGCTCTCAAGATCCTTGGCGACAGGCACGCAATCGGCCAGATAGGCCGCGCGCCCAAAGAAATACGTTGCGACAACGCGCTCGCCCTGCTCACTGTCGGGAGCAGCAATCTGCACATAGCAGCGCGTGATGCAGGTGCCCGCGGCAAAACACGCTGCCGCAAGCGTGAGTGCCACGCGCGCATCGTGTTCCGCGGCCCAGACCGCGCGCGTGTCCTAGCTCGCGCCAGGCGTCATCTTGAGCGTCGTATTCACGTTGCGGCATGGCATCCACGACAGACTGCCCAAACCGAACGAGCATAATCCCCTCGGCAACGTTTGCCCGATAGGTATAGTCGAGCCGTGTGACAACGTTAAGTGCCTCGACGATACGCGCGAAGCGGGTACGCACATCCCACTCACCGCCCGGCTGGCAAGCCACCGTACCCGGTTTGCCCCACGGGTTATCGCTCGAGGCCGTATCGAGCAGTCGGGGAACATCGTTGGTCGTCTTGGCGATATGCCACGAATCAAAGAGCGCGCAGCCCTCAAGGCTCGGCGAGGATGCCGCAGGGACCAATCCGGCCCCGATGCGCTCAAGGATGCCGGAGAGGCGGTTGAGACGGCACTCGATGGCAAGCAGCATGTCAATCTCGTCCTGGTCCAGCAAGCTACGATCAAAATTGAGATAAAACAGCTTTGACCGGTCGATGCGCGCCAGGCTCATTTCGGACTTGGCGGCAATGGTGCGCAGACGGAGCAAGTCAATTTCGCTCATAAGGGTGGCGGCATAGCGCTCGATACCGCTCGGATTCTCGGCATGGTCAACGCGGTAAAGCAGCGTCTCGATAGCATCGGGGAGCGGTGACGTGTTAAAGCCCAAAAACACCTCGACCGGCTCGGGCAACTTTACGAGCTTGATCTTGTCGACAACGTTTTGCATGTCCGCATCGAGACCGTCGACGCCCGCCGTGTTCGCAATAGCGCTTTCGGAGTTGGCAAATATCACGTAGCGCAGGAACATCGACGCCATGAACTCGCCGTAAGGAAGGGAGCGGGCCGAATTCCATGTCTCGTGATCGGACTGCTCGCGCATGGGGCCTTCGGGAGAGCCGATGACTCGCGCCCGGGAGCGCATCGTCCCATCGGTACCCCTGACTGCAATCTCACCGATGTTGGAATCGGACTCGTCAAGAATCAGCTGCATGTCGGGATCGTCGGGCAGCGATACTTCGTTAACGGGACGGTCCACCTTATAGACCTCACCCGAAACGCTCACGTAGCCCAAAAGCGACACATGGCTTTTGCCGACGAATTCGACGACATAGCATGATTCATGCGGGTCCTCGCCAAAGAGTTTCCAGACCACGCCATATGAGCGCCCCGCAGGCTGCTCGGGCATCGCCGGAAAGCGCTTCTTGGGATCGAGAAACCTGAGCTTGTATGTCGGACGCTCTGCCACGAAGTATCACCCTGATCGGTCGCTTGAAGAAGGAGCGGTCACGGATGGGCCGCGACACCTACTCGAAATCTTACACGAGTCGACAGGAAATAGTCCGCTTTACGCCCGCACCTCGACCGAGGTTCGAATCCATGCAGCGGCGGCATAAAAGAAAAGCCCCCGTTGCCGGAGGCTTTCAATTTCGATTGGTGCGGCGTATAGGATTCCGCGCATCCGCTGCGCGGATCCGCACCGGCTTCGCCCCCCCGCCCGCGGGCCCCCCCAGTCGATGTG
>UQEO01000098.1 GCA_900540095.1 uncultured Collinsella sp.
AAAGAAGCAGCCGTGCCGCCGCGACCGGGGGGCGGCCTCCTGCCGATCGGCTCGCGTCCGGCCAAGCGCGGTCTGGGCGCCAAGTCGCTCGACGACCTGCGTACCATTCCGTGGATCTTCAGCTGGAGCCAGGCGCGCATTAACCTGGCCGCTTGGTACGGCCTGGGCACCGCCTGCGAGCAGCTTGGCGATCTTGACCAGCTCAAGGCTGCCTACCAGGAGTGGCCGTTCTTCCGCACCTTTATCGACAACATCGAGATGTCGATCGCCAAGACCGACCAGCGCATCGCCAAGATGTATCTGCACCTGGGCGATCGCCAGGATCTGTCCAAGAAGGTCTTTACCGAGATGCAGCTCACTCGTAAGTGGGTCCTTGCCATCGTCGGTGACGAGTGGCCGTTGCAGCGCCGTCGCGTGCTCGGCTGTGCTGTTCGCGTGCGTAACCCCTACGTCGACGCCCTGTCCATCGCCCAGGTCCGCGCCCTTCGCGAGGTACGTATGAACCAGGACGAGATGGCCGAGGAGAAGAAGGCCGAATACATGAGCCTGATTCTTTCGACTGTGACCGGCGTCTCGGCAGGATTGCAGAACACGGGGTAATCGATAGCCCTGTGGCTCTCACCGGGACCCGATGGGTTTCCCTCTGAATGCGTCCTCGCACTTGAAGCCCCCTTATCCTGCTCCTTCGGAGCTGCGGATAAGGGGGCTTCGTGCTGCGGAGTGCATTCAGAGGGAAACCCATCGGGTCCCTTCGTCCTCGGTCTTCGGGGATTGGGCTGAAGGGATTAAAGTGCGCTTCGCGCCCAATGCGGAGTGCGGCGAGGGCTTCTTGCGTCCTGCGGAGTGTGCCTAAAAGTAAACTTATGGCGGGCCCTGCGATGTCCGGTCTTCGGCGGATCAGCTGCTGGGTGAGGGTGGTGCCTGGGGCGACGTGCAAAAAACGGAGTTTTCAGCAGCAAAAGATTGATGCATAAGGCCATAGCCGGCTTTCGCTGCCTTTGTTGATGCCTTTGCACGCTAATTGGGGCCTTGGCGATGCCCGTATATGGCTGGTTTCTCGCCGCATGCTATCCAGATGGGTCGAGTCATGAGGACTATCTACTTTTTGAAAGACTTTTGACACCAAAATCTTATCCCGCGATGCTGAATACTCGCAAAAATGCACGCTCCGGAGGGTACTACCCTGTTACGGCTAGAAATCCATGCGTCATTATATGCAAATTATTGACGTATTTATGCAATATGACTTACGCGCGCATGCCATCGGGGTAGATGTTTGCCTCGGCGCTGCGTAAGTCATCCTGTCTATAGTGTCTTTGACAGGCGGCCACGGTCCCGTTTGGGATCGCGGCCGTTTTGTTGAGGGTCAAATATGAACGTTGTGTTAATGAGTCGGTGGACGGTGGTGTTTTTCGGTGAGCGGCGTATCCTTCCAACGGTTTATCTAGTGTGTTAGTTGAAAGGAAGAGGGCGCTCGTCATTGTTTGAATGTGAACTGCCGTTTGACCACAAGACGTTGCATCTGGAGCTCGAGGATAAGAACTTCGCGGGTGTGATGGAAGGTCATCAAAACGAGTTTAAGACCACGAAATCACAGGAAGAGCTGGTAGAGGAGTCACTTGCCAACCCTTATGGCTCGCCTTCGCTCGAGGAGCTTTGTGCTGGCAAGAAGGATATTGTCATCATTAGCTCCGATCATACGCGTCCCGTTCCCTCGCGTGTGACGATGCCTATTCTGCTGCATCACATCCATTCTGCTGCGCCCGAGGCTCGCGTGCGTATTCTGGTTGCTACGGGTATGCATCGTCCGTCGACGCACGAGGAGCTCGTCAACAAGTATGGCGAGGAGATCGTTATCAACGAGGAAATCGTTATGCACGTCGCGACTGACGACAGCATGATGAAAAAGATCGGCACCCTGCCTTCTGGTGGCGAGTGCATCATCAACAAGATTGCCGCCGATTGCGATCTGCTGCTTGCCGAGGGCTTTATTGAGCCGCACTTCTTTGCCGGTTTCTCTGGTAGCCGCAAGTCCGTCCTGCCTGGTATCGCCAGCTACAAGACCATCATGTACAACCACAACGGTCAGTTTGTGAACGATTCCCATTCGCGTGCCGGCAACCTGTGCCACAACCACGTGAGCGAGGACATGTTTGCCGCTGCCGAGATGGCTCACCTTGCCTTTGTGCTCAACGTGGTGCTCAACGGCAAGCACGAGGTCATCGGCTCCTTTGCCGGCGACATCCACAAGGCGCACGAGGCTGGCTGCGAGTTCGTGAAGAGCCTTGCCGGTGTTGAGCCCGTCGAGTGCGAGATTGCCATTACCACCAACGGCGGCTACCCGCTCGACCAGAACATCTATCAGGCCGTGAAGGGCATGTGCTCTGCAGAGGCCACACTTCCCGAGGGCGGCGTGATCATCGATGTCGCCGGTTGTGCCGACGGTCACGGTGGCGAGGGCTTCTATCACAACATCGCCGACAATGATCCGGCAGAGTTTGAGCGCGCCTGCATCGACCGTCCTAAGGACGAGACCCTGCCCGACCAGTGGACGAGCCAGATCTTTGCCCGCATCCTGGCGCATCACCCTGTGATCATGGTTACCGACCTGTGCGATCACCAGATGATCAAGGATATGCACATGACGCCGGTTAACACCCTTGATGAGGCGCTCAAGCTCGCCTTTGAGATGAAGGGTGCCGATGCCAAGGTGGCCGTCATTCCCGATGGCCTGGGCGTTGTCGTCGCACAGCACTAGTACGCGGCCTAAACGAATCGTTTATAACCGACAAGAAAGATAAGGTATTATGCTTACCAAACTCCTCTGCGAATTCGGCGCAACGGCCCTCATGATCATCTTTGGCGTGGGCGTGCACTGCGATACCGTACTCAAGGGCACCAAGTATCAGGGCTCCGGTCACATGTTTGCCATCACCACCTGGTCTTTTGGCATCTCGGTCTGCCTGTTTGTCTTTGGCGGCGCCGTGTGCATGAACCCCGCCATGGTGCTTGCCCAGTGCATCGTAGGCCTGGTGCCGTGGAGCAGCTGCATCCCCTTCATGATTGCCGATATGCTCGGCGGCTTTGTGGGCGCCGTAATCGCTTGGTTGATGTATGCCGATGAGTTCAAGGCTTCCGAGGGCGTCGTCGACCCCATTGCTCAGCGCAACATCTTCTCGACCAACCCAACCACCGAGGGCATGAACTATGCCCGCAACTTCTTCTGCGAGGCCATCTGCACCTTCGTGTTCATCAGCGCCATCCTTGCTGCCGCTAGCCGCGCTGGCGAGAACGTTTTGATGCTCGCCGTCTGCGTCGGCCTGATCGTTTGGGCCGTTGGCATGGGCATGGGCGGCATCACCGGCTTCGCCATGAACCAGGCTCGTGACCTTGGTCCTCGCATGGCTTACCAGGTACTGCCGATCAAGAACAAGGCCGACAACAACTGGAAGTATGGCCTGCTTGTTCCTGGCATCGCACCGTTTATCGGTGCCGCTCTGGCCGCACTGTTTGTGCACGGTTTCTTGGGCATGTTCTAGTCTGAGGCTACATAGTTGTCCGCTGGCCGCATGGGGTAACTTCCCAGCGCGTCCTCGGACATGCAAAAAGGCTCGCTGCGCACTTCGTGCGGCGAGCCTTTTTGCGTCCTGCGTAATGCGCTGGGAAGTTACCCCATGCGGCCAGCTGCGGGGTCTTTGCTGCGCTCGAGCAAGCAGCCCAACATATAAATCTGAATTTGAATTTGGATGGGAGGGGCTTGTTGCTGTTGAGGGCGGTGAAGCGCGAGTGACACTTTGGGATGCGTGGCGCCCTGGGTTGGGGCGATGCTTTGGGATGATGTTCTTACTTAGTTGAAGAGGGGTTTTATGGCTGATAAGTAGTCTTTGGCTACGTCGGCTTTGTCTGCTTGGAAGTTGTGCCAGGCCCACCATTGGACGGTGGCTACGAAGCTTGAGGCTATGTGGTGTAGTAAGAAACTGCGGTCCATGGTGCCAGCGGGGCCTGTGGAGTCGGCGGGGACGGTTTCGGCTGCTCGTGACATGATGGTCTTGCGTAAGCAGTCGGCGAAGACGCGGGAGCCGGCGCCGGCTACGAGGGCTCGAACGCCCTGGCGGCGCTCCCAGAGGTTGTTGAGGATATGCTCGACCTGCACGAGTGGGTCGTCGAGCGGTGTGCCATCGTCGTCGAGGGCGTGGGTACAGATGTCGCTCACGAGCTCGGACAGTAGGTCGTCTTTGCTCTTAAAGAGGCCGTAGAATGTCGCGCGGCCTACGTGAGCGCGCGCGATGATGTCGCCGACGGTAATCTTGCCGTAGTCCACTTCGCGTAGCAGCTCGGAGAACGCCGCAACGATGGCAGCGCGGCTTTTTTCTTTGCGGGCATCCATGGCTATGCATCCACGTGAACGAGCAGACAACGGAGCGTGCCGGAGCAACCCTCGTAGGGGCGCTTACCGGCGCCGTAGCCGACGGCCTCGATGCGGTAGCGGGCCGGTAGGTGCTCGGACGTGCGCAGTGCGGCGACGATGGCGGCGCCCGTGGGCGTCACGAGCTCGCCGGCGACCGGTGCGGGCGTGAGGGCGATATTGCCTGCTTGGCATAGGTTGACGACGGCGGGCACCGGGATGGGCATAAGGCCGTGGGCACAGTGGATGGTGCCGTGACCCTCGGAGAGCGACTCGACGACAATGTCCTCGATACCCAGGTCATCGAGACAGATGGCGACCGAGCAGATGTCGACGATGGAGTCGATGGCGCCTACCTCGTGGAACATGACGGTCTCGGGCGTTTTGCCGTGGGCCTTGGCCTCGGCGGCGGCGAGCGCGGTAAAGATGGCGAGCGCGCGGCGCTTGGCGCCATCGCTTAACTGCGAGCCATCGATGATGGCGGCGACATCCGCCAAAGAACGGTGGTGATGGTGGTGGGTGTGGTGATGATCTTCGTGCTCATGGGCGTGGCCCTCATGGTCGTGCTCATGGCAGTGCTCGTGTTCGTGCCCGCCATGATCATGATGGTGATGCTCATGCTCATGCTCATGCCCGTGCTCGTGCTCGTGCGTGTGCTCGACAGCTGTTTCGTTGCCGTAGAGCCAGGCCATATCGTGGTCGTGGTTCTCGAGTCCCTCTGCAAGCTGGACGTCGAAATCGCAGGCGTCGATGCCATGCTTGTTTGCACGCGTGACGGCAATCTCAAAGCCGTCGACCGGCAGCGTGGCGAGCTGTTCGCGCAGGTGCTCCTCGCTGGCGCCCAAGTCGAGCAGGGCCGCGACGGTCATGTCGCCGCTGATGCCCGAGGTGCCGTCGATGATAAGCGTGTGCTGATGGTTAGACATGAAATGCTCCTTAACGGGCGCGAGACGTGCCGGCGTTCAGATGATTAATAAGACTTGCCTGGTAGGCGGCGCCAAAGCCGTTGTCGATATTGACGACCGAAACGCCGCTGGCGCAGGAGTTGAGCATGGCGAGCAGTGCGGCTACGCCACCAAAGCTCGCGCCGTAGCCCACGCTGGTGGGAACGGCAATGACCGGACAGCTCACCAGGCCGCCGATAACGCTCGCCAGCGCGCCTTCCATGCCGGCGATGGCGATGACCGCCTGCGCCTGGGCAAGTTCCTCGGCATGCGCGAGCAAGCGGTGCAGGCCGGCGACGCCTACGTCGTAGAGGCGGTCGACCTCGTTGCCATAGAATTCGGCCGTCAACGCGGCTTCCTCGGCGACGGGCAAGTCGCTCGTGCCGGCGCAGGCGACGACGATGCGTCCGTTACCGGTGGGGGAGGGCTTGCCGCCCACGAGGGCGAGCTGCGCGTCCGGGGCATATCCCAGGTCGATGCCGTTGTCGAGGAGCTCCGAGGTACGGGCTGCTTTTTCGGCGTCCAGGCGCGTGACCAGGATACGTTCCTGGCCGGCATCGCGCAGCGCTTTGATAATGGCGGGAAACTGATCGGCGGGGGTTTCCGGCGCCCAATTTTGTC
>UQEO01000099.1 GCA_900540095.1 uncultured Collinsella sp.
CGGCGCACACCCCGCGCGGGTTATCGCGGCGCGCCTGCCATTGCCGACGCCGGTGGCGCTGCTACCACGAGCGCCCTGCGCGAGGCCCTGGGCGTGTCGCGCAAGCGCGCCATCAGCATCTTGGAGCACCTAGATGCCGTGCGCTTTACGGTGCTCGACAAGGAAGCCGGCGGCCTGCGCTCCCTGCGCTAGGTCGGTCACTCGCTCTCGCCTCCTCAGTTGCGGTGAAATAGCTCCTATTTGGAGGCTTTGGCAGCAAATACAGGAACTATTCCACCGCAACTTCTTGCTCGTCTTTTTGGGATGGGGACCGCTCGGTTTGGTAAAATACCTCCGCACTTGGGAACGGATGGGCTCCGGTGGGCTCCGCGGTCCTCAAAACCGTTGCGAGGCGTGCAAAACGTCTTGGATGTGTTCGATTCACATACGTTCCCGCCATACGCTACCAGCGCTTTTGTGCTCGCGGTCTTGCTGCGTGCCGCAAAGGCGCTGTTTTGTTTTTGCACGGGTTTGCCGTGCCGCCCGCTTTATCGGCGACGGTATTTGGCTTCGTGTGCCGGGTTTTGAGCATGCCGATGGGGGTGGTTTGCCGTATGACTACCGTAAGACGGGCCGATCTTTCTTGTGTCGTCCAGGCGGGCGGGTTGTCGTCGCGCATGGGCTGCGATAAGGCGCGCATGGCGTTTTGCGGCGAGCCGCTCATCGAGCGTGTGCTGGGTCGGCTGGCGCCAGTTGCCGGCGAGTTGGTCGTGACGACTTCGCGTCCCAGCGAGCTTGCCTATCTTGAGGAGCGCGCGTTTGGCGGCCTGGCGCCGCGTGTGGTGGCGGACCTTGAAGGACCGGCGGGTGCCATGCGCGGCATCGCGAGCTCGTTGGCCGCGGCCCGATTGCCGCTCGTGGCGATCGTCGCCTGCGATATGCCGTTCGTCTCGCCAGAACTGATCGGCGCGCTTGCCGATCGTGTTGAGGCCGAGGCGCTCGACGTGTGCGTGCCGCGCGAGGAGCGGGGGATTGAGCCGCTTTGCGCCGTCTGGCGCCGTGACGCGTGTGCGCCGGTTGCCCAAGAGCTGCTTGCCTGCGACCGCCAGCGCATTCGCTGCCTGATCAATCGCGTTCAGGCTGGTTATATGGATGAGCCGCAGATTGTTAAGGTCGCCGGCTCGACGCTCTGCTTCGAAAACGTCAATACACCCGAGGAGTTTGCGGCGGCCGAGTTACTCGCCTAGACGATTGGAGTTGCCATGTCTCACGATATTTGCCCCGACACGGGAGAGCCTTGCACTTGCGATGGTTCCGAGCCCTGTACCTGCGGCTGCGGTGGCTGTGGACATACTGCGGAAGAGGAAGCGGCCGCCGCGGCGTATCGTGAGGCACACCGCGAAGGCCCGTCCGGTGATGCCCTCGACCACGAGCGCAAGATTATCGTTTCGTTCGACAGCACCTTCGATGTGATGGAATGCGAACAGCTGTGTCTTGCCGCCGGTGTGCCCGGGCGCATCATGCCGCTGCCCGGCTCCATTACCGCCGGCTGCGGGCTGTGCTGGGCCATGCCGTTCTCGGGCGATGCCCTCGCCGCCTTCCGCGCCGCTACCGAAGGCCGCGTAACCCCTGCCGACTACCATCAGCTCGTCCTCTAACCACCACCACACCACCACAAAGGTACCTGTCCCCAATGTGGTGGTTTGGAACACGTGGACGAAACAGGTTTGAAACACGGGTTTTGCGCGTCAGACACTCAAAAACGCTTCTACCTGCATCGTAATCAAAACGAAACATCCGCTCGTCGGCTTATGCGAAACTTTGCTGCAACAGTGCGATATTATCCATACTCGATAAAGCTCACGGCGCATGGGGCGCCGCGAACGACACCTTTCTTTTCCATCAATTGGAGGAAGCATGAGCTACACGCAGAAAGTTCTCGACGAGCTCAAGGCCCGCTATCCCGAGCAGCCTGAGTTCATCCAGGCCGCGACCGAGATCCTCGGCACCATCCAGCCGGCGCTCGACACCCATCCCGAGTACGAGGAGGCCGCCCTGCTGGAGCGCCTCGTCGAGCCCGAGCGCATCGTTATGTTCCGTGTCCCCTGGGTCGACGACCAGGGCAAGGTTCAGGTCAACCGCGGTTACCGCGTCGAGTTCAACTCTGCCATTGGACCCTACAAGGGCGGCCTGCGCTTTAACCCGACGGTCACCCTGGGCATGCTCAAGTTCCTGGGCCTGGAGCAGATCCTCAAGAACAGCCTGACCACCCTTCCCATGGGCGGCGGCAAGGGCGGCTCCGACTTTGACCCTAAGGGCAAGTCCAACAACGAGATCATGCACTTCTGCCAGTCCTTCATGACCGAGCTCTATCGCCACATCGGCCCCAACACCGACGTTCCCGCCGGCGACCTGGGCGTTGGCGGCCGCGAGGTTGCCTACCTGTTCGGTCAGTACAAGCGCCTGACCAACGAGTGGACCGGCGTCCTCACCGGCAAGGGCCTCTCCTTTGGCGGCTCGCTCGCCCGTACCGAGGCCACCGGCTACGGCCTGGCCTACTTTGTGGACGAGTATCTCAAGAGCCGCGGCGACTCCTTCGAGGGCAAGAACGTCGTCGTTCACGGCTCCGGTAACGTCGCCATCTACGCGGTCCAGAAGGTCTCCCAGCTCGGCGGCAAGGTGCTGGCCTGCTCCGATACCCACGGCTGGGTCGAGGATCCCGACGGCATCGACTACACCGTGCTCGAGCATGTCTACAACAAGAAGCGCTCCGGCCACGACAAGGGCGTCACGCTCGCCATGTACGTTGACGAGAAGCCCAACGCCGTGTGGCACGAGGGCGACGGCCGCGGCGTGTGGCAGCTGCCCTGCGACATCGCGCTGCCCTGCGCTCGCGAGAACACGCTGCTGCTCGAGGACGCCCAGGCGCTCGTCGCCAACGGCTGCAAGGTGGTCGGCGAGGGCGCGAACATGCCCACGACCATCGAGGCCACGACCTACTTCCAGGAGAACGGCGTCGCCTTTATGCCCGGTAAGGCTGCCAACGCCGGTGGCGTGCTCGTGTCCGGCCTGGAGATGAGCCAGAACGCCGAGCACCTGTCCTGGACCTTCGAGGAGGTCGACGGCAAGCTCGAGCAGCTCATGCGCGGTATGTTCCACAACGTGGACGACACTGCCAAGAAGTACGGCGAGGAGGGCAACTTTGTCATGGGCGCCAACATCGCCGGCTTCCTGAAGGTTGCCGACGCCATGCTCGCCCAGGGCGTCTGCTAAATCTTCGCTCGACATAGCATGTGATGAGGCTCCCAGCTGTCCGGCTGGGAGCCTTTTTCTATGGTGACGATGGCGGCGCCCCCTCGTTTGGTACACTTAAAAGTACTGGACAAGTGGAGAGATGGGGGAGAACGTGCTCAAGTTCGGTACCTACGTCCGTGTTGGAAACGCGGCCGAAGCCTATGAGCTCTTGCAGAAGAACCGCAACAACAAGATTGTGGGCGGTGGCATCTGGATGCGCCTGGGTTCGCGTCGCGTGGCGACGGCGATTGACCTTTCGGCCTGCGGACTCGATCAGATCGAGGAGACCGAAACCGAGTTTCGCATCGGCGCCATGTGCACCCTGCGCCAGCTCGAGCGTCATGCCGAGCTCAACGCGCTTGTCAACAATGTCTTTGAGTTTGCCGTCCACGACATCGTGGGCGTTCAGTTGCGCAACACCGCCACGGTGGGCGGCAGCATCTACGGCCGCTTTGGCTTCTCTGACGTGCTCTCGGCCTTTTTGGCGCTCGATTCGTATGTTGAGCTGACGGGTGCCGGCCGCGTGCCGCTCGCCGAGTTCGTTGACATGGGCTACGTGCGCGACGTGATCGAGCGCGTCGTGGTCGTCAAGCACGATTACCGTGCAAGCTACGAAGCCGTGCGCAAGGCCGCGACCGACTTCCCCTCGCTGAACGTCACCGCCGCCTGGTGGGACGGCTCCTGGCACGTCACCGTGGGCGCTCGCCCGCTTCGCGCGACCTTGCTTCGGGGCGAGGCATCTGGCCTTACCGGCGAGCAGCCTTCCGAGGACGAGCTTCGCGCCCTGGCCGCATCCGTGCGCGCGCTGAGCTACGGCACCAACCTGTGGGGCTCGGCCGAGTACCGCCGCCGCATCTCGGCGCCGCTTGCCGTGCAGGCCGTGCGCCGCGCCGCCGGCATCGAGCTTTCGGCCGCGCTTGCCCGCGAGCTCGAGGGCGTGCAGATTCCTAAGTTTGCCACAGACGAGTATTCCTGCCGCCGCGTGCCCGGCGTCGATTCTAGCGAGGTGCGCTAATGGCTGCCAAACTCATCGATCTTTCCTTTACGCTCAACGGCCGCAAGGTCAAGGTTCAGATTGCCCCCGACACCATGCTCTTTACGCTGCTGCGCGAGCAGGGCTGCGCGTCGGTGCGCTGTGCCTGCGAGACCACCAACTGCGGTCTGTGCACGGTGTGGCTCGACGGCGACCCGGTGCTGAGCTGCTCGGTTCCCGCCGCCCGTGTTGAGGGCCGCTCCGTTACCACGCTCGAGGGCCTTAAGGCCGAGTCCGAGGCGCTTGCTCGCGCTATGGCTGCCGAAGGAGCCGAGCAGTGCGGTTTTTGCGCCCCCGGCCTCATCATGAACGTGTTGGCGCTTGCCCGTACCGCCAAGGAGGACCCAAGCCTCGTCGCCACGCGCGAGGAACTCTCGCGCCAGCTCGCCGGCAACCTCTGCCGTTGCAGCGGCTACGAGAGCCAGCTGCGCGCCATCGTCCGCTTTCTCAACGAGTCCGGCGTACAGGTGGGCTTTGAGTTGCCCGAACTGCCGGTCAACGACACGAGCTCCGACGGTGTCGTGTACAAGCAGATTACCCACAAGCAGCCCAAGAAGGATTCGAAGGCCCTGCTCGAGGGTCGTCCCGTCTACACGGGCGACCTGGTGCCCGCCGGCGCCCTGATCGTCAAGCTCAAGCGCAGCCCCTATGCCCGCGCCAAGATCCGCTCCATCGATACGTCGCGCGCTCTGAAGGTGCCCGGCGTGGTGGGCGTCTACACCTACGAGGACGTGCCCCAGCGCCGCTTTACCATCGCCGGCCAGAGCTATCCGCAGCCGAGTCCCTACGACCGCCTGATTCTCGAGAACCTCGTCCGTTACCAAAACGAGGAGGTGGCGATCGTCGCCGCCGAGACCGAGGAGGCTGCCGACAAGGCGCTCAAGCTCATCAAGGTCGACTATGAGGTGCTCGAGCCCCTGCTCGACTTTACCCAGGCGCTCGATAACGACATCGTGGTCCACCCCGAGGGCGACGTGACCTTTATGTTCCCGCAGGGCGGCGACGTCCCGCGCAACTTGGTATGCAGCGGCACGAGCGACTTTGGCGACTTGGATGAGGCCTTCGCCCAGAGCGATATCGTTTTCACCCGCACCTACACCAGCCAGGCCACGCAGACCGCGCCCATGGAGACCTTCCGCGCCTTCGCGACGACCGACGCGTTCGGGCGTATCTCGGTGACCACCTCCACGCAGGTGCCCTTCCACGTGCGTCGCATGGTCGCGCAGTCGCTCGACATTTCGCAGTCGCAGGTGCAGGTCATTAAGCCGCGCATCGGCGGCGGCTTTGGCTCCAAGCAGACGGGCTGCTGCGAGATCTTCGTTGCGTTTGTGACACAGCAGACCGGCCGTCCGAGCTACTGCTGCTACACCCGTGAGGAGACCATCACCGCGGGCAACTCGCGCCACCAGATGCAGATGACCGTTAAGCTGGGCGCCATGAACGACGGCACCATCACGGCCATCGACCTGCATACGCTGTCCAACGCCGGTGCGTATGGCGAGCATGCCACCACGACGATCGGCCTTTCGGGCCACAAGAGCCTGCCCATCTACAACCATGTGAAGGCGAGCCGCTTTAGCTGGGACGCCGTCTACACCAATACCAACCGCGGCGGCGCGTA
>UQEO01000100.1 GCA_900540095.1 uncultured Collinsella sp.
TGCCGCGGCGCTTGGTTCGGCGTCGGCTTCCGGCATGCCCCCCCCCTGCCGCTAGCAGCTCGTCGTGCGTGCCGCGCTCGATAATCTGGCCGTCGCGCATGACCAGAATGCAGTCGGCGTTGCGGATCGTCGACAGGCGGTGCGCCACCACAAAGCTTGTGCGGCCAGCCATGAGCTCGTCGAACGCCGCCTGCACCTGCAGCTCGGTACGCGTATCGATGCTCGAGGTCGCCTCGTCCAGCAGTAGAATCGCCGGATCGGTGAGCATGACGCGCGCGATGCACAGCAGCTGTTTTTGACCCTGGCTAAACGTGCCGCCATCCTCGCCGATGACCGTATCGTAGCCGCCTGGCAGCTGCACGATAAACTTGTGCGCATGCGCGCGCTTGGCCGCCTCGACAACCTGTTCGCGCGTGGCATCGGGACAACCGTAGGCGATGTTTTCCGCCACCGTGCCCTCGAACAGCCAGGTGTCCTGCAGCACCATGCCAAAGGCGCGGCGCAAACTCGCACGCGTATAGTCACGCGAGGAGCGACCATCGACCATGATGCGTCCGGCATCGATATCGTAAAAGCGCAGCAGCAGGTTGATGAGCGTCGTCTTGCCGCAGCCCGTGGGGCCGACCAGGGCAAAGCGCATGCCGGGCTTGGCCTCGATGCAGATGTCCTGCAGCAGCTTGCGGTCGGTCACATAGCTAAAGTCCACGTGTTCAAACGAAACCTCGCCCTTCGGGGCGGCAAGTTCCACGGCATCCGGCGCATCGGGTTCCTGCTCGCGCGCATCAAGCAGTGCAAACATGCGGCGCGCCGAGGCATACGCCGTCTGGATCTGCGTAATGACGTTGGTGACCTCGTTGAACGGCTTGGTGTACTGGTTGGCATAGGACAGGAAGATCTGCACGCCGCCCACCGTAAGCGCCGCCGGCACGCCCGTGATCACGCCCACGCAGCCGATCACAGCGACCACGGCATAGATGATGTTATTGATAAAGCGCGTGCCGGGGTTGGAGAGCGAGCCCATAAACTGCGCGCGCTCGCCCGCGGTGTAGAGCTCGGCATTGAGGGCATCGAAGCGCTGCTGGGCGTTGGGACCATAGGCAAAGGCGTCGACAAGCTTTTGCTCGCCTACGTACTCCTCGATATGACCACCGAGCTGCCCTTGAATGCGCTGCTGAGCCGTAAAGCTCTTGTTGGAGAGCTTGGCAATAGCACCGGCAGCAAAGATGGAAAGCGGCGTGACGAGCACCACCACGAGCGTCATGGTCAGGTTAATGGAGAGCATAAACGCGAGCGTGCCAACGATGGTGATAACACCGGTGAAGAGCTGCGTGAAGCCCTGCAGCAGGCCGTCACCAACCTGGTCGACGTCGTTGACCACGCGGCTCATGAGGTCGCCGTGGGCATGGCTGTCGATAAAGCTGAGCGGCATACGGCTGAGCTTGTCGCTCGCCTCCACGCGCATGTCGCGCACCGTTTCGTAGGACAGGCGGTTAACGCAATAGCCCTGTAGCCACTGGAAGGCCGCGGCCCCCACCACGACGAGCGCGAGTTTGGTAACAAGCGGCAGCAGCGCGTCGAAGTCCACCTGCCCGGCGGCGACGATAAGGTCGATGCCCTCGCCGATGAGAATGGGCGTATAGAGTTGCAAAATCACCGAGACGGCGGCACTCACAAACGACGCTACAAACGAAATGCGATGCGGGCGAACATAGCCCAGCAGGCGGCGGGTCACCGCACCCACGGGATAGCGCTCGGGATCGCCGGGCTGGCGCGGACCGTCGCCCAGGTCGTTGAGGTTATCGTTACCGGACACGTTGGCCGTCATCGTGGCGACCGAACCGGAGGAAGTGTACGGATTCATTTAGCAGCCCTCCTTTGCGCAGACAGATGCGGGGACGGTCGGAGCGGACGCGGGCGTCGTGTTCCCCTGCTGGCCCTCGAGTTCCTCGCGGCGCAGCTGCGACTGGCAAATCTCGCGATAGAGCTGGCAGGTCGTGTACAGCTCGTCATGCGTGCCCAGGCCCGCAACCGAGCCGTGGTCGAGTACGCAGATCATGTCGGCGTCGCGCACGGTCGAGACGCGCTGGCTCACAATGACGGTCGTGAGCGGCAGCCCGCCCTCGACGGCACCGCGCACGCTGCGCTCGCGAATGGCATGGCGAAGCGCCGCGTCGGTCTTAAAGTCGAGCGCCGACGCGGAGTCGTCCATGATCAGAACCTGCGGCGAGCCCACCAGGGCACGCGCGATGGTCAGGCGCTGGCGTTGGCCACCGCTGAAGTTCTTACCGCCCGCCTCGACCGGGGCATCGAGCCCCTGCGGCTTGTTGCGCACGAACTCGCTCGCTTGCGCCATATCGAGCGCTGCCCAGAGCTCCTCGTCGGTCGCCGACTCGTCACGCCAGGTCAGGTTGCTGCGGATTGTGCCGCTCACCAGCGATGCGCGCTGCGGAACGGTCGCGACCACATGGCGCAGCTGATCGAGCGGCCAGGTGCGCACGTCGGCGCCCATCACGCTCACGCTGCCGGTGCTCGCATCGTACAGGCGCGGGATGAGCGAGACGAGCGTGGACTTGCCGCTGCCCGTGCCGCCGATAATGCCGAGCGTTTTGCCCAGCGGCAGCTCCAGGGTCACATCGCTCACGGCATTTGCCGCGCCGGCGCCAAACGAGAAGCTCGCATGGTCAAAGCTCAGCGCAGGGACCGGAACAGCGCCACCCGTCAGGTCGCTCGGCTCAGGCAGCGCGACCGGCTGGTTGCCCTCGTCAGCGATGCTCGGCACGCAATTGAGCACCTCGTTGATGCGCGACGCGCTGGCGCTCGCCTTGGTAAAGACCACGACCAGGTTGGCGACGTACACGATGGAGGTGAGCGTCTGCGTCATGTAGTTGACAAACGCCATGACCTGGCCCTGCGTGAGCTCGCCCACATTCACCTGGATGCCGCCCACCCACAGGATGGCGCACACGCCCAGGTTCATCACCAAAAACGTGACGGGGTTGAGAATCGACGAGAGCTTGCCCACCGCGATGGCGACATGCGCCTGATCGTCAGCCGCCTGGGCAAAACGCTCGCGCTCGTGATCCTCGCGCACAAACGCGCGGACCACACGAGCGCCCGAAAGCCCCTCGCGGCAAATGAGCGCAATGCGGTCGAGCTTTGCCTGCAGCTGCTTGTAGTACGGAATGCAGCGCGCCATGACAAACCAAAACACCAGGCCGATGGCGGGCGTGCAGATTAAAAAGATAATGCCGAGCTTAAGGTCGATGGCGAGGGCCGCAACCATGGAGCCCACCGCCAGGAAAGGCCAGCGGATAAGCATGCGCACGCCCAGCGCCACGGCGAGCTGCACCTGATTGACGTCGTTGGTGATGCGCGTGATGAGCGACGGCGTGCCAAAGCGATCGAGCTCGGCATAGCTCAGCTTATTGATGTGCCCGTAGAGCGCGCCGCGAATATCGGTGCCCATGCCCTGTGAGGTGAGCGCCGCCATCTTTTGGCAAACGAGCGTAAACGAGATGCCGATCACGGCCATGGCGCCAAGCAGCATACCGTAGTGGACGACGGCGTTGACATCGTGCGCACCGATGCCCTTGTCGATCATCTGGGCAATCACGAGCGGCGTCAGCAGGTCAAAGATCACTTCGATCAACTTGCACGCAGGGCCAATCACCATATACCGGCGAAACTTACCACCAAAACGCCTGAGCAGCTCAATCATGTATAGGCGCTCCCTATCATCATTCACACTCAATCCGAATCATGATAGTACGGTGAGCCCAAAAGAAGCGTAAACAACTCGTCATTTCTAATGGGATTCGGTTTCCAAAGAAGCGGAGAGGCGCGCCCCCAGCCAGTGTCGGGTCGACCACTTGGTATACTTGCATTAGTGCTACCAAGTTAGTCGCCGACCCTTGAAATGAGGTGCCGAGATGAACGACATTCTCGCAAGAAGAGCAAGACGAGCAACTGTGGGCATCGCCCTTTCCGCGGCACTTGTCGCGGGAATCGCCCCCGTAACGGCGATCGCTGCAGAAACCAGCGCCCCCACCGGTGCGGCCGTTTCGCAGACGAGCGCCGCCAACGGCAATTCGGGCGCCCCGCAGACAGAAGACGCGGCCGCCGCAAAAGAAAAAGCGTATGCAGCCATGCAGGAAGCGCTCAAAAACCTCGAGGCCGCAAAAAACGCCGCAAGTCCCGAGAAAATTGCGAGATTCAATGATGACATTACCCGTTTTCAAGAGTACCGCGAAAAGATGGCGGCGCAAGCCGCCGAAGGGAGGGAACTCCTTCCCACCATGCAAGCGGACATCGATGCTGCCCAAGCCAAATACGACGGGGCCATCAACCGGGTAAGCGAGCTCCAGGCAGAATTAGAGAAGAAACATGAGATGCTTAAGACACTCGAAGCACTCGGCTACGAGGAGTTTGTCGAAACTACTAAACAGCAAATAAAGCAGTTGCACAGTGAGATCATATCGGCAAAAACGCACGTAAACTATTGCGAAACGGAGCTCCGCGAGTTCCAGTACCGCCTCAGAAGAGAGGAAAGACGAGTTAATGACTGTGAACGTGCTGTAGAGAAATATAAAGCCGATATCGACCGGTTCACAGCCTGGCGAGATGCGCTCCTCGACAATTTGAAAAAAGCGCAAACGGCCTATGACGACGCCTGCAAGGCATACGAAGAGGCAAAGGCCGCGGCAGACAAGGCCACCTCGCCCGAGATAACGCAACCCACCGAGACGACGCCTCCCTCCGGCTCGACGCAACCGGCCGAGACGACACAGCCCGCCAGCTCGACCGCGACCGGCAAAGACACCGCACCGAGCTCCTCCAAGCAGGCGAACACGGGCAACGGCAAACAAGCGAATACGACCGCCGGCAAGCTCGCAAACACAGGCGACACAACGCCGAGCGCAATCGCACTAGCAGGAATCGCCGTCGCAGGACTCGGAATAACCGCCACAGCCACACGCCGCCTCAAGAACTCAAAATAGCCGCCGACCCTTGAAATGAGGTGCCGAGATGAACGACATTCTCGCAAGAAGAGCAAGACGAGCAACCATGGGCATCGCCCTTTCCCTGGCACTTGCCGCGGGAATCGCCCCCGTAACGGCGATCGCGGCAGAAACCAGCTCCCCCATCGATGCAGCTGCCTTGCAGACAGCGACCGCGAACTCGAGCGAAACCGCGACCACCGAAAAAGATAAAGCGTATGCAGCCATGCAGGAAGCGCTCAAAAACCTCGAAGCCGCAAAAGACGCCGCAAGTCCCGAGAAACTTGCGGAAATCGATGATGACATTGCCGCATTTCAAGAACTCTACGACATGGTGGTGGCGGAAGCCGCCAAATGGAGGGTACCCCTTCCCGCCATGCAAGCGAACGTCGATGCAGCCCAAGCCAAATACGACGAGGCCCACAACCGGGTAAGCGAGCTTCAGGCAGAATTAAAAAAGGCATACGACAACGGAGATTACGCAGCTGCTCAACAGTTGCGTTCGGAGATCATGTCGGCAGAAAGGCAAGAAAAATCTTGCAAATCGGACCTTGACAGCTATCGGCGTAGGCTCGAGATCCAGGAAGGACAGGTTGAGCATTTCGAAAGTGCGGCGGAGGAAGCCAAAGCCCACATCGACGAGGACATAGCCAAGCGAAATGCGCTCCTTAGCGATTTGGAAAAGGCGCAAGCGGCCTATGACGACGCCTGCAAGGCATACGAAGAGGCGAAAGCCGCGGCAGACAAGGCCGCCTCACCCGAGATAACGCAACCGACCGAGACGACGCCTCCCTCCAACTCAGCGCAACCGGCCGAGACGGCACAGCCCGCCAGCTCGCCCGCGACCGGCAAAGACGCCGCACCGAGCTCCTCCAAGCAGGCGAACACGGGCAACGGCAAGCAAGCGAATACGACCGCCGGCAA
>UQEO01000101.1 GCA_900540095.1 uncultured Collinsella sp.
CGGCGGCACCGGCTCGGCCAAGTCCACGCTCGTAAACCTCATCGCCCGCCTGTACGACGCCACCGAAGGCACCGTGCGCGTGGGCGGCATGGACGTGCGCGACTACGACCTGGACGCACTGCGTCACCAAGTGGCCATGGTGCTACAGAAAAACGTGCTGTTTAGCGGCACCATCGCCGAGAACCTGCGCTGGGGCGACCCGAACGCCACCGACGAGGAAGTCCGCGAGGCGGCACATCTGGCCTGCGCCGATGAGTTTGTCGACGGCTTCCCCAAGGGTTACGACACCTGGATCGAGCAGGGCGGCTCCAATGTTTCCGGCGGTCAGAAGCAGCGCCTGTGCATTGCGCGTGCCCTGCTGCGTCGCCCCAAGATCTTGATCCTGGACGACTCCACCAGCGCCGTCGACACCAAGACCGACGCCAAGATTCGCGCAGGGTTGGCAAGCTATCTGCCCAACACGACCAAGCTCATCATCGCCCAGCGCATTAGCTCCGTACAGGATGCAGACCGCATCATCGTCATGGAGGGCGGCCGTATCGCGCAGATCGGCAACCATGACGAGCTGCTTAAGACGAGCGAGATCTACCGCGAGACCTTTACCTCGCAAAACAAGATGTCTGCCGAGGGCGAAGGGGCCGTCGAGGCCGACACCGAGGCATCCGCAACGCAGGCTCAGACCCAGGAAGGAGGCGAGGCACATGAGTAAGGCAACGACCGCCGAGCGCGCGCTCAACCGCAAGGGCGGCACCATGTCGCGCCTCATCAAGACGCTCTTTGGCTTCTACCCCGTGCTTTTGCCCCTCGTCGTCGTCGGCGTGGTGCTCTGCGCCATCATCAACTCCATCGGCGCGACCTTCCTTCAGAGCGCCCTGCAGATTATTAGCGAATCGTGGCAGTCGGGCGATTGGGAAGCCGCACAGCCCAAGATTCTGCAGCTCGTGACCACCCTCGCCTGCATCTACGGCGTCGGCATCCTGTCCTCGCTCTTCTGGAACCGCGCCATGGCCATCGTCACGCAGGGCTCGCTCGAGAAACTGCGCGAGAAGATGTTCAACCGCATGCAGGACCTGCCGATTCGCTACTTCGACACGCACCAGCGCGGCGACATCATGAGCCACTACACCAACGACATCGACACGCTGCGCCAGATGATCAGCCAGTCGCTGCCCAACCTGCTCATGACGACCATCGTCATCGTCACGGTGTTCTTTATCATGCTGTACTACAGCGTTTGGATGTGCCTGGTCATTGTGGCAGGCGTCGCCTTTATGACCTTTATGACCAAGCTGCTCGGCTCCAACTCCGCGCGCTTCTTTATTGCGCAGCAGACCGAGCTCGGCGTTGTCGAGGGCCATATCGAGGAAGTCATGAACGGCCAGAAGGTCGTCAAGGCATTCTGCCACGAGTCTGCCGCCGAGGCCGATTTTGACGAGCGCAACGAAAAGCTCTTCGAGGTCTCGCAGAAGGCCAACATGTACGCCAACATCCTCATGCCCATCCTTATGAACCTGGGAAACCTGCTCTACGTGCTGGTCGCACTGGCAGGCGGCATTTTCCTGGCGCTGGGCGTGCCCAACCTGAGCATCTCGGGCATGGCGCTGTCCATCGCCGTCGTAGTGCCGTTCCTCAACATGACCAAGCAGTTCTGCGGACAGATCGGCCAGATCTCGCAGCAGATCAACGCCGTGGTCATGGGCCTCGCCGGCGCCGACCGTATCTTTGAGCTCATCGACGAGGAGCCCGAAGCCGACGAAGGCTATGTGACGCTCGTCAACGCTCAGGTGAACCCCGATACCTGGCAGCTCGAGGAGGCCGACCACCACACTGGCATGTGGGCGTGGAAACATCCGCACCGCGCAACCGGCGAGATCGAGTACGTGCCGCTGCGTGGCGACCTGGTCATGGACAACGTCGACTTTGGCTACACGCCCGACCACGAGGTGCTGCACGGCGTGTCCGTGTTTGCCAAGCCGGGCCAGAAGGTCGCGTTTGTCGGCGCCACCGGTGCCGGTAAGACGACCATCACCAACCTCATCAACCGCTTCTATGACATCGCCGACGGCAAGATTCGCTACGACGGCATCAACGTCAACAAGATCCGCAAGGCCGACCTGCGCCGCTCGCTGGGCGTCGTGCTACAGGACGTGAACCTGTTCACCGGCACCGTGATGGATAACATCCGCTACGGCAATCTGGACGCTACCGACGAGGAGTGCATCGCGGCGGCCAAGCTCGCGGGCGCGGACGACTTTATCACCCGCCTGCCCGACGGCTACGACACCATGCTCACCGGCAACGGCGCACAGCTGTCGCAGGGCCAGCGCCAGCTGATCTCGATCGCACGCGCCGCCGTCGCCGATCCGCCGGCGATGATCCTGGACGAGGCCACGTCGAGCATCGATACCCGCACCGAGGCCATCGTGCAAGCCGGCATGGACAAGCTCATGGAAGGCCGCACGACGTTTGTCATCGCGCACCGCCTGTCCACCGTGCGCAACTCCGACGCAATCATCTGTCTGGACCACGGCCGCATCATCGAGCGCGGCAACCACGACGAGCTGATCGCCAAGCGCGGATACTACTATCAGCTCTATACCGGAGCGTTTGAGCTGGAGTAGTTCGGCTCGCCGAGATGGCCGATTTGCCGCTCATTCATCGGGCATGATCCCAAGGTCAATGCCCACCTCTTTCGGGGCAAATCGACTCATCTCAACGACCCAAACACAATGCACCGCAACGAATAAAGCCTCCGCAGCCACACGAGCTGCGGAGGCTTTTTTCATGCCGGCCGGAAACCGTATCCCACTTTTCGGGCCCAGAATGGGGTGCCGTTTCCCGCTGGGCCCCCTCCGGGAAACGGCACCCCATTTCAAGGGCATAAACCGGGATGTGGTTTCCCCTAACGGCACCTTTGGGAAGCCGCATCCCACTCTAGACGCAGAAAACGGGACGAGCTTTCCCATGGTGATCCAAGACCAGAAACATGTTCGATAGCGCGGCCAGGTCAAGAACAACAAGGCAAGCGTCACGCCAATTTGTACGAGCGTCTGCTGCAGTTTGAGGCTGTTGACCCATATGGTAGAGTTGGCTCACGTGAATTTCAGCACACTGCATGCTACCCGCGCTTTTGCCATTTGAGGGATTGAACTTGTGAATACTTCTGTCGCCAAGAAGGCCAGCCAGGCGGTGCGCCTGCTCATGATGGTGCTCACGGCAGTTCTCATCTTCTTCTTCATCAACGTTATGCTGCTCGTCTCCGATATCCAGGGCACGGCGCGCGTGGTCAACTACGCCGGTCTGGTGCGCGGTACCACGCAGCGAATCGTTAAGCTCGAGGACGCGGGCCAACCTCAAGATGACCTGCTTAAAGCCGTGGATTCATACATCAACGGCTTGCGTTACGGAAGTGACGACCTCAACCTCGTCCGTCTCGACGACGACGAGTATCAGGCAAAGATGACCGAGCTTGCAAATTATTTTGATGAGCTTTGCGCCGAGATCATCCGCGTGCGCGAAGTCGGCTACGAGAACACCGACATCATCTCCATGAGCGAGGAGTTCTTTGGCATTTGCGACGATGCTACGCGACTCGCAGAGGACTACTCTCAGGAGAAGGCGTCGGCGCTCAACTATCTCGAGGGCTTGGTGATCATCGACATCGTGGGCTTGGTGGCGACCTTTGCGGTCGAACTTGTTCGCGCGGTGCGAACCGCCGCGCTCAATCGCGAGCTGCAGAACAAAGTCTATCTCGACGAAGCCACGGGACTGCCCAATAAGAACAAGTGCGAGGAGATCTTGGGGCAGGAGCAGCCTGTCTCCGCGGAGGCGCCCGTTGCGGTGTGCGTCTTCGACCTTAACAATCTGCATATGGTCAATAACAACTTCGGCCACGAGAAGGGCGACGAATACATCCGCTCTTTTGCCCAGCAGCTGGGGCGCGTAGCGTCAGAGACCTGCTTTGTGAGCCGCGACGGCGGCGATGAGTTTATCGCGGTACTGCGGGATGCCGACCGAGCCGCAGTGGAATCTTGTCTCGCTCGGATTCGCGCGAACGTGAACGAGTATTCCGAAGCCCACCCCGATATGCCCATCAGCTACGCGGTGGGCTATGCGCTTTCCAGCGATTTTGACGAGCCGCCTACCATGCGCGAACTCTTTTCCCAGGCCGACAAGAACATGTACGTCGATAAGAACCGCGTAAAGGCAGCCGAGACGGCCGATCCGCAACGCGAGGACCGCTAAACCCGTAGCAAAGGGCAGCTCATTTGGGACGGGGCTCTTTTAGCTATTTGAGAAGTTGTGCCATGGCGTTGACGAATTTTTGTACTTGGAGGGTGGGCTCGAGCGGGTAGTGCAGAAAGACCGGCACCTCTCGCCCGCACAGGAACGGCACGCCCACAAAGGCCGGGTGTACCCCCGACCATGCGCCGCAGGTGAGCACCGCGTCGCCCTTTTCCTCGGCTTCGTTAAAGAGCGCAAAGTCAAAGCTGCCCACGTCGATCACGTCTACGCCGCCGTCGGCCAACAGATCGATACGCAGACTGTCCATAGCGTCGTTGCCGTGACGGAGCACGCGCAGGCGCATGCCCTCCAGGTCGGCAACCGTAATGCGTGTCTTGCGCGCCAGCGGGCTCGTGCGTGGCACGTCGATATAAAACGGCACGTTAACGATGCGGAGCTTTTGGCAGGCGTCACCCCAGCGCGGGGTCGAAAAACTCGACTGCACCACATCCACCTCGCGACCGAGGCTGCGCATGACGGATTCGCGTTCGTCGTAGAGGTCGCTTACCGGCACGATCTCAAATCGAAGCGACGGTTCCAGATCGTGGATGCTCGACCACATCGACAGCGTTTGGCGCCCCGGGCACATCATCGACACACCCAGACGCACGGCACCGCCATCGCCCGCCGCGCGTCGGGCGCGGCGCAGCGCGTCCTCGGACTGCCGCATGATCGAGCGCGCGTCGTCCACCAGCAGAGCGCCCGCCGGCGTCACCTTAACACCCGAATGCGAGCGCTCGAACAACGTGATACCAAACTCGGCCTCAAATCCCGACACCTGTTTGACGAGCGCCGGGGTCGACACGCGCAATTTTGCCGCCGCCCGTGAGAAGCTTCCCAGCTCCGCGGCGGCCGATATGGCCTCGAGTCGTCGATCGTACACGTCAATCTCCTGTTTCCAGACGTATGGCAATGAACTGCCAGGGGGGTCGTTTTGGCAGGTCACGCGCTCAATTGAGAAAAAACTGCATCACACAGTGTAAACCTATGGTTAACGCCATTCTAACAAATATGCAATTCACCTGCGCAAATGCAAAGCATACGATAACCAGCGAAAACCACGTGGGTCGGTTAATGGGAGCGACCCACCGGGAGGCACAAGAAGGGAAGTTCCTATGAGCAACTGGCTTAAGCTCGAGGGCGATGTCTGCGCCGTGACCGGCGCACTCGGCGGTATGGGCGTCGAGATCTGCCGCGAGTTCGCCCGCAACGGCGCCAATGTCGTCCTGCTCGACCTGGACGAGGAGAAGGTCAAGGCCGCAGCCGCCGACCTCGCCGCCGAGTTTGGCATCCATGCCGAGGGTTACAAGATGAACGCCACCGACGAGGCCGAGGTTCAGGCTGCCGTCGACGCCACCATCGCCGACTTCGGCCGCGTCGACGTTCTCGTCAACACCGCCGGCATCCTGCGCTTCGCCGCCATGGAGGACCTGCCGCTGAGCGACTGGGAGCAGGTGCTCAACGTCAACCTCACCGGCTACTTCATCACCTCGCAGCGTTTTGGTCGCGAGATGATCAAGGCCGGCCAGGGCCGCCTGGTGCACATCTCGACCGTCGCCAGCCACTCCCCCG
>UQEO01000102.1 GCA_900540095.1 uncultured Collinsella sp.
GAGCCGTCAGCAAAACTGAAGAAGGGGGAGGCCTCGCGGCCTCCCCCTTTTTTGCGTTAAGCCAGATCTAACAAACTCGCTGTGTTTTATGACCCTCGTTTGTCGCATCTTCCGTTAACGGGCTACAATAACTTAGTCTGTGCAATATGGAGGTGAACATGGCTGAAGCTGGTATCGGCGTTGATATCGTCGAGATTTCCCGCATGAAATCAATCCTTGAAAAGACGCCGTCGTTTGCTCGGCGTGTGTTTACCGAAGAAGAGTGCGCATATTGCGACGCTTCATCGCGTCCTGCGGCGCACTATGCGAGCCGTTTTGCTTCTCGTGAAGCGGTTCTCAAAGCTCTTGGTACGGGTTTTAGTCAGGGCGTCGGCCGCAAAGACGTCTCGGTGACGCGTGATAACCTCGGAAAGCCTAAAGCGGTGCTTTCGGGTCGAGCGCTCGAGATTGCTCAAGAGTTGGGTGTCGTTGAAGTTGCGCTCTCCATTACTTTGACGGGTGATCTGGCCGTAGCCAATGCCATTGCGATCACCGAGGATGCTCGACCAAAGCCTAAGGAAGAAAAGGTGAGCACCAAGGAACGCGTTGCACAAACTTATAAAGAGGCTCGCTCGGTTTTAGATGAGCTTGAGCAACTGCAAAATTCAGCTTTGACGGAGCACCAGGGCGATGCTTCGCAAGATACGCTAGGAGCATAGATGAAACCGGTTTTGAGTACCGAGGAAGTCGTTCGCCTCGAAGATATTATCGAACGCGAAGGAACTTCGAAGGCCGAGCTTATGGAACTGGCGGGTGAGTTTGCTGCTAGTGAAATTCTAAAACTCAATCCCGATCGCGTCCTTGTTCTGGTCGGTTTTGGCAACAACGGTGGCGACGGCTGGGTCGCGGCTGATATTTTGAGTCATAAGGGCGTTGATGTGGATATCGTGTCTCCGGTTGAGCCGGATGAGATTCCTGCCGCTCTGGCTCGCCATGTTGCCCGCCGTACCGCCGGTCGTGACGTGCATGTGTGTGTCGGTCCCTCGCGAGATGAGCTTGAGGTTTTGATTGATAAGGCCGACGTTGTTGTTGACGCTATTTTTGGTACCGGTTTCCACGGTGACCTGCGTGCACCGTTCTCCATCTGGATTCCGACAGTTAACGACTGCGCCGATCATGTGGTGTCCATTGATGTTCCTTCGGGTCTGAATGCCGAGACCGGTGTTGTCGACGACGACTGCATCCGTGCCGAGCGCACGGTCACGATGATCACGCCCAAGATCGGACTCTACAGCGCTGATGGCCCAGAGTACGCCGGTGATCTGGTGTGCGGTGGCCTCTATGATCGCCTTGATGAGGTCATCGATGATGTCGACCATGCCGCCGAGATTGTCGAGCCCGGTGACCTGGTGGATTTCTTTGCTCCGCTGCCCACGAATATCGATAAGTATTCTCGCGGTTCCGTCCTTATTGTCGCCGGCTCGGCGCAGTATCCTGGCGCTGCTATTATGGCCGCCAAGTCTGCTGCCCGCGCGGGTGCCGGCTATGTGGCTGTCGCGACGCCCGATGCGTGTGCCAATCTTATTCGTATGGCACTTCCCTCGATTCCGGTTTTTGCTATTCCGTCCGATTCCCGCGGCTCTTTTGGTGCCGCTGCTCGTATGACCGTGTGCGAGATTGCAAAGAAGTACAGCTGCGTACTGTGCGGTCCCGGCATGACGACGTCTGCCGGTGCCATGCAGGTGGTTTCGGGCTTGTTGGAGCTTGATGTGCCGCTGATCCTTGATGCCGATGCGCTCAACTGCCTTTCTAAGATTGCTATCGACGGTATCGATAGCAACCCTGAGATGTACCGCCGTGAGCAACCGCTCGTCATGACGCCGCACTATCGCGAGCTTTCGCGCTTGGTTGCCGGTGACGAGGTTAACGATCTGGGGACTGCAATCGCGGCCGCGCAGAAGGTTGTCTGGGCTGCCGGCTCCGACAATCTCGTGGTTATTGCCAAGGGACCGACGACGGCTATCTGTGGCGTTGAGCGCGTGCTTTTGCCGCTCTCGGGTCCGGCGTCGTTGGCGACTGCCGGTTCGGGCGATGTTCTTGCGGGCATTTTGGCCGGCACACTGGCTACCATGCGTGATGAGATGGATCGCTGGGAGCTGCTGTATTCGTATGCCGTTGCGCTTCACAGCTACGCGGGTTTTGCCGCGGCAACGGAGTACGGTGAGAAGAGTGTTATTGCGACCGATCTGATCGACTTGATCGGTCCTGCCATGGAATTGGCGGCAAAGGATGCACTCGATGATCTGGGAATCATGGACGAAGGGTCGGATGACTAATCATGAATAAAGCCGATTTGACGCGCTGGTCCTGGGTTGAGATTGACCGAGGGGCGCTTCGCCGCAACACGAGGGCTTACAAGAATCTGCTCGATCCACGTCAGCGACTGTGCTGCGTAGTGAAGGCCGATGCCTATGGCCATGGTGCCGTCGAGTGCGCCAAAATCATGTATTCGGCCGGTGCCGACATGTTTGCCGTGGCGACGGTTAGTGAAGGCGTTGAGCTTCGACAGGGCGGGATCACAAAACCCATCCTGATCCTGAGCGAGCCGCCTATCGAGGCCATTCCGACGTTGCTCGAGTTCGATATCATGCCTTCGGTCTATACGTCCGATTTCGCCCTTGCCTATGGCGAGTGTGCTGTCGCGGCAGGCAAGGTAGGTAAGTACCATCTAGCCATCGAGACGGGCATGAACCGCATCGGTGTTCACTACACGCAGGTGCTCGACTTTGTTCGTGGTATTAGCTTCCATCGAGGTATCCAGTGTGATGGCGTCTTTACGCACTTTGCAACGGCCGATGAACCTTCGGGTTGGGACTACAAGCTGCAGTGCCAGCGCTTTACCGAGGCCGTTCAGGCCATTAAGGACGCTGGTTTTGAGTGCGGCATCGTGCACTGTGCCAACACGCCGTCCTCGATGCTCGATCCCTCTATGCATTTTGATATGATTCGCGCCGGCGTTGGTTTGTATGGCATGCAACCGTGCGAGCTGAGCAGCCGTGTGATGCAGCTGGACCCCGTCATGAGCGTTCATGCGCGCGTGACGCGTGTGGCACATCCTGCAATGGGCGAAGGCGTGGGCTATGGATTTACCTATCGCGTGCCGCGCACACGCGTTCAGATTTGCACGCTGCCGATTGGATATGCCGACGGTCTTTCGCGTACGCTCTCCAATCGTATGGACGTGCTGTATCGCGGTGAACGTGTGCGTCAGGTGGGTAACATCTGCATGGACCAGTTTATGGTCGCCATCCAGTCCAATCCGGCGCATGAGATTCCCGAGGCCGAGTATGGCGACGAGATGATCATTATCGGCCGCGACGGTGATGCCGAGATCACCATGGACGAGATGGCGCGCCTGCGCGGCACGATTAACTACGAGGTTGCTTGCGGCTTTGGCATGCGTCTCGACAAGGTCTACGTGTAGGAGCCGCTATGGGTGTCATGCACATCCCCGGACATAGTCACCAGGCGCCGCGCGAGGTTGCGCTCGAGGAGATTGAGGCTGTTTTAGGCGACTGTCATCTCTGCCAGCTCTATCAGTCGCGCCATAACATCGTGTTTGGTGTGGGAAACCCCCACGCCCGCGTCATGTTTATCGGTGAGGCGCCGGGGCGTAACGAGGATCTGCAAGGCGAACCGTTTGTGGGGGCGGCGGGCGAGGATCTCAACGGCATTCTGTCGCTGGCTGGCCTCAAGCGCGAAGACGTCTACATTGCCAACGTGCTCAAGTGTCGCCCACCGGGAAATCGCAATCCTCGGCCCGAGGAAGTGCTGGCCTGTTCACCGTTTTTGCGTGAGCAGATTCGAAGCATTTGGCCCGATATCATCGTGACGCTCGGTAACCCCGCGACGCACTTTGTGCTTAAGACCGAGATCGGCATCACCAAGCTGCGCGGCAGGTTCCATCAAATGGGGCATTTTGTGGTGATGCCCACGTTCCATCCGGCGGCGGCGCTGCGTAATCCGGCGTGGCAGGAGCTGCTGGAGGAAGACTTTAAGATGCTGGGCGACTATCTGGAGCGGCATCCCGCGCCAGAGGGTGCCTCGGAATAATAAGGAGCATATATGTCCCTGGAGCGCCTGGGGGTAGGTATTTATAAAACGGCTTGCTCTGCCGATACAGAGCATTTTGGCGAGCTGGTTGCGCCGTGCCTGGAAGATGGTGATGTGCTGATCTTGACCGGTGGTCTCGGGGTGGGCAAAACCCACTTTACCAAGGGCGTTTCGCGTGGTCTGGGAGACGGCCATATGGTCACGAGCCCCACATTTGCACTCATGGCTGTTCATGACCAGGGGCGTATTCCGCTGTTCCACTTTGACCTGTACCGTCTGGAGCATGCTTACGAGCTCGAGGATACGGGCATTTTCGATGTACTGGGCTATGAGGGTGCCTGTCTGTTGGAGTGGGGCGAACAGTTCCAGGACGAACTGACGGACGAGTATCTTTCGGTAACGCTTAAGCGTGATGAGAACGATAGCGACGTGCGAACGATAACGCTCGAGGCACACGGCGGGCGCGCAGCGGAGCTTTCCGATTTGATTGATAAGGCTGTACGAGATGAGCTTGCATAACGATTACGCGCTGGTGGTGGCGCTCGATACTTCGACCGATATGCTTGCCTGCGCGGCAAGCTGGATTGATGGACAGACGGGCGAGGCGAAGCTGGTGAGTGGCGACCATATGTGTCGTCGCCATGCCAATGTGGAGCTCGTGAATACCGTCGATAGCGTGCTTGCTCAGGCCGGCATGGACCGTGCCGACGTGGGCAGTTACGTCGTCGGTCGCGGCCCGGGTTCGTTTACCGGCGTGCGTATCGGCATTTCCACCGCCAAGGGCTTGGCGCGCGGTGCCAACGTGCCGCTGTTGGGTGTGTCGACGCTCGATGCCTGCGCATGGACCGCGTGGAAGGCCGGCGTGCGTGGCAAGCTCGGCATTCTGGCCGATGCCATGCGCGGCGAGGTGTATCCGGCTTTGTATGTGCTGGGCGACGAGGGCCCCGAGCGTCAGTTTGAGCGCGAGCACGTGGTCAAGGCTGCCGTAGCGCTTGATGAGTGGCGCCAAGCCGCGGACTGGGACCAGGTTCAGCTGACTGGCGACGGTCTCGTGCGCTATGGCAAGCTGCTGGGCGAGGATGAGGCCGCTCGCTGCGTAGAGCGCGGCTTGTGGTGGCCTTCGGGCGAGGGCCTCCTCCTTGCGCATGCCGCGGGTGACGGCGATCCGGCCCGCGTCCTACCGATCTATACGCGCCTTTCTGATGCCGAGGAAAACGAGCGCAAACGCCTCGGTCTAGCCGAGAGCGCGCAGAGCGAAATTACGGGCGTCGCCGATGAGCTCGCCGGTCGCCATCTGCAATTTCGCCCCATGGGTGCGGCGGACGCCGAGGGCGCGAGTGCGCTGGAGGCCGCCTGCTTTGAAGACGCCGGGCACGAGGCGTGGACGCCGGGCATGTTCCTGTCCGAGCTGGGCGAGGATGTTGCGGCGCCGCGCAGCTGGTGGGTGGCGCACGACGACGGTCAGCTGCTGGGGCTTGCCGGTGGCATGGTCGTAGACGGTGACGTGCAGATTCTGGATGTTGCCGTCGACCCGAAGCATCGCCGCGAGGGTATTGCTCGCAAGCTGCTGTCGCACGTGAGCTACGATGCCCAGATGCTCGGCTGCACGACCGCCTCGCTCGAGGTTGAGGATGGCAACGAGGGCGCTATTGCGCTCTATGCTTCCCTGGGCTTTACCGAGGCGGGCCGCCGCCGTGGGTACTACGGGGCTGGCCAAATCTGCGTC
>UQEO01000103.1 GCA_900540095.1 uncultured Collinsella sp.
CACGGGGGCGTAGCTCAGCTGGGAGAGCGCTTGACTGGCAGTCAAGAGGTCAGGGGTTCGATCCCCCTCGTCTCCACCCGAGCATTGAATGAGGCTCCAACGCAAGTTGGGGCCTTTTTTCATATAGGAAAACAAGGTCAAAGGCGGCACCATGATCCTCCTGGTCGACAAGATCGAAAAAAGCTTCGGCGCGCGCGTCCTCTTTAGCGGCGCATCCTTCCAGATCAACCCCGGCGAGCGCTTCGCGCTCGTGGGCCCCAACGGCGCTGGCAAAACCACCATGCTCAAGATCATCATGGGCATCGACAGTCCCGATGCCGGCCAGGTCCAGTACGCCAAGGACTGCCATGTAGGCTACCTAGAGCAGGAAACTAATCTGGAGCAAAAGGACACCACCATCCTTGCCGAGGTCATGGCCGCCGCCAAGGAAATCCGCCGCATGGGCGAGCGCGCCAACGAGCTGCAGGCCCAGATCACCGAGCTCTCCGATCAGGGCAAGGACGTCGACGCACTCCTCAACGAGTATGGCCAGGTCCAGGACCGCTTTGAGCACCTGGGCGGCTACGAGCTCGAGAGCAACGCCCGCAAGATCCTTTCCGGCCTGGGCTTTAAGGTCACCGACTTTGAGCGCCCGTGCTCCGAGTTCTCGGGTGGCTGGCAGATGCGCATCGCACTCGCCAAGCTATTCCTGCGCCACCCCGACCTGCTGCTTCTGGACGAGCCTACTAACCACCTGGACCTCGAGAGCGTCCAATGGCTGCGCGGCTTTATCGCCAACTACGACGGCGCCGTCCTCATCGTCAGCCACGACCGCGCCTTTATGGACGCCTGCGTCGACCACGTCGCCGCTCTCGAAAACCGTCGCGTGACCACCTACACCGGCAACTACAGCAGCTACCTCAAGCAGCGCGAGGACAACCTGGAGCAGATGCGCGCCAAGCGTGCCGCTCAGGAGCGCGACATCGCCCACATGCAGGTCTTCGTCGACAAGTTCCGCTACAAGCCCACCAAGGCTGCCCAGGCTCAGGAGCGCATCCGCAAGATCGAGCAGATCAAAAAGGAGCTTGTCATCCTGCCCGAGGGCCACAAGCACATCGACTTTAAGTTCCCCGACCCGCCGCGCTCCGGCGACATGGTCGTGGGGCTCGAGGGCGTCTCCAAGTCCTACGGCAAAAAGCACATCTACAGCGACATCGACCTCAAGCTCTACCGCGGCGAGCATGTGGCGCTCGTCGGCCCCAACGGCGCCGGCAAGTCTACCCTCATGAAGATCCTCGCCGGTCTGGAGCCGCCAACTACCGGCACGCGTGATCTGGGCACCAACGTGGGCGTGGCCTACTACGCCCAGCACGCACTCGAGGGCATGACCGAGTCCAATACCGTCCTGCAAGAGATCGACACCGTCACGCCCAAATGGACCGTGCCGCAGCAGCGCAGCCTGCTGGGCGCCTTCCTGTTTAGCGACAACGATTCCATCGAGAAGCAGGTCCGCGTCCTCTCCGGCGGCGAAAAGGCGCGTCTGGCACTGGCCAAGATGCTTGTGGCCCCCGAGGCGCTCCTGTGCCTGGACGAGCCCACCAACCACCTGGACATCGACTCGGTGGACATGCTCGAGAACGCCCTGCAAAACTTCCCCGGCACCATCGTGCTGATCAGCCACGACGAGCACCTGGTACGCGCCGTGGCCAATCGTGTGATCGACATCCGCGACGGCAAGGTCACGGTCTACGACGGCGACTACGACTACTACCTCTACAAGCGCGAGGACCTCGCGGCCCGCGCCGCCGCCGAGACAGCAGGGGAGAGCGTGCCTGTCGCGGCCAAGTCCGCCAAGGTCACCGCGGCCCAGCCCGATGCGCCCGCCGCCGCTTCCAAACCTGCCGAGGGCAAAAAGACCAAGGAGCAAAAGCGTGCCGAGGCCCAGGCCCGCGCTGCGCTCAACAAAAAACTCAAGGGCGTGCGCAACCAGCTCAAGAAGATCGAGGCGGAGCTCGACAAAAAACGCGCCCGCTATGACGAGCTTATGGAATTGATGGCAAGCGAAGAGCTTTATGCCGATCAGGATAAGTTCAACGCCGCGCTGGGGGAATATAACGGCCTAAAGCAAGAGCTGCCCAAGCTCGAGGACGAATGGCTGGAGCTTTCTACCCAGATCGAAGAGGAGACCGCGCGTGAACTCTCGTAAGGCCGCTGCCGTGGCGATGAGCATCATCGCCATCGCCTGTCGCATCTGCGGCATCTTTATGAGCGCGATGACCGTGCTGCTGTGCTTTAGCGGCCTCACCGCCAAGCTGCAGATCGTGGGCTTTGTCGTCGAGCTCTCGCGCGCGCTGCCGAGCGCCATCGCCGGCTACGGCGTCATCACATCGCCCTTTGGCGGTGTGTTCCGCTTGGATTACGCCATCGTGGCCGTTATCCTGTTTGTGGCCGACTACCTGCTTACGCGCGCTTCGCGCCGCGTCCGCTAGGGGAGCGCCATGTCCAGCAGCTACCTCATGAACCTGCTCGCGAGTGCCGTCGCCGTAATCCTTGGCATCGTTATCCACGAGAGCGCGCACGCCGCCGCAGCTTGGGCACTCGGCGATAAGACGGCCCATTCGCGCGGCCGCGTCTCGCTCAACCCGCTCAACCATATCGACCCGTTTGGCACCATTCTCCTGCCGCTGCTTATGCTCGCGGCCGGCGGCCCGGTATTCGCCTTCGCCAAGCCCGTGCCCGTCTACCTCAACAACCTCAAGCACCCCAAGCGCGACGAGGTCCTGGTGAGCGCGGCAGGCCCTGCATCGAATATCGCGCTCGCGTGTCTTGCTGCCGCCCTCATGAGCCTGACCTATGGCAACCTCTACACCAGCATGTCATTTGCCCTGGCGTCGCAAATTATGAACTTCGGCGCCACGTTCGTCGTAGTCAACCTGTCACTCGCGTTCTTCAACCTCATCCCGATCCCGCCGCTCGATGGCTCATCGATCATCGTGCCCTTCCTCAAGGGCAAGGCGCTCAACAACTATTACCGTCTGCAACAATACGCTATGCCCATCCTCATCCTGGTGCTGTACCTGCTGCCTATGTGGACCGGCATCGATGTAATCGGCCGCTATTTCGACGTTACCGTGTATCCGCTTGCTGAGCAGCTGCTCAACTTCGCAATCGCCGGCATCTAAGGTAAACTTACTGGTCGACCGTGCAAAACGGTCGTAGCATGCATCCAAACCGCGCCGCGAAGGCGCCGTCAAAGGAGGTCGAAGATGTCGTATCGCGTGTCGACGCAGGTCTACAGCGGACCGTTCGACCTGCTGCTGCAGCTGGTAACCCGCCAAAAAGTTGATATCGGCGCCATCTCTATCAGCGAGGTGGCCGAGCAGTACCTTGCCGAGGCCGAGCGCATCGAGGCGCTGGACCTGGACGTGGCGAGCGACTTTTTGCTGGTCGCGGCAACCCTTTTGGACATCAAGGCTGCCTCTCTGGTGCCGCAGGAGGCCCCGCGCAAAGTCGATGACGACGATGACGAGTTCGACGAAGACCTCGAGGAGCTCAGCGCGCTCGACGGCGACGCCCTGCGCGAGGTCCTGATCCAGCGCCTGATTGCCTACAAGCAGTTTAAGGGCGCGGCTGCGGCCCTCGGTGCCCGCATGCAGGCCGAAAGCCGCATGCACCCGCGTGTGGCCGGTCCCGACCCCGAGTTCTTGGGCCTCATGCCCGACTACCTGGCCGGCATCACCCTGCGCGGTCTCGCCGTCATCTGCGCCGACCTAGACGGCAAGCGCCAGACCTTCCTGCTGGAGGCCGAGCACGTGGCACCGCATCGCGTACCGCTCGACCTGACCGTGGCCTCAGTCGACCGCTTTACCATGGCGCACCAAACCTGCACCTTCCGCGAGCTACTGGACGGCGACGCCACCACCGAGCAGCTCGTTGTCACCTTCCTGGCCATGCTCGAGCTCGCCAAGCGCGGCTCGCTTACGCTGAGTCAGGATGAAATCTTTGGAACCATTCAAATCAACCGCGTCGAGGGCGCCGAGGCCTATGTGCCCGGCGAGGGCCCCGAGCTCACCGAATAGGAGCCGCAACCATGTCAACCCTTTCCACGCTGGAGGCAAACAGCCTCAAAGGCGCCCTCGAGGCGCTGCTGCTGGTGTCGAGCGACCCGGTGAGTGCGCCCGCGCTGGCCGGCGCACTGGATATCGCCCCCGGCGAGTGCGCGTCGCTGCTCGCCGAGCTCAAGGTTGAGTACGAGGAGGCCAACCGCGGCTTTCAGCTGCGCGAGGTCGCCGGCGGCTGGCGCCTGTTTACGCACCCCGCCTACCACGACGTGGTCGAGGCCTATGTGTTGAGCTGGGACACGCAAAAGCTGTCGCAGGCGGCGCTCGAAACCCTGGCCGTCATCGCATACCACCAGCCCGTGACACGCGAGGTGGTTAAGGGCATCCGCGGCGTCAATTCCGACGGCGTCATCGCGTCGCTCGTGGACAAGGGCCTGGTGCGCGAGCTCGGCCGCGACCCCCAGCGCGGTCAAGCCATCATCTACGGCACGACCAACGCCTTCTTGGAAAAGTTCGGTCTGCGCTCCACCCGCGATCTGCCCGATCTGGAGCAGTTTGCCCCCGACGAGCAGTCGCGCCAGTTTATCCGTGAGCGCCTGAGCGGCCGCAGTATTCGGTCCACGCTCGAGGAGCAGGCAGAGGACTTGGACGAAGAGCGCGAACTGCTCGATACCGATGTTGAAGATGTTGAGGCAGCCGAGGACTTTGAGGCCCTGGTCGTCGACGAGACCTCGGAGGATATGCATGACGAGGACTAACGAAGCAGGGGAGACGCGCGCCGTGGGCAACGCAGTACCCGCAACCGACGCCCAGCACGTCTACCCGCACACCATGCGCCTGCAGCGCTTTTTGGCGCGCGCGGGTGTGGCGAGCCGCCGCGGTTCGGAGGACCTGATGACCGCTGGTCGTGTGACGGTAAACGGCGAGGTCGCGACCGAGCTGGGCACCAAGGTCGATGTCGACCGCGACCGTATCGAGGTCGACGGCATGCCGGTCAAGCTCAACCAGGGCGCCGTGTACCTGATGCTCTACAAGCCGACCGGCTACCTTACCACCATGAGCGACCCGCAGGAGCGCCCCTGTGTGGCGGACTTGGTTCCGCGCGACCGATTTCCGGGGCTCTTCCCGGTGGGTCGCCTGGACCGCGACACCACGGGCCTTTTGCTCTTTACCACCGACGGCGACCTGTCGCAGGACCTGCTGCACCCCAGCAAGCATGTCTATAAGACCTACCAGGCACTCGTGGACGGCAGTCTGTCCGACCGCGATCTCACGCCGCTACGCCGTGGCATCGAGCTCGACGACGGCCTCTGCCAGCCGGCAATCTGCCGAGTCATCACCGCACACGAGGCCGAGGCCGTAGCTCCCCAGGGCGTCAAGCCCGGCACCACCGCCGTGGAGGTCATCATCCGCGAGGGTCGCAAGAATCAGGTTAAGCGCATGTTGAGCAAGATTCACCATCCGGTAATTCGTCTGCATCGCTGCAATTTTGCCGGCCTTGAGCTCGAGGGCGTGGCCAAAGGTTCGTGGCGCGAGCTCACCGACCGCGAGGTGCAGATCCTCAAAAGTGGTGGTATCCCTCCCAAGCAAGCCAGCTCCAAGCGCAACGGCGGCAAACCCCAAGACACGCCCGCCAGCCG
>UQEO01000104.1 GCA_900540095.1 uncultured Collinsella sp.
AGCGATCTGCCCGGGGCCAGGGTCTTTGCCCATGAGCTCGCCTGCCAATGCAATGCCGCTCGGCTCGTCGCCGCCCGCAAAGGAGTGCGTGCACCAGCCGGCAAGCGTCGAGGTGTCGTGCGTCGAGGTGTACAGGATCTTGCCCGGCGTGGGATGAATTCCGCAGCGAACGTCGTAGTTGCTAAACTCCAGTACGTCCATGCCGGGGAAGCCACAGGTCGAAGCCATCGCGCGAACACCAGGCGTCAAATAGCCCAGGTCCTCGGCAATAAAGTTGAGCGGCCCCAGCTCGTCGTAGGCCGTCTGGAACAGGTCCTTGCCCGGGCCAGCCAGCCAGCGACCGTCAGAACAGGCCTTGCCGGCGGGGATGCTAAAGTAGCTGTGGAAACCCAGGAAGTGGTCCAGGCGCACGCGGTCGTAGAGTGCGAACGCACGGCGCAGGCGGTCGAGCCACCAGCGATAGCCATTCTCCTTCATGTGATCCCAGCGGAAGGTGGGGTTGCCCCAGACCTGGCCCTCGGGTGCAAAGTTGTCGGGCGGCGCCCCCGAAATCTCAATCGCCTTGCCGGTGTCGGACAGCCAGAAGTTTTCGGGCTCGCTCCACGCGTCGGCCGAATCGTCCGAGACATACATTGGGATATCGCCGATGACCTCGATGCCCTTCTTGTGTGCATAGTTCATAAGCTCGCACCAGGCAAGGTCAAAGCGATACTGCATGTACGCCTGCAGCTCGGCCTCGTCGTGGAATTGCTTGTCATCGATCAGGTACTCGTTGTAGCGCGCGACATCCGCCGGCCAATCGTGGCGTGACAGTCCCTCAAAGTGCTTCTTTACCGCCATGTAGACGCAGTACTTCTCGAGCCAGTCGGTGTTGCGATGTTTAAACGCCGTGTACAGCGGGTCGGCATCCTCGCCGCCGCGGGCCTTCCAGGTGACGAAGTCGGCAGCCAGCTCCTCGTGGCCCTCGGGCAGCAGGTCGATATTGCCTGCAAAGGCCGAGGGGCCGGCGTAGGGGGAGCGGAAGAAGTCCGTGGGATTGACGGGCAGGACCTGCCAGTAACGCATGCCCATGGCGGCCAGGTGGTCGATAAAACGACGCGTGGGCGCACCGATTGTGCCGGGCTTGCCGTCATCGGTCGGCACCGAGGTGATATGGCACACGACGCCTGCGCCATGATCGAGCGGCTCCTGCAGGCGCTCCTCGGCATGGTGATAGATGATCGAAGAGCCCAACGGGTACAGGTCGAGCGTAACCGTGCCGTTGTGGATCTCGCACTCGTGGCCGCTGATCACGTCGCTTGCACATTCGCCGAGCGCCGGGATCGTCACGCAGTGCGAATTGCGCAGGCTGCGGTTGATGATAACCGTCGCGGCCTCGCCGTCTTTGCCCGTGCGGGTGTAGGCCAAGACGTCGTCGTTGAGCGCGAAGGCCTTGATCTCGCCGTCGACCATAAACGGTAGCGCGCGGCGGACGGCAGACGCGTTCTTAACAATGGCCAGCGTATCGAAATCGTGGAGCTGGTCCTTGGTCGGCAGGGTGCGGCGGTTGCCCGGATCGGTGAGGCCCTCCAAGCCGTATTCGTCGCCGTAATAAATCGAGGGCACACCCGGGAAGGTCATCTGCATGAGCGTCGCCAACCAAAAGCGGCTCTTGGCCAGGCCCATGGAGTTATCGTCCAGGCGCCATTTGCTGCGCTCGCTCTCGGGCAGCTGCGACTCGTCGGGGCCACCGCCGAGTACCGAGATAATGCGCGGGCGGTCGTGGCTCGAAAGCAGATTGAGCGCGCAGGACAATGCCTCACGCGGGTAGTTCTCGCGGAGGGGCTCGATGTCCTCGGCAGCCTGATAGGCGTTCTTGTAGGCCATCAAAAAGCCGATGACCATGTCGCGGAAGGGGTAATCCATAGCAGAGTCCAGCTCAGAGCCCTGCAGGTAGCGGCGCAAATGGCCATAGCTAATCTTGTTGGAGGCGTCTTCCCAGACCTCGCCGAGCAGCAGCGCGTCGGGTTTCTCGGCGAGCACGGCCTTTTTGATCTCAGCCAGGAAGTCATCGGAAAGCTCGTCGGCCACGTCCAGACGCCAGCCGTGGGCACCGGCGCGCAGCCATTTGCGAATCACGCCGTCCTTGCCCAGAAGCTTTTCGCGCACAAGCTCGGAATTCTCGTTGATGGCGGGCATGTTGCCTACGCCCCACCAGCAGTCATACGAACCGTCCTCATGGAAGTAAAACGCATCGCGCCACGGCGAGTCCTCGCTCTGCCACGCACCGACACCGGGATAGTTGCCATAGCGGTTAAAGTAGATCGAGTCATCGCCCGTATGGTTGAAGACGCCATCCAGGATGATGGAAATGCCGAGCTTCTCGGCTGCCTCGCACAGCTCCGTAAAGTCCTGCTCGGTGCCCAGGATCGGGTCGATCTTGGTGTAATCGGCCGTGTCGTAGCGGTGGTTGCTCGCGGCCTCAAAGATCGGGTTGAGGTAGATGGCCGTAAAGCCTAACTCGGCAATGCGGGGCAGGTCATTTTGGATACCCTTGAGCGAGCCGCCGTAAAAATCCCAGGTCTTGATGGAGCCGTCTTCGGCACGCTCGTACTCGGGCGGTTCGTTCCAGTCCTCGACCATGCGGCGCTGGATTCCGTTGCGCGGTTTTTGGACCTCGGCCAGCGTGCGCTCGTGCCAGTTTTCGTCGCGGGCATAGCGATCGGGGAAGATCTGGTAGACCATGCCGCGCTCGTACCACTCGGGACGAACTTCGCGGTGCTTGTAAACGGTAATCTGGAACGACGGGACCTCGGCGTAGTTGTAGGTTACGCCCTCGCCACCGGTGCGGCCTTGTGGCGCACCCAGGCGGACCACGGGCTGGCCCTCGATATTGCAGATAAAGCTGTACCAAATAAGACAGGGCTCGGTGCACTCAAGCTCTACGGTAAATATGCCGTCGCCCTCGTGCGTCATGGGATACAGAGACTCACCGATCTCATCGATCCAGGTGCGCAGGGTGAGCGTCGCCTGGTTGGGGTCGGCATCCTCCAAAATCACCGAGAGCGAAACGGAAGTTCCAGTGGTCACAGCGCCAAACGGAGTACGAAACTGCGGCAGACGGCTGTTGTGAATCAATCTCATAATACGGTCCAGTTCAATAGAATCACGGCCTGCGGGCCATGGGCTTTACGCACAGGATATAAGTATATCTGTTGTACACAGGCTGTATAAACAACATCCGTTTACCATCGGCGAACGGTTGTCCTAGAAAATCGTTTTACCATCCAAATTATCGCGATATTCGAAAACGCCCAGGCGGATACTATTTGTAGTCAAACAAAAGTACATCGGTTTACTACGACGAATTGAATGATCTCAACCACGGTCAATTTGGTGATATTAAATCCGCAGGTAGAAGCGTTGCCAATTTCACAGAATACTCTCCGTGGTCGGCCAGAGCTATTTTGTCGTAGTAAACCGGCCCTCTTTTTAATAGAGAAGTTCAACCAAGAAGAGGCCGCCTGGTTGGGGCGCCCTCTTTTGCGTTGGATTAAGTTTTAATCGTCCAGACTAGTGACGCTTGCGGGTGACCGTTGCCTTGCGGACGGAGGTCTTCTTGGTCGGAGCCTTTTCCTCGGCTGGAGCGGCGGGGGAGACCGGGGCCTTCTTGGCGGGCTCGGTCTTTGCCTTAGTCTTGGGAGCGGTCTTGGCCTCAGCGGCCTTCGGCGCCGGCTCGGCCTTTACTGCGGGCTTGTCCTCGTCCTTAGCCTCTGCCTTGGGAGCAGCAGCCTTGGTCGTGGCCTTTTTGACCGTCGTCGTAGCGCGCTTGCGCGTGGTGGTTTTGGCGGCCGGCTTTGCCTCGACAGCTACCTTGGCCTTGGGCTCGGAGGGCGCCTCCTCGACCTTGGCGGCGGGCTTTGCAGCGGCCTTCGGGGTCGTCTTCGCGGCGGCTTTCGTCGTAGCAGCCTTGGTCGTCGTCGACTTCGCAGCCGTGGCCTTCTTAGCGGTCGTGGTCTTGGTCGCGGTCGTCTTCTTGGCAGCGGTCTTGGCCGGAGCCTTTGCCGCGGGCTCGGCCTTTACCTCGGGAGCGACCTCGGCCTCGGTGGCCTTTTTGGCAGCGGCGGTCGTACGCTTGCGCGTAGTCGATGCCTTGGCAGTAGTTGCCTTAGCGGCGCTAGTCTTGCTAGCAGCGGCCTTCGTGGTCGTGGCCTTCTTAGCCGTCGTCTTGCGGGCCGTCGTCTTCTTGGCGGCAGGCTTCGCGTCGGGCTTAACTTCGGCCTTGGCCGCCGGCTTCTCCTCGGCCTTGGGCTCCTCAGCGGCAGCGGGCTCCTTAACGGTCGCCGCAGGCTCGGCCTCAGCGGCAGCGGGCTCATCGACAGCTGCAACATCAGTCACACCCGCCGGCCTCTCAATCTCCGGATGCATAAAGAAGTACAGGTCCAGATACTTATCTGCCGAACGCGTCCAGCTAAAGTCCTGGCTCATGGCCTGCGTGACCAGCTGGTTCCAGGGGTCACGGGTATCCCAGAACATGCGTGCCGCGCCGTTAAAGTTGCTAAACGAGAAGCCTGTGCCCTCGCCGGTAAACTCGTTGTACGGCTGCACGGTGTCCTTCAGGCCGCCGGTCTCGCGCACGATGGGCAGGGTGCCGTAGCGCATTGCGATGATCTGCGACAGGCCGCAGGGCTCAAACTTCGAAGGCATCAGGAACATGTCGGCAGCAGCATACATACGCTGTGACAGCGCTGGATCGAACTCGATGCGTGCAGCCATGGTGCCGGGGTACTTGTCCTGGAAGTAGCGCAGGCCGTCCTCGTAGTCGCGGTCGCCGGTGCCCAGAACCGCCACCTGCACGCCGCCGGCCAGGATGCGGTCGAGCGCGTACATGACAAGGTCCATGCCCTTCTGGCGCGTCAGGCGCGTGACCATCACCATGAGCGGGCGGTCGTCGCGAACCTCGAGCCCTAGCTCTTCCTGCAGCTTGGCCTTGCACACGGCCTTGCCGGAGCGGTCCTCGACGGTGTAGTTGGCGGCAATGCGCTTGTCGGTCGCCGGGTCAAAGCCCGCCACGTCAATGCCGTTGAGGATGCCCTGCAGCGCATAGGAGCGCTCGCGCAGCACGCCGTCCAGGCCCTCGCCAAATTCGGGCGTCTGGATCTCGTTGGCATAGGTGGGGCTCACCGTGGTGATGGCATCGGCATAGCGCAGGGCGCCCAGCATGTAGTTGATGCTGCAGGCGTCGCAACGCAGCTGCGAGGCGGCCGCCGGAATATGCGCCACGCCCAAGATGTCCTCCATCACGGTGTCGCTAAACTGGCCCTGGAAAGCCACGTTGTGGATCGAGAAGACGGTCTTGACGCGATCGTACAGCGGCAGGCCCTGGTAGAACTCGCGCAAGAACACGGGCGCCAGTGCCGTCTGCCAATCGTTGCAGTGCAGGATGTCGCACTCAAAGCCGGTCGGCAGGTGCTGCAGGCTCTCGGTGATG
>UQEO01000105.1 GCA_900540095.1 uncultured Collinsella sp.
TCAATTTCAAGGGCGCGACCAGAAGGTCAGCGCCCTTTCATTTCACGTCACCTTGGCGCAAATGCGACTCGCTCGCTGGCATTAGTGCTACATCAGCGTTAACGTTGCCGCACTAAATTAGCTTAGTTGATTCCAGCTTTTCGATGATCCAGTCGTTGGCTTTGATGACCGGACGGCGGAAGACGACGCCCAGGGCCAGCGACGGAATCAGATAGCTCGCCAGAATGCCCAGCTCAACCCAGTACTCCATATGGTAGGCGCCAGCCATGGCGGCATGCATGGCGTTAATGCCATGGGTAAACGGCAGGAACGGATAGATCGCCTGGAACACAGGGCCGGTCATCTCGATGGGGAACGTACCGCCCGAACCGCCGACCTGCATGACCAGCAGCACGACGGCGAGCGCCTTGCCGATATCGCCAAACGAAACCGTAAGCGTGTAGACGATATTGGAGAACACGAGACTCGCGACCCAGCCCGCCAGCACAAACTGCAGCGGGTCGTCGCACTGGATGCCAAAGAACAGGATGTCGCCCGCGCACACGAGCGTTGCCTGCAGCAGGGCCAGACCGCCAAAGAACAGGTAACGGCCCAGGTAGATCTCGTGCAAGCGCACGGGGATCAGCTCATTGATGAGTTCGTCGTCAACCGAGACCTTCATCATGGCCGCCAGCACGATCGAGCCGACCCAGAGCGACAGAATCGTGTAGAACGGTGCCATGGCCGAACCGTAGTTGCGGATCGGATAGACCGGCTTGCGATCGAGCGCGACGGGGCCGGAAAGCGACACGGCCAGACCCTCGGGATCATTGCCGATCATCGTCTTGATCGTAGCGAGGTCATCTGACATCAAGGCACCGTCGAGCTCGTCCTTAAACGCGCTGATCTTGTCCGACGCTTCGCCCAACTGATCGGAAGCCTTGTTGACCAGCTTTGCAGCCTTGGAGAGGCCCTTTGCCAGCGAACCGGATGCGTCGGTCAGGCCGTCTACGGCGCTATCCAGATTGCCCGAGATACCATCGAGCGAGTCTAGGATGCCCGAGACGGTCTTCTTGAGCTCCTTGGCCTTAACCGAGAACGTGGAATCGTAATCGGATTTGGCGCCCGCGATGCCGGCCTTGGCATCGGCGATGGCCTGATCGACCTCGGCACGCGAGTTGTTGACCTCGGCCATGCTATCGGAGAGAGACTTCGCGGTGGCCGCCAGATCCTTGGCATTGCTGCGGTACTCAACGGCGATTCTGCCCAGCGACGTCGCGGCGGACTTGAGGCCGTCCTTCAAATTCTCATCGCTCACCTGGTCGGCAAGGCTGCGGAGCTGATCGGCCATCGCATCGATATCCTTGGCGCGCGCATTAAGAGCCGCCGCGGCATCGTTGAGCTGGGACACTGTAAGGTAGACATGTTGATTCGCGGCATCAAATGCCTTCGCAAGCTCGGCGGACACGTTGTCAAACGAGCCCGCGCTTCCGTCAATCGCGGCATTGATGGCGTCGTTGGCGTCCTTCAGCGCTTCCTTGGAATCGCTAATACCGCTTTTGACATGCTCCATAAGCTGCTTCGTTGACTCATCGACCGTGCCCGTCTGCTTGAGCATGCCGCTCGCCGACGTCAGCGAATCGGACGTGGAGCTCAAAATGCCCGCAAGCGACGTTGCGCTGGCCTGAACGTCCTGCAGGTCCTGGACCGAATCGCCGAGCGTCGAGGACAGGTTGGCGATAAAGTTGCTGACCTGGTCGGTGCTCATGTAATCGAGCAGGCTGGACACCGTCTTAAGACCGATGCTCGTAATGGTCTCGGTAAAAGTTTTGTTAACCTGGCTCTGGACGGCGCTCGAACCCTTCTCGGTCACGATCTGCGCAATGGCGTTGGCCTTCTGATTCTCGTAAAACTCGATATCGGCGTGTTTCACGTCGGTCGAGAAAAGCGTCATCATGTCAGCGCTAAACGTCTTGGGGATAACGACGGCGGCGTAGTATGCGCCCGACTTGACGCCCTCGATAGCCTTTTCGCGATTGTTGAGCACGACCCAGTCGAAGTTCTCGTTGCCGCGCAGGGTGGCGGTTACGTTTTCACCCACGTTGACCTCGACGGGAATCAGATCGCTCTCGTAGCCCTCGTCGGTGTTGACCACGGCGATCTTAAGATTGCCGGTGTTGCCGTACGGATCCCAGCTTCCGGCGATGTTAAACCACGCGTACAGGCACGGCACGATAATGAGGCCCATCACAACAACCATGCCGATCACGGAGCGAGACACGTTTTGGACATCACGCTTAAACAGATGCAGGATGTTCTTCATTTATGCCTCACCTCCTTTGGAGTGCTTGCTGAGCCGGGCGGTTTCCCCGTCGTTTCCGTTTACGTTGTCAACGCCGTCGGCATCTTGAGCCTTATGATGCGAACCTATATGCGGCAAGCGGCCCGTGGACTGATCGCCGCCCTTGGCACCACGCTCGCTGGCGTTGAGGCCAAACATGTGGCGGGCGGCAGGAATGGCGGCCGTGTGTTCGCGCATCTCGCGACGCAGGTCCTCATCCGAAAGCGCCGAGATGCGCATCTGGGTATTGAGGCTCGCTCGGATATATTCGATATTGATAAGCCAGCCGCAGATGGCAATAACCGAGATGATCCAAATGACAAGCAGGATGATCTTGCCGTTATTGTCGATATCGAGAACCGTCGACAGGACAAAGAGCAGGACCTGAACGCCCACCACGGCGGCAAAACCGCCCTTGATGTAGTACGGGTAGCGATGTTCAAAGGCGACCGCATGATCGAGCAGTTCGCGACGGTACGAATCGGAATCGAGCATGACGCGCATGGCCGTGCGCAGCGAGTAGCGCTGGCGCGGCAGGTCGTTGGACTCGCAAATCATCATACCGGTCGTGGAGAGCTGTTTATCAAAGAGCAGGTTAAGGTTGAGCAGCAGCGGACGCAGCTGCAGGCCGATAAAGAGCGCCACGATCAAGAACACGCCCAGAATGCACAGGTTAAACAGGTAGTTGAACGAATACATGCCGCCGACCGTCTCGCGCAGCAGATTGATGCCGTAGGTAAAGGGCAGCAGCGGGTGCAGCCACTGGAAGAAGCCGGGCATCATCTCGATGGGGTACATGCCCGACGAACCCGGGATCTGCACGATGACGAGAATGACGCCGATAGCCTTGCCGATATGCTTAAACGTGGTGGACAGCGCATAGATGATATTGACGTAGGTGAACGAAATGGCGATGCCGCCCAGCACGAACAGCAGCGGGCTGACGCACTGCACGCCAATCACCAGATCGCCTACCGTAACGATGATGGCCTGCAACGCGCCCAGGATCACCATGAGCAACCAGCGGCCAAAGTAGCCTTGGCGCGCCGTAAAGCTGCCAACACCTTCACGGTCGACCTCGAGCTTGTAAATGGCGATGAGCACATAGCCGCCCACCCAAAGCGCCAGATTGGTGTAGAAGGGAGCGATGCCCGAGCCAAAGCTCTTGACCGGATAGATTGACTTGGACGTCAACTCAACCGGAGACGCCATGAAATCTGCCACGTCATTGACATCGACGCCCATCAGATCGGCCAGCTCGCCCATGGACTCGGAGGTCTGCAGTGCCGCGATGTCATTGGCGGCGGTTGCAAGCTTGTCCTGGACCTTGGCAAGCGAGGAATCGGTCTGGGACAGCGTGGTCTTGGCCTGGCCGAGCGTAGCGCTAAGCTGCGCCAACGTGCCGCGCGCATTTGCAAGTGTAGGTGTCATACCCGAGACGATACCGGTCAGGTCGCCCGAAACGGCAGCAAAAGAGTCGAGCGCGCTCGAGGCCTTCGGCAGCGCGTTTTGGCCCAAGTCCGTCTGGGCTTGGCCAAGGTTGGTCGCACCGGTATGAATTGCGTTATTGATAGCGTCACTGGCACCCGAAACAGCCGCTGCGTCATTCGCCATGGCGCTCGACTGCGCGGACAGACCGTCCTTGATGCTCTGAAGCTTTTCATTCTGCTCTCGAAGCAAATCGATGGTCGATACAATGCGCGCGTCAATTTCCTCGGAACCTGTCGACGTGTCATTGGCGAGAATCTCCAAGTGCCCGATAACGGCCTTATTGTGGTCGATCGTCGCTTGAAGAGACTCGAGCGAGTTGTCGATACGGGTGGTCGTAGATGTGACCGCGCCCGTCAGCTTGCCGATGGCAGCGTTCGCAGAGGCCGACGTCTTGGTGAGCGCAAGGCTGCCTTCCGAGAGCGCCTTGGAGAGCGAGGTGATGGAGTTGCCCGCCGTGGTGCGAGCTTCGCTCAGCAGGTCGTTGCCCTGGGAGATCGCCTGCGTCAGCGACGGTGCCTGGCCTTGCAAGCCGGCAAGTGCCGCATCAGCCGAGGCGATAGCGCCACTCGTCTTATCGATGGCGGCATTCATATCGCCAATCGAATCGCGCACCTCGCCCAAGGTGTCGGACGCCTCGGACACCGAACTTGCCAGCGAGTCCTGAGTCTGGGTTGCCTTGTCCTTTAAATCGACACCGGCATCCTTGGCGATACCGGCAACAGTCTTGCCTACCGTAGAGACAAATTCCGAGTTGATCTGCTCCTCGATGGTGTTTGCACCGGTATCGGTAACCTTGGGCGCAATGGCGCTCTTCTTCTCATTGACGTAGTACGTGAGCTTGGGCTGATGGTAGTTGCCGTCGAGCATCGAAACCAGGTTATCCGAGAAGTTCTTGGGAATCACGATAGCGGCATAGTACTCGCCGCTCTCGACGCCCTCCTTGGCATCGGCCGTCGAGTCGACGAACGTCCAGCCCAACTGATGATTCTCCTTGAGCTGGTCGACCACTTTGTCGCCAGCGTTGAGCTCACCCACCAAGTCGTTTTGGGTGCCTCGATCGTTGTTGGCGATAGCAATCTTGATGCCTTGGGTGTTTCCATACGGATCCCAGTTTGCCACGATGTTATACCAGGCATACAGCGAGGGAATAACGCACACGCCTAGGGTAACCACCAGGGCGACGGGGTTCACAAGCAGTCGCTTAATGTCGCGCTTAAATATCGCAAAGGACACCTTTGCATTGGATAGTTTGCTGCCGAGACTCACGCTTGGACCATCCATCCTGTCGTTAAATCGAATCGTACTATCGACAACCATTGTAGTAGGCGCTTTAACGTCTCAAAGCACAATGGTGTTGAGTTTTGCGGGTAGCAATATACTACGAAGATGAGTTAACGTACAGATGTACAGTATCCTAAATTTCAGCAGGTCACAAAACCACAACCCGCACAAATTAGCAATTCAAATAGTCATCGGGGACGTTCTTAAACGACTAGTCAAACAAAAACGTCCCCAATGACTACTTAGGACCACGGCAACGTCGATGTTTTGGCAATGCCAGCGAGCGGGCGCCAGAGCGAACAAATTGGCATGAAACGAGGACGGCATAGACCTTCTGGTCATGCCGTCCTCTTTGAATGACAAGTTGTCGC
>UQEO01000106.1 GCA_900540095.1 uncultured Collinsella sp.
CCCGCGACATCAATAAGGAAATCGCCCGTCAGCTGCGGCCGTTGGAGCGTCAGGTCGATCGCGCGCGCAAGTACAAAGAGCTGTCCTCGCGTGCGAACGAGCTTACGCAGATGCTGGCTGTCGACGAGCTGCGTTCGCTGCAGTCGCAGTGGAACGACCTGGAGAGCCGCTCCAAGGAAGGTGCCGCCGAGCTGGAGCTTGCGCAGTACCGCATGGGCGAAAAGGAGCGCGAGCTCGAGAAGCTTCAGGTCATGCTCGAGGAAAAGGGCCTGTTTGTGGGCGACCTAGGCGAGCAGCGCCGTCATATGCAAGATGTGGTCGGCCGCATTAACTCCGACATGCGCCTGCTCGAGGAAAAGGGCCACAACATGGTGTCGCGCCTGTCTGACATGCGCGGACAGATTTCGAGTTCCGAGCATCAGCGTCGTCGCGTGGTCGAGGAGCTCGAGGACGCGCGTGCGCAGCTTGAGGAAGTGACCGGTGCGCATATGCAGGCCCAGGAGGACGTTGACGCCGCTGGTCCTGCCGCCGCTGAGCTCCACGAGCGTCGCGTTGCGCTCGACAATCAGATTTCGCAGTTCACGCGTGAGCAGCGCGATGTGCAGCGTGTGGCCGATAACGCCGCGCTCGAGCTCGCCAAGGTGAAGGACTCGCTGAGCAATGCCGAGGTCGAGGACAACATGTATGCCTCGCGCCTGGAGCAGATCGACGAGCAGCTTGAGGAGGTCATGGCCTCGCTTGAGAGCCGTCGCGACCGCGCCGAGGAGCTTGAGGGCGCTCTTGAGGAAGCGCGCCAGGCTCAGGTTGATGCGCGTGAGGCCACCGAGACGGCACGCGCGGCCCTGAAGGACCTGCGTGCCCGCGAGAGCGAGGCGCGCAACAAGTTGTCCGAGGTGCGCTCGGAGCTTTCCAGCCAAAAGAAACTCGATGCCCGCATGGCCGACAGCTCGCCGCTCGTGAGCCGTCTGGTGGGTGCGCTGGGCGACGATGTCTTGGGTCGTCTGGGCGACGTGCTGGAGGCCCCGCGCGAGCTTGAGGGCCTGGTTGAGCAATTGCTCGCCGGCGATATCGATGCGCTGCTGTTTGATGACGCCGCCACGCTTGAGCGTGCCGGTCGTGCGGCTCTGGACCAAAAGAAGGCCTCGGGCGAAGCACTGCTGGTGACGCGCGGCGTGAGCGGCTCTACCGCCGCTGAGGGCGCTGCCGGTACCCGCCTGGTTGATCGTCTGTCCGTGCGTGCAGGCTACGGACCCGTCGTCGAGGCGCTGCTCGGCGGCTATTACGTGGTCGATGACTTGGCTGCCGCGCTGGCTGCGCCTGTCGTTGACGGTGTGACCTATGTGACTCCCGATGGCGCCCGCGTAAGCTGTGGCGGCCTGGTGCGTGTGGGCCTCGATGCCGGCGAGGCGTCGGGTGCTCTGGAGCGTAAGCGTCGCATTCGCGAGCTGGATGGGCTTGAGCCCGATTTGGCCGCTGTGTTTGAGCATGTGTCGGATCAGGTCGTCGAGGCCAATGCGGCCGTTGAGGAAGCGCGTGCCGCTGAGGGCGATGCCGCCGGTGAGATTGCTCGCCTTGAGGGCGAGCGCCGCTCGCTGCTCTCCGAGATCGGCCGCTTGGAGCAAAGCGCCAACAATGCCGAGGTCGAGCGCGTGCGCATCTCCACGCGTCGCGAGCAGGCCTCCGAAGCCGTTCGCGCTGCACGCCCGCGAGTTGATGAGCTCACCCGTTCGCGTGACGAGGCCCGCGCGCAGGCATGCGATCTGGGCTTGCAGATTGCCGAGGCCAACGACGAACTCGACCGCGTTCGCCGTGACGATTCCGAGGCTGCCGGCAAGCTCGCCGACGCCAAGGTCCGCCTAGCCCAGACGAGTGAACGCCTGCGTTCGCTGAAGGGCCGTGTGCCTGACCTGGAGCATCGCCTGGAGGGCATCGACCGCCGTATCCGCGGAACACGCCAGGCCTCGCGCTCGCTCGAGTTGCTGCGCCTGCGCGTCGATCCCATGCACGAGCGCTATTCGGCCCTGCTGGAGCGCGCGTCGGATTGGGCCGCGCGCTTGCGTGACCAGGCTTCGCTCGAGGAGGCGGACTCGGCCTCGCTCAAGAAGACTATCGAGGATGCCAAGGCAGAGGTTGCCCGCGCTAAGGAGCGAGTCGATACCGCCTCTGCCACGCAAAACGAGTTCAAGGTCGCGCGTGGCAAGCTCGAGGTGCAGGTAGAGGCCGCCATTAAGGCCATTACCGCCGATGGCACGACGGTGCTCGAGACAGCGCTCATGCTTCCGGCGCCCACGGACCGCGATGCCGCCGAGCGCGAACTCAACCAGCTTGTGCGCCAGATCAACAACCTTGGTCCCGTTAACCAAGTTGCCATGGAGGAGTACGAGCAGCTCAAGCGCCGTGCCGACTACATCGAGGAGCAGCTGGCCGATCTGGAGAGCGCGCGCAAGGCGCTCACCAAGATCACGGTGGCCATTGATTGCAAGATGCGGAAGGCCTTCCTGGTGACGTTTGAGAAGGTCGACGCGAACTTCCGCGAGATCTTCGCTATGCTCTTCCCGGGCGGCCAGGCTCATCTGGAGATGACCGATCCCGAGCATCCTGCCGAGACGGGTATCGAGGTCGTGGCGCAGCCGCGCGGCAAGCGCATCACCAAGATGATGCTCATGTCGGGCGGCGAGAAGAGCCTGACGGCGCTCGCCCTGCTCTTTGCTGTGTATCGCACGCGCACGGTGCCGTTCTATGTGCTGGACGAGGTCGAGGCGGCGCTCGATGACGCCAACCTGTCCAAGCTCATCGGCGCACTCGATGTGTTGCGTTCCGATACGCAGCTCTTGGTTATCTCGCATCAGCGCCGTACTATGGAGGACGCTGACGTCCTCTATGGCGTCTCGATGCAAGCCGACGGCGTCAGTCGCGTCGTCTCGCAAAAACTCGATCGCGAAACCGGAAAGGTCGTGAATGCATAATGGGATTCTTCGATGCTCTCTCGCGCGGACTTGAGCGCAGCCGCGAGGCCCTCAACGAGGTCTTCTACTTTGGCGGCGAGGTCGACGAGGATTTTTGGGAGGACCTGGAGGACACCCTCGTAATGGGTGACATGGGCGCCGAGGTCGCTATCAAGGTCTCCGATGACCTGCGCGATGCCGCGGCCAAGAAGAACCTCAAGACCGCTCCGCAGCTTCGCCGCGCTCTGGCCGAGCAGCTTGAGCAGCACTTTGTGCCCATCGAGCGCGATCCGTTCTCCGATACGCCGAGCTGCGTGCTGTTTGTGGGCATCAACGGTGCCGGCAAGACCACGACGGTCGGTAAGATCGCGAGCGCCATGGCTGCCCGCGGCAAGAACGTGGTGATCGGTTCGGCCGACACCTTCCGCGCCGCCGCCATCGAGCAGCTTGATGTGTGGGGCCAGCGCGCCGGCGTTCCCGTCATCAAGCGCGATCGCGGCTCCGACCCGGCAAGTGTTTGCTACGACGTGCTCGACGAGGCCGATAGGCGCGGCAGCGACCTGGTGCTCATCGATACCGCCGGCCGTCTGCACACGAGCCCCGAGCTCATGCGCGAGCTCGCCAAGGTGGTCAATGTGACCCGTAAGCGCGCCGCCAATATGGCCGCCGGTCCCATGCCGGTCTCGGTCGTGCTTGTGATCGATGCCGCGACGGGCCAAAACGGTCTGAACCAGGCGCTCGAGTTTAACGAGGCGCTTGGCCTGGACGGTATTATCATGACAAAGCTCGACGGCACGGCAAAGGGCGGTATCGCCATGGCCGTGGCCGAGAAGCTCAAGCTCCCGATCCTGCGCATCGGCGTGGGCGAGCAGGTCGATGACCTGCAGGAGTTTAATGCCAAAGATTTCTGCCGCGCCCTGGTGGGCGAGTCCAATTAAGGAGTGACTAGTGTTTGATTCCCTGAGCGATCGCCTCAACGACACATTTGACCGCCTGCGCGGCAAGGGTAAACTGACCGAGGCCGATATCACCTCGGCCATGCGCGACATTCGCATGGCGCTGCTCGAGGCCGACGTCAACTTTAAGGTCGTCAAGGAGTTTGTCGCCAAGACCAAGGAGCGCTGCATGACCGCCGAGGTCATGGAGTCGCTGTCGCCGGCGCAAAACGTCGTCAAGATCGTGCTCGACGAGCTCACCGAGATGCTCGGCTCCACCGAGAGCAAGCTCGTCTTTAGCAACCGCATCCCCAACGTCATCATGCTCGTGGGCCTGCAGGGCTCTGGTAAGACCACGGCGGCCGTAAAGCTTGCCTACCTGCTCAAGAAGCAGGGCCGCTCGCCGCTGCTCGCCGCTTGCGACGTCTACCGTCCCGCCGCCGCCCACCAGCTGGCCACGCTCGGCGGAGAGATCGGTGTCCCGGTCTTCCGAGGCGACGGTGCGCACCCGGTCGACATCGCCAAGGGCGCCATTCAGGAGGCCGTCGACCACCTGCGCGATGTGGTCATCGTCGATACCGCCGGACGTCTTCAGATCGATGAGCAGATGATGCAGGAGGCCGTGGACATCAAGAAGGCCGTCAAGCCCGATCAGGTGCTGATGGTCGTCGATGCCATGACCGGTCAGGATATCGTCAACGTCGTCTCGACCTTCGCCGAGCGCACCGACTTTGACGGCGTGATCATCTCTAAGCTCGACGGCGACGCCCGTGGCGGCGGCGCGCTTTCCGTGCGCCAGGTGACCGGCAAGCCCATCAAGTTTGTGAGCATGGGCGAGAAGCCCGATTCGCTGGAGCCGTTCTACCCCGATCGTATGGCCAAGCGCATTCTGGGTATGGGCGACGTTGTCGGCATTATCGAGAAGGCCCAGGAGGCGGCCGACGCCGAGCAGCTCGAGGCCGCCGAGCGCATGCTGCGCGAGGGCTTTACCATGAACGACATGCTCGACCAGATGAAGGCCGTCAAGAAGATGGGCGGCATGAAGGGCATTCTGGGCATGCTCCCCGGTGGCCAGCGTGCGCTTAACCAGATGGGTGGTAACCTGGACGAAGGTATCTTCGATAAGAACGAGGCCATCATCATGTCGATGACCAAGGAGGAGCGCCTTCGCCCCTCCATCATCAACGGCCAGCGCCGTGCCCGCATTGCCAAGGGCGCCGGCGTGACCCCCACCGAGGTCAATAGCCTTATGAAGCAGTGGGGCGAGATGAATAAGATGATGGGCCGCATGCGCACGATGGCCAATCAGGCGCAGGCCGGCGGCAAGAAGGGCAAGAAGAGTAAGAAGGGAAAAAAGATGCGCATGCCCAATATTCCCGGTCTGGATGCCATGGGGCTGGGCGGCATGGGCGGCCTGGGAACGGGCGGCCCCAAGTCCGATATGGACCTGCTGCGCCAGATGGAAGCGCAGATGCGCAACAAGAAGTAACGACTGGTTGAGTCGTGTATGGCGAA
>UQEO01000107.1 GCA_900540095.1 uncultured Collinsella sp.
GAGCATCTCAGCGCCTCCGCCGGCGGCGACGGCGGCAGCGGAGCCGCCCGAGGAGCCGCCGGGCACGCGCTCGGTATCCCAGGGGTTGTTGGTACGGTGGAACGCCGAGCTCTCGGTGGAGCTGCCAAAGGCAAACTCGTCCATGTTGGCCTTGCCCATGGGCAGGCAGCCGGCATCGAGCATGCGCTGGACGCAGGTAGCGGTGTAGATGCTCTGGTAATCCTCGAGCATGCGAGAAGCGCAGGTAGTGCGCGTGCCCACGAGGTTCATGTTGTCCTTAATGGCCAGCGGCACGCCCGCGAGCGGGGGCAATGTCTTGCCTGCGGCACGGTCGGCATCCACGCGCGCAGCGGCCTCGAGCGCAAGCTCGGGCGCCACCTGCAGGAATGCCTGGACCCCACCCTCGCGCGCCTCGATGGCGGCAAGGGAGGCCTGGGCCACCTCGGTAGCGGTAAAGTCGCCGGCGGCAACGCCCGCGGCGATCTTGGCGGCGGTAAGGGAATCGAAGCTCTGCGCCATTACTCGCTCTCCCCCTCTCCCAAAATGGACGGCACGCGGAAGTAGCGGTCGCGCGCGCTGCCGGCGTTTTCGAGCGCGACGTCGAGCGGCAGGTCGCGCTCGGGCTCGCGCAGGTCATCGCCCATCACGTTGGACAGGCTTCCGATGGGATGGAACGTGGGCTCCACGTCGGGCAAGTCATATTGCAAGACGGGCTCGAGCATCTGGACGGCGTCGTTCAGGTAGGACGTCATCTGGGTGAGCTCGTCATCGGTCAGTGCGATTTTTGCGTACTCGGCGATGCCGCGCACGTCTTTCTCGCTGAGTGCCATAGGCGCTCCCTTCCGCATAACAGATAAACCGCTCTAGTATACAAGGCAACGCCACTTGGAGCAGGTGCTTTACCTAAATGCAGCGAAAACGTAACGAGGACGGCGGGCTGGCGGGCGGCGGGCTGGCGATTCTGCAGCGAAACCGCACCGTCCGCAGCGAAAACCGCGCCGCCCACAGCGAAAACCGCGCCGTCCGAAACGAAAACCGTCCCGCCCACAACGAAGACCATCACAACATTCGACGCTTATCGTCAAAATCGAGATTTTCATCGAATGTTGTGATGGTTTGGAAGTCCCGACCACCACAGAAGTGCCCGTCCCCTTTATGGTGGTTCTGAACGATGCTTTATGCCGAGGCCTTGGCCTTGCGGCGCTTACGGACCGCGTGGATCACGATGTCCAGCAGCAACAGCACAATGGCTACGACCACAATGAGCACGGCAAACTCGCGCTTGCCCCAGTGGCGGCCGGCCAGCGACTTTTGCTTGTCGACGTCCTTCTTGTTGTACTTGGTGCGCACGCAATGCACTAGCAGACGATGGTCGTTCACGCCGTAGGGCGTGCAGGTGACAAGCGTCACCTTGTCGGCGCCGGGCTCGATGGTCAGCGACTCCATCTCCTCGGGCAGCACGACCTCGGAGTCCACCATCTTGTAGGCGAGCGTCTTATTCATGGTGTGCAGCAGCACCAGGTCGCCGGGCTCCAGCGAGTGGATGTCGTCGAACATGCTCAGGTTGCGCATGCCCGAGTGCGCGGTGAGCACGCAATGCGTCGAGGTGCCGCCCACCGGCAGGCTCGTGCCCTCCAGGTGGCCGACGCCCGCCATAAGGACTTCTTCGCTCGTGCCGTGGTAGATGGGCATGCTCACGTCGATGGAGGGGATCTCGACCCAGCTCATCATGGGGTCGCGGTCAAAGATGAGCTGCTGGGCGTAGGGCTCGATCTGGTCGGCGGGAAGCTCGGTGGCCTCGCCCGCCAGCTGCTCGTTAAAGGAGCGCGCCTGGAGCAGGATGCGCTCGCGCTCCTCGGCAGACAGCGCGTCCACGGTGCTGGACACGGTGCTGATCTGGTTGAACACGCCCGAGGCCTCGAGCCGGTCCAAGATCCACGGCCAGGTCATAAGGCCCACGCCAATAAGGATGATGACGATGGTGATGAGCCGGTCGGCCCAGCGCGGCAGCCGCTTGCGACGGCGCTTAGGCTTTGGTTGAGGTTTGGGCTGAGGGCTTGAGCCGCCGTTGTCCGCGGCGTTATTGCTCTTCATATGTTTGGCGCCCTGCACCATCGCCGGTCACTCCTCTACAGCTCAGGTTGTCCAAACAAATAATAGCCGATTAGCGAGCTTCCGCGCCGGACAACGCAGCTAGACTGCACCGTCCAGTCGAGGATAAGCCTGCATTTGAGTTTTCAGAATATCCCGGATCGGCTGGGCGATTCGGGATACAATGTCAATAGAAAACGACGCACCCCGCGTAAGTGTACGAGAGCGCGGGCGGCCTAGTTTTCAGCTTTAGTTAAATGCCCGGGATCCGACCCCCGGGCATTCTTATTTGCGCTTGTTGCGGCGCAAATGCCTTCTACCGTCCGCACCGCGCGTGCGGCTACGGACCTTAAACCGAACCTCATACGAGTCAAGAAACGCGATGACGGATGAGTCCGCATCGGACGGTGGAGGCTGCCTGTGTTGTCCAAAAAGAACGGGGCAAACTCCAGCGTGGAGTCTGCCCCGAAAAGAGAACGGCAAAGCAAGAACGTCGATGGACGAGAAAGGTGTCCGCAAGTCTCATGGCCATCACATCCCACCTGCCAAAGGGATGGGTGAGCGAGCGCTACTCCTGCTCGGACTCCTCAGCCTGCTTACGGCTGCGGATGAGGTGCGCCACGCCGATGCACAGCACCGCGCCACCAGCGATCCAAGTGAAGGTCACGCCGTTAAGACCGGTGAGGGGAAGGCCGGAGCCCTTCTTGTTCTGGATGGTGACGGGAATGGTCGCGTCGTTTGTAGGACTGGAAGTAACCATTTCGGTATTGCTGGACGTTACGTTGAGATTCTTCAGGCTGCCGTCATCTTTGTACTCCGGAGCCACTGTGATGGTAAACGGAGCAAGAGTGTTGTAGCCGGCAGGTGTATCGCACTCGGTGATCTCATACGTTCCTGCAACAAGGCCTGGGATATAAATCTCACTATCCTTGTCGGTCTTGAATTTTCCTGCGTTTGCCCCTTCTTCGGTAAGACCGCCATCTTGGGTCAACCATTTCTCCTGCGTAAGCTTTTTATTTCCCTCATAGGTCATCTTGACTTGGAAGGTAGCCTCGAGCTTATGGCTCTGATCATCCTTATCGACCTTGGTCACATCCAGGCGGAAGACATGGTCGGTGACTTTCGTCGGCACCGATGTGCCAGTGCCGGTAGACATGGGATCGTTGGAATAGACAAGCTTGACCTCATTGGTGGCGCCGTCGGCCTTGTATTCGACTTCGCCATTGAGCTTGGCCTTGTAGGTTACGACCACCTTGGAGTCCGCATTTACGCTGATCGGTTTCCCATCAGCATCCTGAACTGCCTTAAGGTTATCAAAAGAAACCTTAAGGAGCTCAGTTCCGGCGGTTGTACCGGGAGTCGCAGTCACCTGGTAACCATGGGTAGCGTCGAGTACAACCTCCTTCTCAGCATTGGTCTTGCTATCGACAATACAGACGCGTAGGTCCTTCGGCGTGCCGCTTGAGTTCTTCACGACCTCAAGGCCCTTGCTCAATGTGTCCTGAAATACATACTCATACTTATTGAACGTAGCGATGTTACTAGCAACGTGGCCAGTCAGTTTATATTCGACCTCCTCGCCAATATACGAGTCGCTTACCTTTCCCCATTTCCCGCCCTCGAGGACATCCTTCTCAACGGTAGGAATGCTGGTTTTCTCGGTAACCACCACATCGCCGGCGCCCACAACGGCATAAATCGGAGAAGTGGCAGTATTCTTGCTGCTGGCAGCCCCATCCGGAGCCAAAGTGTTCGCATCAGTCAGAAACAGGTAATAACCGGATTTGGCGAAAGAAACCTTGGTGCCTGCTGCAAACGAAGCATCCGTAGCGTCCTTCGGAGTGGTCGGATTGACCTTCTTCGCAACCAGTCCAGCAAGCGTATTGAGCAAGTCGGTGTCTTTGAGAACCGTTGTACTTGTGTTCCCGGAAATGTTGGCAGCCAGCCAATCGGCAACATCCTGTGCACTGGCACCAGTCTTCAGCGCACCGGGCGTATTGGTATTGATAGCTTTGATGATGGCATCCTGGGTATCAGTGTCATTAAATGCCCAATTAACATTCGAAACGACCTTATCCGTCTTTCCGTCCTCATCCACGACATCGGCCTCAAAGATCTGATAAGCCTTGTACTTCACATCGCCATTCGTATTGTTCTTATTGATGGTGATGCTGTTGGTCGTGGTAGCCGCATCCTCAGCAAACGCCATGGTCACCGGTGCCATGACGCCACCAAAGCTCAACGCTGCGGTAAGACCTGCCGTTACTGCCAGGCGGGCGATGTTCTTGCTCATACTCATCTTCTTTTCCTCTCCTTTCTGCTTGAAGTCCATTTGATCTAAAACCATCTGTCTGTGTCTAAGCATCTGCTTGGTTATGTCTCGCCCCGCTCTCTGTGGGGCCATTGGCTACTCTGCATGGTTGCCGCCTCCCCGCTTGATCAGGAGCGCGACCACGATGAGCGCGGCTCCGGCGACCGCTGCGGCGGCCGCGGCGTACATTGCCATATCGCCAGTCGAGGGCATAAAGCCTCCGGTAGTAATGCTAGGGGGTGTGCCGGTGGGCGTGTTGATGAGCGACGCCTCCAGGCTGCCCGTCGACCCGTCCGCGCTGTCGGCGCGCAGGGGCGACTCGGCCGTGATAGTGAGCTTGGGCTTGGCGGCGGCCACCTGGTCGACGTCCAGGCCCTCGGCCTTGACCGTCACGGAGCGCGTGCCCTCAAAGGCGGCGTAGCCCTTGGGCGCCTTGAGCTCGCGGACCTCCAGCTTGCCCGAGTCCACGCCCGAGACGGTCACGCGGCCGTCCTCGCCCGTGGTGACGGTGGCCTTGCCCTCCGCATCCCACGTGCCGTCGGCCGCCAGTGTGCGACCGCGGTCGTCGGCGATGCTCAGGACCGCCCCGGCAAGCGGCTTGTCGCCGTCGCTGCCGCGCTTGGTGAGCGCGAGATCCCAGGTGTAGGCGCACGCGTCGTCGCTCGGCGTGCGGGTGAAGCCCGCGTCGCCGGACTGGTCGGCAAAGGGAGAGCGCGGGTAGCGCAGGTAGACCTCGTTGGGGTTGCCCTTCGCGATGCCGTGGTTGCACGCGCCGTTGAGCGGCGCATTGTACACGGCGACCACGCGGGCGCCCGCGGTAAAGGCGTCGGCCCCGCCGAGCGCGGCGATCAGGTCGCCGGTGCGCACGGTGAAGGTTCCGTGCGCGGCCATCTTGGTGACGCACTGGGCCGTGATGTCGGTCCAGCCCTTGGCGGGCTCGGGGTCGGCCGGCCCCGCAAAGCACGTG
>UQEO01000108.1 GCA_900540095.1 uncultured Collinsella sp.
CAACTCGGTGTGGGGGCTCGGGCGCCTCGGGGCTTGTAGCCGCAGCGTTTAGAAAGATAGTCGCGGATCTCGCCCGGCACGCAGCCAAGAGCGGGCACGATGGCGAGTGCGTTGGCGTTGGCCGTGTCGATGGCAATGTGCCCGGCTTCGTTGGGCGCGTGCGCGATGGCGATGCTCTCGTCGTTATCGGCTCGATAGGGAATGCCGAAGGCCGCGACCGAGGTCTCTTTGTGACACTTCCAGCACTCGCGCTTGCCCAGTACAAGATATATATACGGCGCTGAGGGGTCGGATCGGTCAACACCGGGCAGCCACTCGGCAAAGGGCTCGGGGTTGACGCCGCTGGGTACATACCAGATCTTCTTGGTCCGGTCCCATTTGGCGCCCAACGCCTTGGCTTCTTCTTTGTGCGAAAAGGGAACATCGAGCTCGGTGCGCATGGTGGCTCCTTGGTGCTGCAGGTGTAAGTGGCTCAAGGATACCGCAGGGTGTGGACGTTGTGGCGTTTTGCCGAGAAGTTGCGGTGCGGATGGGTTCGAGACGTGTTGGTCTCGGCCTCGGTGACTATTGGGGCGGTTTTGATTGACTGTGGAGTCAACCGGGATAGGCACTTGGGTCGCTGACGCGGTTCTGTGCATGGGCAGGGTGGTTGTTTGGGCGGTTGGAGCAGCCAGCTGATTTGGCGACATAAAACAAAACAGCCCAGAGGACATAGCCTCTGAGCTGCGAACATTTGGTGGGCGTTAGAAGATTTGAACTTCTGACCTCTTCCGTGTCAGGGAAGCGCTCTCCCCCTGAGCTAAACGCCCGATCAAGGGTGCGCAAGCGCGCAAGGGATAATATAACGGAGCCTGAACTCGGTGGCAAGAACATTTTTAAAAATCGCTTACATTGTGGAATTCGGGGGCTTTGTCATATCCATTTCAAAAGAGCCTGCTGCCGCGATTTGGCTGTCGCATAATGCAAGGCCATTGCGGTATCGAGCTATGGAAAGACGCCTGCGGAATTGTCCTACCGATAAGCGGACAAGCCTCCAGCTGGTGACTTCGCCGTGGTAAGGTAAGCCGAATTGTTTCTAGGCTGTTTCGGGGGAGTGGAATGAGCAAAGAGTGTGTCGAGCAGGTCGAAGGCACAGGGGCTTCGGTGCCGATGACCGATATATCGAACATTGATGTGCTCGAGGGAACCGACGAGCTCAGCCGCAACACCCGTCGCGCCTGGCGCGAGCGCCTTAACGATGCGTCGTCGCGCAAGATGATCACGGGCGTCTTGGCTACGCTGGTGGGCGGTTCGTTTTGGGGCTTCTCGGGCACCAGCGCGAGCTTTCTGTTCGATATCTACCACGTCGACACCTTGTGGCTTATGAGCGTGCGTCAGATTCTCGCCGGCCTGCTCTTTATGGCCGTGGTTGTTACGCGCGACCGCGAGCGCCTGATTAAGCTCTGGACCACACCCGCCGATCGCAAGCAGCTGCTGCTCTTTACCGCCTTTGGCCTGCTGTTCAACCAGTTTTGCTATCTTTCGGCCGTGCGCCTGACGAACGCCGGAACCGCGACGGTGCTCCAGTGCCTGCAGCTCGTTATCATCATGGGCTACGCCTGCGTGACCGATCGCCGCATGCCGCGTACTCGCGAAGTCATCGGCATTGGCCTGGCTCTGGGTGGAACCTTTTTAATCGCCACCGGCGGCGACCCCACCAGCCTGAATATCTCGCCGCTTGGCCTGGCAGCAGGTCTTATGTGTGCGGTCAGCGCCGCGTGTATGGCGGTGATCCCCGCCAAGATCCTGCCCGAATACGGCAGCCCCATCGTCACGGGCTCGGCAATGCTCACGGCGGGCGTGGTCTCGTGCGTCTTCGTGCAGCCCTGGGCGCATATGCCGGCGCTCGACGCTGCCGGCATCGAGGCGCTCGCGGTGTTCGTGGTTATCGGCTCGTTTTTTGCTTACATGCTTTATATGCAGGGCGTTAAGGACATCGGCTCGGTGCGCGCGAGCCTCATCGGAACTGTGGAGCCGGTTTCGGCGACCATCACCAGCGCCGTTATGCTGGGGACGGTGTTTTTGCCGACCGACCTTATCGGCTTTGTCATGATCATCGTGATGATGTTCCTCACGGTGTAGCTAGCGCCGCCGCCAAGACAGAAAAGGTGTTGTGCCGCATTTTCGCCAATTGATGTCCGTGTCTGGAGTTTAGCTGTCGATGCTCAAAATGCCATAAACTAGTAACGTTATGGACTTTTTCATTGCGACTCAATTGCGAGGATTTCTTTATGGCTGGTAATCACTTTAAGGGCAGCGATAGCGGCCGTCCTGCAGTTCCGCCGCGTCCGAACGGGGCTGGTAAGGCCGGCACGCCGGGCGACGCTGGACAGGGCGGCTCCGGTAAGCGCGTGTCCCCGGGCGAGACGGCGATGTTTACCGCTCTGTACGAGCAGTCTCAAAAGGCAAAAAAGACCGGCCGTGCAAGAGGGAATGTCTTTGCGGGCGGTGCAACCTCCGCGTCGCAGCCGAGCGGGGCTCCTTCGGTACCTGCGAACAACGCAGGTGCTGCCAACGCCGCGAATGCCGCCGGCAACGTTAATGCCGGCAAGGCCGACAACAATACTCCCTCTGCCGGTGGCGCGGGGCTTACGGGTAACCTTGGCACGATCTACACCGGCGCCTCCGAGACTGGCACGTTCGCCCGCCTGGATGATAGCGGTGCCGAGTTTGCGGGCTCGGGTTCCAAGGAAGATTATTACGATTTTGGCTTGAACTACGGTAGCGACGCTTCGTCGAGTTCGACCTCTGACGGTCTGGTCCGTCATCGCCATCGCAAGGGCGAGCGCAAAAAGCGTCACACCGGCGCCATTATTGCCGCTGTAGTCGCGGTGCTTCTCGTTGCGCTTGGCGCAAGCGGCTTTATGCTGCTTAACTCGGCAAAGACCGTAAAGAGCGAAGCGAAGGAGGCTGTCGAGATCGTCGGTGGCCTTAAGGACAAGGTCACGTCGGGCGATTTTTCGACGCTGCCTGACGACGCGAAGAAGATCGATGAGCTCTGTAACAGCATGAAGGCGAAGACCTCGAGCCCGCTGTGGGCGGCGGCTTCGTTTATCCCGGTGTATGGCAGCGATATCAATGCGGCCCGCACCATGATTGACGCCCTGTCCGATGTCTCGAGCAATGCGCTGGTTCCCATGGCCGACAACCTCTCGCAGGCTACGCCCGGCAAGCTGTTCCAGGACGGCATGATTAACGTGTCCGCGCTACAGGCGGTCGCCGATTCGCTTTCCAATAGCTCGAAGGTGTTCAAGAGCGCCAACGAGAAGGTCCAGGGCATTGGCGATACTCATATTTCCCAGGTGACCGAGCTGGTCGATAAGGCCAAGGACGGCTTTGCCACCCTCAACGGCGCGGTTGACGCGGCGGAGAAGGTCGCCCCCGTCCTTCCCCAGATGCTCGGCGCCAACGGCCAGACGCGCAACTACCTTATGTACGCCATGAACAACGTCGAGATTCGTGCCTGCGGCGGCTTTGGCGGTTCGCAGGGCCTGATTTCGGTCACCGACGGTCAGATGTCGATTGGCGAGTTTGTTCCCCGCATTGGACTCAGCGAGGATGAGGCGGTCGAGAGCGTCGACGAAGAGGATGAGGCGCTGTTCGGCAACCACAGCAACCTGTACAACTCGGGCAATACCTATTCGCCTGATTGGCCCCGCAACTCGCAGCGTGTCGCCGCGCTGTGGAAGTCCCAGTATGGACAGGACGTTGATGGCGTCATCGGTATCGACCCGGTGTTCCTGCAGTATCTGCTGGGCCTGGTCGGTAACGTGTCACTGCCCGACGGAACGGTTGTCGACGGCACCAACGCCGCAAAGGTCCTCATGCACGATGTGTACTGGAACTATCCGGTCGAGGAGTCGGACGGCATCTTTGCATCCGTCGCCAGCGCTGCCTTCGACAAGATCCTTGGCGGTATCGGCGATGTCGATGTTACGAAGCTTGTCAGCGCCGTTGAGCGCGGTGCCGAAGAGGGCCGCCTGATCGCGTGGATGAGAAACGATGATGAGCAGAATGCCATCAAAGAGACGGGCATTGACGCTTCGCTGCCCGATCCGGATGATCCGAGTGCCGATCCCGTTGCCGGCGTTTACTTTAACAACCTGAGCTTCTCCAAGCTCGACTGGTATCTGAACGCCGACACTCAGATTGGTCAGGGCGTGAAGAACGGCGACGGCACGTGCTCCTATCGCATCACCGTTACCCTGACGAACATCATGACGCAGGAGGAGGCTGGCAAGCTGCCCGACTACGTTGCGGCGAGCGCACCCGATGCCGCGCGTGACGACGAGCGTCTGAATGTCTCGTTGTTTGCCCCGACGGGCGGCAACATTACTGATCTGACCGTCGAGGGCACCCAGTTTGGTCTTGGCGCCGCTACGTGGCATGGAATCCCCTTCTATTCGGGCACCGTTGACCTGCATGCTGGCGAGACGACGACGATCACGTATACGCTGACCACGTCGGCCGAGGCGGGGGACAAGCCGCTTACGCTGCGTCAGACTCCTACATGCCAGGCGGCTCGCGACAGCGCGTCGGCGTAGGGTTTTTCTGGTAGCGCAGATAATCGAGTACCATTTTGGGGCGGACAGGCAATCTGTTCGCCCCTATTTTGTAAGGAGAGCGCATGAAGTACTTTGGCACCGACGGCTTTCGCGGTGAGGCCAACGTTGGGCTGACGGTAGAGCACGCTTATAAGATTGGCCGTTTTGTGGGCTGGTATTACGGCGCCAACCGCAGTGCTAAGGCGCGCGTCATCGTGGGCAAGGACACACGTCGCTCGAGTTATATGTTTGAGGCGGCGCTGGTGAGCGGCCTGGTCGCGAGCGGTGCGGACGCCTATATGCTGCACGTGATCCCCACGCCAGGCGTAGCGCATCAGACTGTGGAAGGCTGCTTCGATTGCGGCATCATGATCAGCGCGAGCCACAACCCGTTTTGCGATAACGGCATTAAGCTCGTCAACAGCGACGGCTTTAAGATGGACGAGGACGTGCTGGAGCTCATCGAGGACTACATCGATGGCAAGAGCGAGGTGCCGCTGGCCACGGGCAACCACATCGGTGCCACGGTGGACTACATGCAGGGCCGCAACCGCTACATTGCTTCGCTCATTGCAAGTGCGAACTTTTCGCTGCAGGGCGTCAAGATCGGTATCGACTGCGCCAACGGCTCGGCTTCCTCGGTGGCCAAACCCGGGGTTTTCCGGCACCACG
>UQEO01000109.1 GCA_900540095.1 uncultured Collinsella sp.
CGGCCACAATGGCGGCTCGGGTGCCGCTGCGCGCGATTCGATCTGGCACGCCGGTCTGCCGCTGGAGCTTGGCCTTGCCGAGGCTCAACAGACGCTGCTGCAAAACGGCCTGCGCTCGCGCGTGGTGCTCGAAGCCGACGGCAAGCTCATGGACGGCACCGACGTCGCCGTCGCCTGCCTGCTGGGTGCCGAGGAGTTTGGCTTTGCGACCATGCCGCTCATCTCCATGGGTTGCCTCATGCAGCGCGACTGCCAGCAGGACACCTGCCCGGCCGGCATCGCTACGCAAAACTGCCGCCTGCGTCGCGGCTTCCGCGGCAAGCCCGAGCACGTTGAGCACTTTATGCTCTTTGTTGCCGAGCAGCTGCGCGAGGTCATGGCGAGCCTGGGCTTCCGCACCGTCGACGAGATGGTCGGTCATCCCGAGTGCTTACGCCAGATCGAGGTCCCGGGCAACCGCAAAGCAAACCTGCTCGATCTGTCGCCCGTGCTGGCGAGCGCGACCTGCGAGTTCGGTGCGCATATTCCGGGCGCCGACGGTCGCCACTTCCTGCCGCAGATGGCCGCGGACAGCGAGCTCGACAAGACGCTCGACTCCACGTTGTTTGTGCCCTATACGGCCGATGCCCGTGCGCACCTGCGTCCGATTCGCTTCCGCGCCGATATCGCCAACGTCAACCGCTGCGTCGGCACCATCTTGGGCAACGCGGTGACTAAGGCGCATCCCGAGGGTCTGCCCGCCGGCTCCATCACCATCGATTGCGATGGCTCGGCCGGTCAGAGCTTTGGCGCCTTCCTGCCGCGTGGCATTACGCTCAACGTGTGCGGCGACGCCAACGACTACTTTGGCAAGGGCCTTTCGGGCGGCGAGGTGTCGGTGCGCCCCAACCCACATGCGACCTACAAGTTCGACGAGAACATCATCGTGGGCAACGTTGCGTTCTTTGGCGCTACGAGCGGCCGCGGCTTTATTAACGGCCTGGCCGGCCAACGCTTTGGCGTGCGCAACTCCGGCGCCACCGTGGTGGTCGAGGGCTGCGGCAACCATGGCTGCGAGTACATGACGGGCGGTCTGGCGCTCATCCTGGGCGAGGTCGGGCAGAACTTCGCCGCCGGCATGACAGGCGGCGTGGCCTACGTCTTTGACCAGTACGGCACGCTCGACGCCCGCGTGAACCACGAGAGCGTTGAGCTCAAGGCCCCGACGGCCGGCGAGCTGGCGCAGATTCGCGCGCTCATCCAGGAGCACGTGGATGCGACCCAGAGCCCGCGCGGCATTAAGCTGCTCTACAGCTTTGAGACGATGAGCAAGCACTTTGTGAAGGTCATTCCAACCGAGTACGAGCGCGTGCTGGCGATTGTCGCTGCGGCCGAGGCTGTGGGCAAGACGCACGCGCAAGCCGAGGAGCTGGCGTTTGACATTGTGACCGGTCGCGCGAGCGCCGCGGATGTCGCTCGCTTTGATGCTGTGGGCGATGCTGCGGGCGCAGGTGTTGCGCCCGTGGTCGCTACCGGTTCTGTTGCTTCGACCAAGAAGGAGGCGTAAGTGCCATGGGTAAGCCCGGCGCTTTTCTTGATATCGATCGCGTGACCCACGAGCTTCGCCCCGTGGAGGAGCGCAGCCGCGATTTCGATCCGCTGTACGTGGAGCTCGATGACGACGCACGCCGCGCCCAGGCGAGCCGCTGCATGATGTGCGGCGTGGCGTTTTGCCAGATGGGCGCGAGCTTTGGCAAGGCACGCCCGAGCGGCTGCCCGCTGCACAACCTGATTCCCGAGTGGAATGAGCTGGTGTACCGCGGCCACTGGGACGAGGCTGCCGAGCGTCTGTCGCTCACCTCACCCATGCCCGAGTTCACGAGTCGCGTGTGCCCGGCGCTGTGCGAGGCCGCGTGCAACCTGGGCTCGGTCGATGGCCAGCCCACGACGATCCATGACAACGAGCGCGCGATCAGCGACCATGAGTGGACAAATGGCGGCCCGCGTCGCTTTGAGCCGGCGGGGGAGGGCGCGCCCACGGTTGCCGTGGTGGGCTCCGGTCCTGCCGGTCTGGTGGCGGCGTGGGAGCTTGCTCGCCGTGGCGCCCGCGTGACGGTGTTTGAGCGTGACGACCGCCCGGGCGGTCTGCTCATGTACGGCATTCCCAACATGAAGCTCGAGAAGTCTGTGGTCGAGCGTCGCGTGGCGCTCATGCGCGAGCTGGGCATTGTGTTTGAGCTGGGCGCTGACGTTACGAACCCTGCGGTAGCGGCCAAGCTCAATGGCTTTGACGCCGTTGTGGTGGCTGCCGGTGCTCGTGCGCCCCGCGGTCTTTCGGCTACGAATGTGGATGCTCCGGGCGTGGTGTATGCCGTGGACTACCTGACGGCTTCGACCGTCTCGGTGCTCGATGGCGGTGAGCCCGCGGTGAACGCGCGCGGCCTGGACGTTGTGGTCATTGGCGGCGGCGATACCGGCAACGACTGCGTGGGTACCGCGGTGCGCCAGGGTGCGCGCAGCGTGCGTCAGTTTGAGTTCTTGCCGGCCGCGCCCGATAAGCGTGCAGCGAGCAACCCTTGGCCGCAGTGGCCCAACGTTAAGAAGACCGACTACGGTCAGCAGGAGGCTATCGCTGCGATGGGTGGCGAGATGCGTGCCTGGGGCGTGGATACGCTCGAGGTGCTGCTGGACAAGAAGGGTGCGGCTGCGGGTCTGCGCGTGGTCGACCTGGACTGGTCGGCCGGCAAGCCCGAACGCATTGCGGGCTCCGAGCACGAGGTGCCGGCGCAGCTGGTGCTCATCGCCTGCGGCTTTACGGGTCCCGAGCACGGCGTGTTCAATGCCGTTGGCGTGCCCGTTGCCGCCGCTGGCCGTCCGTTGCCGGTGATGGCTGCCGAGGGCTCGCACCTCGCGGCCCGCGTGGATGGCGTTGCTGCGGATGCCGCGCCGGTGTATGTGGCGGGTGATGCCCGCAACGGCAGTTCGCTCGTTGTGAACGCCATGGCCGATGCCCTGGCCTGCGCAGCCGAAGTCGCCGAGGCGCTGGAGCTGTAAGGCGGCTGTCTACAACTGAATCGTCAAGGGCTGTCCCCAACGGCCGGCACATGAGGAACGTCCCCAAGTGCCGGCAGCTGGGGACGTTCCTTTTTTGCCGGCAGTCTGGGACACTCCTTGCGAGTTCGCGGGCGATTTTGTCATTTATTGACGTGCAAGTGTTCATTTGTCGACGTTTGCGGCTGCGCTACTCTGCTCTTTCTGTGGCGGTAGCGGGCGCTTGCCTCAAATGAGTGAACTGACTGTCTATGTCTACCTGCGGTTTCTTTGCGGTGCGCTCATTCGGTCAAGTGTCCCGTCAAGTGTTTGGTTAGCATCTGGTTTGCAGTCGAAGGCCTATTTTGCCCGCGCTGACAGTGGTTGCCCGCCCTCCTCGTAAGCTCAAATTGAGGCCCATCAGTTTGAGGAGGATGCCATGACTGACCAAGTTTTTAACCGAGCAGAGCTGGCCGAAGCCGTCGGCAACGATATTGCCGACATGGCTCACTTTTGGATGCTGCGGAAGTTTCAATTCCTGGAGCCGGCGCGCGAGCAGTTCGAGATTATCGTCGATCCGTGGCTCAGCTATTGCGAGGAACCTTCTCAAAACGAAATCATGGCCTACAACATGGCGTTTACCGATTGGCTGCTGTTTGAGCGCCCCTATTACCACGGCAAGACGCTGTTGGAGCTGTATGTGGACGAGCCACCGGCGTCAATTTCTCCTGCTTCGCTCAGGCGACTTAAGCAGGTGCGTGACACGCAGTATTTCTCGCGTTTTGGCATTTTGGACAAGGATCCCGCGACTGGCATGGTCGTGCTGAAGGACACGCGCACCGACTGTCGCTTTGACGTCTACGACCCACATATCGTGCAAAAGGAGCACTGGAACGATGGCGCGATTGCGGTGCGACTCGCGTGCGTCGACGATGTCTGGCTGACGGCGGGGCAGCTCTACCTGTATGACATCGCGCGCCTGAGCGACACGGCGGTCGACGGGCCGGGCGCGGTGCATCCCGAGGACCTCGAGGACGGTTTCGACACCTCGTGCATCAGCTTCTTTTTGCGCCTGGTCCGCGACATCATGGGCGCCCAGGGACGGTACGTGAAGTCGCTCAATATTTACGAGCAAGAATGGGAGTAGGGGGCGGGCTGTCGCAGTGCCGCCGCCTGTCTATTTGTCTCGATCTGTAACGTTTGGGGGCCTAGAGAACGTCTAACTGTTACAGATCGAGACGTTTGGCACCTGACTGGGGGAATGTCTCAATCTGTAACATCTACAGGCCAAAACTCGACCCAACTGTTACAGATTGAGACAAAGGTTGGCCGCGGTGCCGAAAGATCTTGATCTGTAACATCTAGCGGCCAAAAATCGGTCTTCCTGTTACAGATTGAGACATTTGCCAGCGGAGGCAACGGTGACAATGGTCCATTTGTCCGATGTGGTGGTGATGGAAGTGTCTAATACCGTTTTCAAACACAAGCATGCAACACGTAACACCTTGGCGCGGAATAGGATGCTTGCCAGGCTCACGAAGGCGGCTGAGCAAGGCGTGCTGCTTGTGACACACGACAATGCCGAGCTCATGTGGTTGCGGCGTCATGTGGAAACCGATGATATCGCGGAGCCCGAGCCGTATCTGTTCTGCTTTCAACATGATTGGGATGCGTTGACGCCGACGGAGCGAGCACTACGTACCATCAGAGGGCTTGCGGAGTTTCATCCCGATTGGGCGTTTTGGGGTTATGACGCGGCGCTTTTGTGGGGTCTGGAGGTGCCGAATGACCTGCTCGGGCCGCGATTTCTTGTTAAGACAGGTTGCTCGGTGCCGCTGAGTGCAGGATGCCGGCTGCTGCGTCCGCAGGCGGCGGGTGCGCTTGAGCAAGTCGACGGCGTGCGGGCGACGCCGTTTTGGCGCACGGTAGAGGATTGCCTGCTGCGCGCGCCGTTTTCGTATGGCCTGGCGATTGCCGATTCTGCGTTGCGAGCAAAGGGCGTATCGCGCGATGACCTGAGCGAGTGTCTCCGCTCCGATTGCGAGGGCAGGCGAGGGTATCGCAGGGCGCAGATGGTCACGTCGTATGCGGACGGGCTGTCCGAAAACGGCGGGGGGGCTCCGTTTTTGGGGTTCTTTTTTTGAGCTCATC
>UQEO01000110.1 GCA_900540095.1 uncultured Collinsella sp.
ATTGTATGGAGGGCGGGCGCCCGGCCGCCCGGCACCCCCCGCCGACACGTCGCGATCGAGCACACGCGCCGCATCCGGTGCATCGCGCTCGACGGTGCGAATGTGCAAACGCTCGGCAATGGCGCGGACGGCGGCACAGCGGGCAGCCTCGGCCTCTTCCTGCGCCGGCGTAAAGATACGGTTGCGTCCCAGCACCAGGCCAATCACATTGCGCGGGCCCAGAGCGTCGACGGCCAGCGCCGTCAGCAAAGACGACGGCAAGTCACCCTCGAGTGCCACCACAGCACGCGACGCACCGTGTGCTCGGGCGTTGTCGCGCACGGCGAGCACCAGCGCCTGCCACAGCCACTCCTCGGAACGGAACTCGGGCAGTTCGTGATCTTCCAGGGCATCGAGCATCACGCCGCGCTGAATCTCCTGGACCAGCAGGCTCTCCTCAAAACACGGCGCCTGGGCCACCACGCGACCGCAGTCGTCGAGCACAAACGAACCGCCGGTATACACCGACTCGTCATAGGCGCCGACCGGCGCCATGCAGGCAAACCACACGCTGCGCTTGGATGCGATCTTGCGGTAGGCGCCGCAGCGAACGGCGGCAATGGCGGCAGTCTCGCGGTCGGTCATGTCAAACGCGTTGAATTGGAAATACGCGATGAGGTCGACGCCGGTCGGCAACATCTCGAGCTCGCGGTCCAAGTCAAAAATCACGGCGATGCGCACGCCGTCCACGTCGAACACCGGCGGCGCCCAACGCGTGTCGTTGTTCTCGCCACGCTGCAAGGCAATGCTCGAACGCGCCGGCACCACATGACCGTCCTTGAGCATCATGTAGTCGAGCAGCGGCTGGCCCTCAAACGAAACCGCCGCGGGCACGATGCAGATCATGTCAAGCTCCTGGATACGCTCGGCGACACCAGTCAAACCGGCAAGCACGTCGTGCTCAAAGTCGGCAGCGCCCACCAGGCCACCGGGCATGGCGCCCATAAAGAGCGGAGCCGGAACGCACAGCACGCGCGCCCCGCGCTCGTGGGCCAAACGAGCCTGGTCCTCGATGCGGCCGCAAATGCCCTCAATATCACCCAGGCGCATATCGATCTGTGCAAGCGCGAGCTTCATGGCCCAGCCCTTTCCGTCGTAAACCATCGAAATCGTAGTAAAAGCGCCGGCCGCATAATGCAGCCGGCGCTTGCATGTGCATATGCTAGCTATGATACCCCGAGCGGGGGCGCGCTCCTAGAATGTCGCGGACCACAGCCCGTGCAGGTTGCAGTAGGCATAGACGGTACCGGTCTTGGAGCCGCCCGCGAAAAACGTCGCGGGTTTCATGCCGGGCTCAAGGTAATGAACCTCTAAGCGGCCCTCGGCCTCAAGCGCAATCCACTCAATGTAGTGTTCGGGCAGGCTGGGGTGCTCGACCGAGCCAACGCGTGCGCGAATCACGTGACCGTCGCGCTCGGTCTCGACAACAGGCACGTGCTTCTCGTGCGCCGCGTCCTCAGTGTTTGCGATCAGTTCCGTGCAACCGGCAGGGGTCGCAACGTCGTCGCCGAGGGCGGCGATGAGCTTACCGTCGGGGTCCTTAAAGAATTTCGCCATGATGTTCTCCTTTGCTGATGTGCCAATGTTCTTGATTGTTCTTATGCCCAAAGGCAGACAAACCATCCACGGCATTGCAAATGAACACATAACGGATCAGGCAAGCGGTCAGGCCAAAATGCGTCGACCGTCCTGCCCACTCCAGCAGTCCCACCCCGCGCGCGGCTAGCGCCCGTCGCCGCCGAGCAGCGCCAGGACATCCTCGCGCGTGAACAGTGCCGACGAGATGCCGTCGCCGCCGAGCACGCTGTTGACCAGATCGCGCTTGGACTCCTGCATCCGCATAATGCGCTCCTCGATCGTGTCCTTGGCGATGAGCTTGTACACGGTCACGGTATGTTGCTGGCCAATACGGTGTGCACGGTCAGTCGCTTGGTCCTGCGCCGCCACGTTCCACCACGGGTCGTAGTGGATGACCACGTCGGCCGCCGTCAGGTTAAGGCCCACGCCGCCCGCCTTGAGCGAAATCAAAAAGACCGGAACCTCGCCCGCTTGGAACTGCGCGACCATCTTGGCGCGGCTCTCTTTAGACGATGCGCCCGTGAGCTTAAGGAAGGCGATATCCTCCTTGGCCAAGCGCTTACCGATGATATCGAGCATGCCCGTAAACTGACTGAACAGCAAGATGCGATGGCCACCGTCGAGCGCGCCGTGGACGAGCTCCATGCACGTATCGAGTTTGGCGCTTCCCGCCTTGTAATCCTCGTAGTGCAGACGCGGGTCGCAGCAGATCTGGCGCAGCTTGGTGAGCTCGGCGAGCACCTTGAGCTTATCCTTCTTAAACTCCCCGGCCTCGCGGTGCTGCACCTGCTGGGCGATGCGGTCCTGATTTGCCAGGTAAAGCTTGCGCTGCTCACCGGTGAGCTGAGCCACGACTGTGTCCTCGATCTTTTCGGGCAGATCGGCCACCACGTCCTCTTTGACACGGCGCAGCACAAACGGCGACACAAGCGCCTGCAGGCGGGCGGCGCTGTCACCTTCGGCGTGCTCGACCGGGCTTTCGAAGCGCTTTGCGAACGATTCGCGCGTGCCAAGCAGGCCCGGCATCAAAAAGTCGAAGATGCTCCAGAGCTCGGATAGGCGGTTTTCGATGGGCGTGCCCGTCAAGGCAAAGCGCACGCCGGCCGGCAGACGCTTGGCAGCACGCGCCACCTGGGTGAGCGGGTTTTTAATGTACTGGGCCTCGTCGAGCACAACGCGGGCAAAATCCTGCTCGGCGTACTCATCGATATCACGGCGCATGAGGTCATACGACGTCACGACCACGTTATGCTCGACCACGCCGGCGATTTGCACGCGACGCTGCGCCTTGGCGCCCACGATGGCGCACACATCGAGCGACGGGGCAAAGCGCTCCAGTTCGGCGGTCCAGTTGTACACGAGTGAGGCCGGGCACACCACGAGCGTGGGCTTGGTGTCCCCCGCCTCCACGCGCGCCAGGACATGCGCAATCATCTGGAGCGTTTTGCCCAGACCCATGTCGTCGGCCAAAATGCCACCAAGGCCCAGGTGTTCGAGCGACCCGAGCCACTGGTATCCGTCGACCTGGTAGCCGCGCATCGTTGCCTTGAGCGATGCCGGCACCGTAAAGTCCGTCTTGCCGAGCGTGTCCAGACGCTCGACGGTACGGCGGAACGCAGCGTCGCGATCGGCCTCGAGCGCGGGCGTGCGCGCGAGCATGCTATCGACGAACAGGGTGCTCGATGCGGGAAGCGACACGCCGTCGAGCAGGTCAACAGCATCGACCCCCAGATCCTCGGCGAGGCCAAATGCGGCTCGGGCGCCCTCGTCCAGGCGAACGATATCGCCCGACGTGAGACGCGCAAACGTCTGGTGACGCTTGTACGAGTCGAGGTAGATGGCAAGGTCCGCGGCCGAAAGACCGCTCGCGCCCAGTTCGACGTCGAGCAGATTTCTCTTGACGGTCGCGCGAACCGAGAGCTTGGGCGCGGGGCGCACCGAGATCTGGCGTAGGCGGTCGCTGAGCATGACCTCGCCCAGCTCGGACAGGGCAGACAGGCCCTCGGTCAGCAAGCAGAACAGGCTCTCGTCGTCGCGCTCCTCAAACGCCAGGCCGCCCTCGTAAAAGTCGAAATACAGGGCCGCCGTGTCCATAACGCGAAACTCTGTTATCTCGTCGCGCGGCGGCACGCCCGGGCGCTGTTCTTCGAAGGGGCTTCCCGGAGCACCCAGGCTAAAGAGATCTGCCGACCAGTCGCCGTAGGAAACCGTAATCTTGCAGGTCACGAGCCCGTCGTCGACACCGATTGCCATGGCAAAGCTCGGCTCGGGCGCCACGGTGTCGAGCACGGCGGGCGCGGTAAGGTCGGTGTAGTCGCGCAAAATGGGCAGCGCCATACGACAGAACTCCCCCACCTGGTCGACAGCGATATGGATCGGCGTGCGACAGGGCAGTAAGCGCGATAGGAACGGCGCCGCATGCTGGGCAAACGCTACATCGGCGCGGCGCGCACGGCGGGTGTCGACCAGATAGGCAACGTCGCCCGAAGCAAAGCAGTATGCATCGGCCGGCAGGCGTAGATCGTAGCTGCCGCCAGCCGCCGGCGCGATTTTGGCGGCAAGGAGCGGTGGGCGCTTAGACAGAGCCTCGTCCTCCCCTTCCGGAGGCATCTCAACCGCCACGTCATAGGTGCGATGCGTCGTCGTCCCCCGCGACCAGGCGGGCTCAAAGGAGATGGTCTGGCCACGCAGCAGGTCCAGCACATATACGATGCTATGCTCGGACAGCGGCAACTGACGCTCGGCGACAAAACCGCTGCGGGCAAAGTCGTACGACGCCGAACGCGAGCTTGTGATGTCATCGAGATAGGCAACTGTCGTCACGACAAGGTTGAGCAGCTTTGTCGACACGTCTTCGAAGGCTTCGGGCGTATGGACAAACGTGAGCTTCTTGCCGTACGAGAAGGTGCCGCCGCGCACGTAGGCATCGGCCATGCCGTCGATGTCCTTGACCACGTAGGAGACCGATCCACAGCGAATGCGAAGCTCGAGCGCCCAGCTAAAGCGGTCGGCAAACAGTGGATTGTAATACGGCACCAGCGAGGGCTCCAACACTGCCTTGGGGGCATCGGGATCCACACTGCCGGCGAGCTTGCGGCGCATGCTCGCCAGCTCATCCATGCGCGCGTCCGAAAGATCGGAGAGCGCCGCCATGAGGCTGGGACTCGTGGGGACGGGCGCCGGAAAGGGAAAGTTGGGATTGACGGCCGGCGCTTTGGGCGCGTTGCGCGCGGGCTGTTTCGGCTGCGCCGTAAACGTGCGGACCGGCGTGCGCAGCCCCTCGACGGGCTCGGTGCCGCTGGCGTCCAGGTACGCAAGCGCCGTGGCGATGGCGTGCTTGCACATGCCGGGGTAGCGATAGGCAGCGGGGCAATCGCAGTCGTAGTCGATCACCTCGTGCTCGTCCATGTCGAGCGCCACGTGCGTCTTGTACAGGTCGCCACGCGAGCCGCGCACCGAGCCCTCAACCGTCACGTTTTTGGAGAAGCGC
>UQEO01000111.1 GCA_900540095.1 uncultured Collinsella sp.
GCACGGCGCCTTCGTCCGTGGGCGGCTGCCTTTGGCGAGCATCCTGCCGACCGCCTGGCCCGTGTGCTGACAGTGCTCGACGATGCCGCGCTGGAGATGAGGGGCGCGAGCGACGTGCGCCTGGTGCTTGAGATTGCCTGCACGCGTCTGGCACGTCCCGAGGCTGATTTAACGATTGAGGCATTGGCCGAGCGCGTGGCACGTCTGGAGGCCATGGTTGCCAACGGCGCCGTGCCGGCGAGCGTGGCCGCTGCTCAGGCCGCCGCGCCTGCAGCATCCGTACCCGCTGCCGCCCCACCACCGGCCCCCCTTTCGGGGGCGGCGGCGGCTGTCAGCACGGGCCCCCGTGCTGCCGCTCCGGCGGCATCCGCTGCCCCCGCTGCTACGTCCGCGCATCAGGGTGGCATGCCTTGGGACCGCGGCGCTGCTGTTCCGGCTGCCCAGCCTGCTCCCCGTTCTGCGTCCGTGTCAGCTTCCAAGTCTGCAGCGCCTGCACCTCAGCCTGCGCCGACGTCGACGCCTCAGCCCGTTGCTGCCCCCGCGCCTGCCACCGCTCCGGCACCTAAGCCCCAGTCCAACAATGCCGCCCAGGTTGCCGCCGCCGGTGCTGCCGAGACGCCCGCGGTCGAGGATGCCGGAGAGCTGCAGCGCAAATGGGCCGAGGTCGTCGAGCGTGTCAAGGCGCGTCAGGCTTCCTACGCAGGGCTTTTGCTCAACGCCCGCGCCACGGCCGACGACGGCTCCAAGCTCACGGTCTCGTTCCCCGCGGGTTCGACTTTTGCCATTAAGATGCTCGGTCGCGCCGATACGCAGTCGGTGGTCCTGCCGACGGTCTGCGCGGTCTTCGGTCGTCGTACCGTCGACTATGTCCTGGATGGGGGTGGCACGCCGGCTCCTCAACATGAGGAGCATTCTCCATCTGCACGGGCTGCGGCATCTGCGGACCCGCAACCCGTGTCCTCGGCGGCCCCTGTATCCTCGAGCGCCAGCGCGCCGCAGCAGCAAGCGGCGCCGGTAGCGGCATCGACCCCGTCGGCGCCTAAGCCCGCAGCGCCCAAACCGGCTGCTCCGACACCCGCGCCCAAGCCCGTCTCACCCGCGCCCAAGTCGTCTGACCTGGGCAAAGCCCCCTGGCTACGCTCCGACAACCCCGCCGGCGCTCCTGTCACGGGTAAGCTCCCGACCGAGCCCGCACCCCGAGCGCCCGAGCGCGCGTCCGCTCCCAAGGCTCAGCCTGTCGCGCAGCCCGCGCCGTGGGAATCCGAGCAGGTGCCCTACGACGACGCTATGGTCGGCGGCTTTGCCGGCGATGCGAGCGGGGACGATCTGCCTCCGTTCGACGTGCCGGGTGCGGCGTCCGCGCCCAAGTCCGCTGCAACTGCCCCCAAAGAGGAGGACGCTCCTGCAGCTCCTTGGGAGTCCAACCCCGGTGCGGGCAGCCCCTTCGGCCATCAGGGTGCAGCCCCGAGCATCCCGCAGACCGAGGACGAGGCCAAAGACCTCATCCGCAGCGTCTTCGGTCAGGCCACCATCTTCAAGCCGGTGGAGTAGCTGCGTGGGCGGGTATACCGTTCAAGAAGAGGGCCCCTTGTCCGGGCGCATCTGTATTTCGGACATGTATAGCGTGGTGCCACGTATGTCGCATTCGAGCAAACAGGTGCGCGACGGCCGGCCTAGGATGTTGAGGTCGATACGATACGTCGCATGGCTGTCTGTGTGCTCGGCTTGCTCGGCGTCGACGGTTGCTCCGATTGTCGAATAGTCGCCTAGCTCGGCATCGACAATCTTGGAGTTATTAATCTCGACCTTGAACTCTTGGTAGAGGGACGGGCTGTTGTAGTAAACGGTTCGGGTTCCGTCGGTGCACTTATCGGTCGTCTCCCATTTGACGATGGGCTGATCCGAGCTGGCTATCAGCAGTTCTGCTCCAAAGGCTATAGCATGGGTGATGACAACCAGCAATGCCCAGCCGACAAAGAGATAGAGAACCAAATATGCAACGGGGTGTTTTGAGCGGATGTTTTGAAGCGCGTCGGGGGCGTTCATGGGGCACCTCCAAATTGCTGTCTATGGCAATCAAATTATACCCCGCCGTCATGCGTGCCGCCTCGAGTAGTGGCTCGGCATTTAGCCATTTAGTGGTACGCATTAAATGTCGGATTCCGGCTCTACGAGATTTAGCTTTCAATATTATGCAGATGCGAATTATTCAACTTTGCATAATCTTGGGGGCGCATCACGCTCCAGGACATGTATATCGACTGAGGTAGTGTGTCCGCCCCGCTTGCTTGCCCCGCGCCGTGGTACGATTTTTGAGTTTGAAAGTCCCGCCGTGCTCCGGCTGCCCTTGCAGCTCGGCGTGCGGCCGCACGTAAAGGAGCCATCATGGCCGGTATGAACATGCAGCAGATGATGAAGCAGGCTCGCAAGATGCAGGAGCAGCTTGCCGCCGCGCAGGAGAACCTCAAGTCCCAGACCGTCGACGCCTCTGCCGGCGGCGGCATGGTCAAGGTGACCGTTAACGGCGAGATGGAGCTCGTCAACCTCACTATTGACCCCGATGCGCTCGATCCCGAGGACGTCGACATGCTGCAGGACATGATCATGGCTGCCGTCAACGAGGCCGTCCGCGGCGTCAACGAGCTCGCCAACAAGCAGATGGGCGCCATCACCGGCGGCCTCAACATCCCGGGCATGCCGTTCTAAGACACGCATATACATGAGTGCGAATCACAGTCTGCAAAAACTGCTCGATGAGCTGGGCCGTCTGCCGGGCATTGGTCCCAAGTCGGCCCAGCGTATCGCCTATTACCTGTTGGAGGCCGACGCCGAGGAGGCCCGCCGCCTGGCCGAGGCCATCCTGGAGGTCAAGCAGGAGGTCCACTTTTGCAGTCGTTGCTTTAACTACGCCACGGCCGATGAGTGCTCCATCTGCCAGGACCCGATGCGCGACACCACTCGCATTTGCGTTGTGGGCGAGCCGCGCGACGTCCAGGCGATCGAGCGCACGGGCAGCTACCACGGCCTCTACCACGTATTGGGCGGTGTGATCAGCCCCATGGACAAGATTGGTCCCGAGCAGTTGCACATCCGCGAGCTGCTGGCACGCTTGGGCCACGAGGACATCCACGAGGTCATCATCGCCACCAACCCCAATATTGAGGGCGAGACCACGGCGAGCTACCTGGCCCGCACTATCAAGCCGCTGGGCGTCGAGGTATCGCGTCTGGCAAGCGGCCTTCCCGTGGGCGGCGACCTGGAGTATGCCGACGAGCTTACGCTTGGGCGCGCCATCGAGGCCCGTCGCGCGATTTAGGTGGCGAGCCTGCTCCTGCCGTATGTTTTCCTCGCGACGCACGGGGTAGTCATAATTTCCCCGTGCGACTGTGAGTTTGTTGTGCAACAAAGATGCTTCGTATCCGCTTATCGCATGGATGCTTCCGCTCGCATCCTTAATTTGCCCATTCGTTGCGCAACCTTTTGGGTTCGCTGATACACTCAAATATGGATTCGAATGAATGCGCCGCTCCCGAGCGGCGTGTTTTTGTTGGAGGAGAACGCATGCGGCCCGGTGGCACTCAGATAAAGCGCGGCGCCGCGGTGCGCATGCGACGCCGACTGGGCTTGGCACCGCGGGCGCACGCACTGCTGTCGTGCTCGCTGGTGCTGGTCATAGCTGGCGTTTCTGCCTATGGCATGACCGTGCCGTCCATGATGCAGGCGCATGCCGCACGCGAGCCGCGCGTTGGGCATGAGGTCAAAAGTGATCTGGGCACCACGACTGGATATGCTTGGGCAAGTGTGGTCGCGCATATTGTTTTTGGCACCGACGATGCGGACGGCGCCGAGGCCCCGGACAACGAAGTCACGCTTGCCAATGGCAAAACCATCGTGCTCACCAACACCAAGATCATCGATCGGTTGTCCAACAATAGCGTGGCGGCAACGGTGAATAAGGTCGAGCAGCAAAAGGAGCAGGACGCCCAGCAGTCCGGAAAGCCCGGTAGCTCGGATACTTCTGGCTCCGGCTCGGATTCATCGAGTTCGGGCGGCGGCTCTGGGCCGGGTTCCTCTACCGGAGGGTCTGGAAACGGCGGCTCGACGGGCGGTAACACTGACAACGATGCAAACTCCGGTGGCCTTTCCGCTGCTGAAGAAGAGAGCATTCACAGTTGGCTTGTGACCAAGTACAACATGCTCGACGGTTATGTTTCTCGTGCCAATGACGTGGTCTCGACCTATAACTCTACGGGAGATCCCAGACCGTGCGACAGCCTGGTCGGGGAGATGTTTGTTATTCGAGCTGAGTTCGGTCGTCAGACATTCTCGCCCCGGTCAAAGTGGTATCAGTAGTATGCCAATCTGTGGGGCTGTTACACCAACCTATGTCAATGGGTCGGCCATTACGGCGATGATGACGTCGCGCTCGGTAACTTCAACAATAACGTGGCGGCGCTTGCCCTATGATGACCGATCTTGCATCCACCACACCACAATCGCTCGGTCGCGATCCCATGGTCGGCCTGCGCCTGGCGCATGTCGACGGGTTTGAGCCGGCCATTGCGCTCGGTCAGGACGAACTGCCTGCCTATCTGCGTCGTTTTACGATGCTGTTTGCCGACGATGCCACCATGCGCCGTGGCGGTATCGGCCGCGTGACGCGTGCCGTCAACGCCCAAGGCGAGGCCGTGGCACTCAAGCAGCTCATCTTGCCGACGCGCGATGAGTTTGACGACGATGCCGCTCACGAGGCGCTGGTCGCCAAGTTCAAGGCGGCGTTTCGCGAGGAATACGAATGCCATCGCGCCCTTTCGGGCCTTAAGGGCTTTCCCCGCCTCTATGGCTGGGGCGAGGTCGACGGTGTGCCTGCAATTGTCATGGAATGGGTCGAGGGCGAGACGCTTGCCCGCTTGCGTTCGCGACTCGCCGTGGACGATGCCGGACGCCTGTCGCCGCTTGTGGCGGCGCGTCTGGGT
>UQEO01000112.1 GCA_900540095.1 uncultured Collinsella sp.
TCGAGCGGCGCGGGGGGGGCGTGGCCACCATCCCTTTTCCCGCCGGCATCGGCGAGAATGACTGGTCGATCCGCAAGGCTTTCTGCGACTGCTTTGAGTGGCTGGGCGTACGCATCGACAACAACAAGAACCGCGAGGCCGTGGGCAACGGACCGCAGGTCATCAGCGCCGCTGGCTCCTCCGTCACGGTCATGGTCATCCCCACCGACGAGGAATACATGATCGCCCACGACGTCGAGCGTCTGACCAAGAACAGCTAACGCATTCGTCTGTAATTGAAAAAAGGCCTCCAGAGCAACAGCTCCGGAGGCCTTTTTGCTAGCAAGCGGAAATCCGAGTCCCAAAGTGATCGCCACCAGCAACGCCTGCGCTCCCAGCAACGACACCCATCCGTTCAGATTTTCAGCCCCAATTCGTAGCCAAGCCGCCGTCCACTCCAGATTCCCTGAGCACCACGTAGCGGCAGGGACCCTACAGGGTAAAGCTCTGAAAACAATCCGCAAGGCGCGAGAAGCCCCGCCGCACGTAGTGCGCAGCGGGGCTTCTCGCATGCCTGAGGACGTTTTCAGAGCTTTACCCTGTAGGGTCCCGAGCGGATCAGTACGCTACTCAGCCATCTGAGCCTGGACGGCGGTGATGGCCACGACACCCACGATGTCGTCGGCAGAGCAGCCGCGCGACAGGTCGTTAACCGGCTTGGCGATGCCCTGCAGGATGGGGCCGTAGGCGTCAGCGCCAGCGAAGCGCTGGACCAGCTTGTAGCCGATGTTGCCAGCCTCGAGGTCGGGGAACACGAGCACGTTGGCCTTACCGGCGACGGAGGAGCCGGGAGCCTTGAGCTGGGCGACGGTGGGGACGATGGCGGCGTCGAGCTGCAGGTCGCCGTCGATGGCGAGCTCGGGAGCCTTCTCCTTGCAGAACTTCACGGCCTCCTGGACCTTCTTGGCGACCTCGCCACCGGCGGAGCCCATGGTGGAGTAGGAAAGCATGGCCACGTGCGGCTCAACATTGCCCATGAAAGTGGACCAAGAGTGAGCGGAGGCGATGGCGATCTCGGAGAGCTCGTCGGAGGACGGGTTGATGTTGAGGCCGCAGTCGGCAAAAATCAGCGTGCCGTCGGTACCAAACTGCGGGGTGTCGGTGCACATCACGAAGAAGGCCGAGACCAGCTTGGTGCCCGGAGCGGTCTTGAGAATCTGCAGTGCGGGGCGCAGGGTGTCGGCGGTGGAGTGGCAGGCTCCGGAGACCAGGCCGTCGGCGTCGCCCATCTTGACCATCATGGTGCCAAAGTAGGTGGCGTCCATCACCTGGGCGCGAGCCTGCTCGATGGTAACGCCCTTCTTGGCGCGGAGCTCGGCAAACTTCTGCGCGTACTCCTCGTGCTTCTCGGCATTGCGCGGGTCGATGACGGTAGCGCCGGGAACGTCGATCTCGTCGGGGTTGCCCAAGATGACGAGCTTTGCCAGGCCTTCCTCGATGATCTTGTTGGCCGCGACGATGGTGCGTGGGTCCTCGCCCTCGGGCAGGACGATGGTCTTAAGGTCGGCCTTGGCGGCAGACTTCATACGGTTTAGGAAATCGCTCATGTTACTCCTTACAAGCGTTTCGCTAAGCTCCAGGCCCTCGGCTGCACACGAATAAACCCGCTGCTAGCGGGTTTACCTTTCAATAATGTACGCCGCGGTGCTTGAGCTTTCCTTGTGTGGCAAGCTCATTATAGGACGCATTAGCGCTATAATCGCTCTGATAAATATGTCTCGAAGAATGTTCGAGAAAAGCCCAGCTAACGAGCCCGTGGCTTTTGACAAGGAGTATCGATGCAGATTACCTCAGGCCTGCCTGAAGGCTTTAATGCCGGTGCGTACGACATGATCGTTGTCGGCGCCGGATATGCCGGTGCCGTTTGCGCCCGCCGTCTTGCCGAAACTATCGGCTATCGTGTTGCCGTTTTGGAGCGCCGTAGCCACATTGCGGGCAATGCCTTCGACTGCACTGACGAGGCGGGAATCCTGGTCCACGAGTATGGTCCGCACATCTACCATACCTTTAACGAGCGCGTCCACAATTTCCTGTCGCGCTTTACCAAGTGGACGGACTACCAGCACAAGGTGCTCGCCAACATCAACGGTACCCTTATGCCCGTGCCCTTTAACCATGCGAGCCTCAAGCTCGCCTTTGGCGATGAGCGCGGCGAGGAACTGTATCAGAAGCTCGTGGAGACCTTTGGCAAGGACGTCAAGGTGCCCATTATGGAGCTGCGCAAGAAGAACGACCCGGATCTTGCCGAGGTCGCCGATTATGTCTATGAGAACGTCTTTTTGCATTACACCATGAAGCAGTGGGGCCAGACGCCCGATCAGATCGACCCCTCGATCACCGGCCGCGTCCCCGTCTTTGTGGGCGATGACGATCGCTACTTCCCGCAGGCTCCTTTTCAGGGCATGCCGCAGGACGGCTATACCGCGCTGTTCGAGCATATGCTCGATCATGATCTGATTGATGTGTTCTGCGACGTGGACGCCCGTGACCTCTTTGAAATCGACGAGACCACCGTCAAGATTGACGGCAAGGTCTATGGTGGTGAGATCGTCTACACCGGTCCGCTCGACGAGCTGTTCAACCTCGACCTGGGCGCGCTGCCGTACCGCACGCTCGATATGAAGTTCGAGACGCTCGATATGGACCAGTTCCAGCCCGTGGGCACCGTCAACTACACCACGAGCGAGGACTATACGCGCATCACCGAGTTCAAGAACATGACCGGTCAGGTTTTGCCCGGCAAGACCACCATCATGAAGGAGTACTCCAAGGCCTATACGCCCGGCTCGGGCGAGACGCCGTACTACGCTATCTTGGAGCCCGAGAACCGTGAGCTCTACGAGCGCTATCTTGAGCGCGTCCAGAACCTGACGAACTTCCACCCGGTGGGTCGTCTGGCCGAGTATCGTTACTACGATATGGATGCCGTGACCAATTCCGCCCTCGATCTTTCGGATGAGATTATCGCCTGCCATGCATAAAGTCATAACATTCGGTATTCCCTCGTATAACGCCGCCAAGGACATGGACCATTGCATCACCTCCATCTTGGAGGGGAGCAATTACGCCACCGATATCGAGATTATCGTGGTGGACGACGGCTCCAAGGACGAGACGGCCGCCAAGGCCGACGAGTGGGAGGCCCGTTATCCTGGAATCATCCGCGCGGTGCACCAGGAGAATGGCGGCCACGGTATTGCCGTCCTTTCGGGTCTGCGCGAGGCGCAGGGCACCTATTACAAGGTTGTCGACTCGGACGACTGGCTCGACGGTGCGGCGCTTTCGACCATGCTGTCGATTCTGCGTGGCTTTGAGGAGCGCGACCAGCGCGTCGACCTGTTTATCTCGAACTACGTGTACGAGAAGGTTTACGAGGGCACGCATACCGCTATTGGCTACAAGTTTGCCCTGCCGCGCAAAAAGATTTTCTCTTGGGACCAGATCGGACACTTCCGTCCCGATCAAAATCTGCTCATGCACAGCCTGTGCTATCGCACCGATGTACTGCGCGAGTCCAATCTGCCTATGCCGGCACACACGTTCTACGTGGATAATATCTACGCATACGTGCCGCTGCCGCGCTGCAAGACCATGTACTACGCCGACATCGACCTCTATCGCTACTTTATCGGTCGCGAGGGCCAGAGCGTCAATGAGGCTACGATGGTCAAGCGTCTGGGTCAGCAGTTCCGCGTAACGCGCATCATGATGGAATCGTTCCACCTGTACCAGGATGTTGAGTCCTCGCGTCTGCGTTCGTACATGATGGGCTACTTCACCATGATGATGGCGATTTGCTCGGTGCTCACCAAGCTTTCCGAGGAAGATTGTGCCGATGAGCGCCTGAAGACGCTGTGGAAGGACCTGAAGGAGTACGACGAGCGCATGTATCGTCGCGCTCGCTACGGCGTGGTCGGATTCTTTACCAACCTGCGTGGACGGGCCGGAGACAAAACCACACTCGGCCTATACCGTCTTGCCTCAAAGATCTTCAAATTCAACTAGCTGCTGAGTAATCGCTGCTGATAGGTTGACTGGGCCCCTTGGCCTTTAGTTTGCTACTGCGAACAGTCCTGCTCGCACGGAAAGCACATTTAGTGCTTTCCGGCTCGTGCGGAACTTGTATCAAACTAAAGGCCAAGGGGCCTCTGCAATAAGAATCGATTGTCAGGCTGCCTGAATTTGAAGATCTTAGACGCGCGGTACACAGGGGCCTGGGCTGAAAGAGATCTTGTTGAGTAAGTTGCCCGGTGGGGCTTGGTTATGTTTGTCGCGAGTTCCGCACGAGCCGAAGAGCACTTAATGTGCTCTTCGTGCGAGTCAGGACTGTAGAGCAGCAAACATAACCAAGCCCCACCGGGCAACCGGACGAGCTAGTTTACTTTGCGGCGCCGGGGATGCCGTGGGAGGTTTTGGCGGTTTTGGCTCCGTTTACGATGGCGGTTTGCAAAGTCCTTACGGCGAGCATGCCCAGTAGGTCTAGGGGAACGGCGGCGCTTGTCTGAGCGTCTAGTTTGCCGCTGGCGAGGGTGTAGATGGTGTCGCCATCGTTGGTGGTGTGCGTGGGACGGATGGCGTGTGCGTAGGCGTCTGCGGCCATCTGGGAGACCTTGGTGGCTTGTGCCTTAGTGAGTTCCACGTTGGTGACGATGCAGCTGATGGTGGTGTTGGTGCGGTCGAGCGGCATCTGCATGGATCCGGCGGCGGCAAAGGCTGCGAGTTCCATGTCGACGATTTGGTCGCTATCGGCTGGG
>UQEO01000113.1 GCA_900540095.1 uncultured Collinsella sp.
CACGCAAAGGAAAGCACTTAATGTGCTTTCCGTCTTGCGCAGGACTGTAGAGCAGGAAAGTTCATATGCGCCGCCCGGCTCCCGCCGCTCTCGGGGGCATCTCTCATGCAAAAACTTTTGTTGGGTAAAGTCCGAGGTCAGTGGCGTTTTATACCGAGAAATTCAAAAAAAGTTGAAAATTCATTACATATTTGCGTTGACTTTAGGTAACTAAAGTTTCATACTCCTTTTCAACCACTGGGGGATGTGAACACGCACGGATCGTTCACATCATGATTGAAGAGGATTTCTCAGACATGTTCACGCGTCAGCTAAACATTATCAGCGTAGTAATTATCTGATGCGGGTTAGCACATACAGCTAGCCCGTACGATAACGGGCGGCTGATGAAGATGAGGGCCGTCGAGCGCAACCGACGGCCCTCATTTTTTATGTCTGGGAAGTTCTTTTTAGAGGAGGAAATGTAATGAACGGAGTTTTGCTCATGGTTGTGGCCGCGGCGGTGCTCGCCTGCGGCTATCTGGGCTATGGCCGATGGCTGGCCAACAAGTGGGGCGTTGACAAAGAGGCCCTCACGCCGGCCAAGCGCATGAAGGACGGCAACAGCTTTTCGCCCGTCTCCGCCTTCACTGCGTTCTCGCACCAGTTCAGCTCGATCTGCGGTGCTGGCCCTGTTACGGGTACGATCGTCGCCATGGCCTTTGGCTGGCTGCCCGTCGTGCTCTGGGTCCTCGTCGGCGGCATCTTCTTTGGCGCCGTCCACGACTTCGGCGCCCTGTACGCCTCGATGAAGAACAACGGCAAGTCCCTGGCTCAGCTCATCGAGAAGTACATCGGCAAGACCGGTCGTCGCCTGTTCCTGCTGTTCTGCTGGCTGTTCTGCATCATCGTCATCGCTGCTTTCACCGACATGGTTTGCAAGACGTTCATGTTCACCCCGGCCGTTGACGCTTCTGGTGCCGCTACCGGTGCCATCGACTTCACCAAGTCCTATGCCGCCGGCTGCGCTGGCACCATCTCCATCCTGTTCACCTTCGTCGCTATCGCCTTTGGTTGGGCCCAGAAGAAGTTCAACCTCACCGGTGCTGCCGAGTTCGTCACCGGCGTGGTCCTCATGGTTCTCATGTTCGCCGTCGGTATGCAGTTCCCGGTCTACCTGGATAAGTTCCAGTGGTTCGCCGTCGTCATGGTCTACCTGGTCTTTGCTGGTGCCATGCCCATCCAGATGCTCAAGACCCCGCGTGACTACCTCACTTCCATCATGATGATCGTCATGATCGTCTGCGCTGTTCTCGGCATCGTCGTCCTGGGCGTCAACGGTCAGGCCACTATCACCGCTCCGGTCTTCACCGGCTTCTCCACTGCCTCCGGCATGATGTTCCCGGTCCTGTTCGTCTCCGTCGCTTGCGGTGCTCTCTCCGGTTTCCACAGCCTCGTATCTTCGGGCACCTCTTCTAAGCAGGTCGAGAAGGAGCAGGACGCCGTCAAGGTCGGTTACGGCGCCATGATCGTCGAGTCCTTCGTCGGCATCCTTGCCATCATCGTCGCCGGCATCATGTTCTCCGATATGAACACCGCCGGTACTGGCGCTCTCAACGCCGGTGTCGCTTCCACCCCGTTCCAGATCTTCGCCGCCGGCATCTCCCGCGGTATGCAGGCCTTCGGTGTTGACGGCACGCTCGCTACCGTCTTTATGACCATGAACGTCTCCGCTCTGGCCCTGACCTCGCTCGACGCCGTCGCCCGCATCGCCCGCACTTCGTTCTCCGAGTTCTTTGCCCAGACCAACGACGCCCTGGCCATCGAGTCCAAGGCCGGCTACATGAAGGTCCTCGGCAACCCCTGGTTCGCCACGGTCGTCACCCTGCTTCCCGGTCTCGCCCTCGCTTTTGGTGGCTATGCCAACATCTGGCCGCTCTTTGGTGCTTCCAACCAGCTGCTCGGCGGCATGACCATGATCACCCTCGCCGTGTTCTGCAAGTGCACCGGCCGCAAGGGCTGGATGCTCTACGTGCCCGTCGTCTTCCTGCTCTGCTGCACCTTCACCTCGCTGGTCCAGAGCGCCATGGGCTGCATGGCCGCTGTCCAGGCTTACGGCTTCTTCGGCACCATCCCGGCTACCGCCACCACGGCCGCCGTCTCCGTCGCCGCCACTAAGGGCCTGCAGCTCGTCTTCGCCGTCCTGCTGATGGTCCTGGGCCTCATCGTTGCCGTCAACTGCCTCAAGGAGTTCTTCGGCAAGGAGGCCGGCTCCATGCCCGACGAGGAGCCCGAGTGGTCCGAGATGGGCAAGGCCGAGTATGGTCGCGCCGCTGCTGCTGAGGCTCCTGCCGACGCTGAGGCCGCCAAGGCCTAGCCGATCGGACGGATTGAATCCTCCATCTCTATGACTCGGAAAGACCGGGTCCGCAACAATGCGGACTCGGTCTTTTTCTTGCGAGAACGGGTGATGCAAGGGCGTCCTCGCAGATGTTTTGCGTGTATAGGCTCACGCGTTGTACCATATAGACGTATATGTGTGCATATGAAAGGGGCCCCGTGGCCAAGACGGTATATTCCGATAACCAACAAAATGTCGATGCTCTGGCTGAGCGTCTGAGCGGACAAACGTCGCTTTCTGCCGAGCGGGCCAAGCTGGTTGCCTACGACCTGCTCTGCCGCAAGGCGCTCAAGATCAAGTCGAGCGCGCTGGCGCAAATCTTCCGCTCCGTGGATAAGGAGTGCGATACCAAGGCGATGCGCGACGAGCTTATCGCGGCAAAGATTGTGACCAAGATCGAGGGCAGCGGCATTAACGGCCGTCCGGCGTTCTATACCATCAATGCCGAGATTCATGATGCCCAGGAGCAGCCTGTCGAGGGTTCCGTTGAGGTGCCTGCTGCGGAAGAAGTTGCCCCGCGTGAGCATATCGATACTGACGAGCTGCTCGATGAAAACGTCGTTCGCGCTTTTACCGCCAAGGCGGGTCGCGGCGGCTTTGGCGGGGGTGGCAAGCGCGATGCGCAACGCCGTGCTCAGCAGGAGCGCTTCCGTCGCGCCGTTGCTCAAAAGGATGAGCTTGATACCGAGGCTGTTGAGGCTGAGGTTGCTGCCGAGTCGCAGAAGCCCGCGAAGGAGCAAAAGCCTGTGGAGGCCCAAGAGCCCAAGCGTCGCCGCGGTGCTCACTTTAAGGCTGCGCAGCAGGACGCTGTGCGCGATGCCGAAGAGGCTGCCGAGGTTGCGGACGATTCCGAGAAGCCGGCCAAGAAGGCCTCAGACTCGTGTCGTCCCGGTCGCGGCTTCGCAGGTCGCGCGTACCCTGTAAAGCGTCAGGAGAAGGTCAATCAGGTTCCGGAGGCGCGGGCCGAGAAGGCCGTGGAGCCTGCCGAGCCGGAAGTCCGTGAACAGAAGCCTGTTGATGAGCAGACTGCTTCCGATACGGAGACTCAGGGCCAGCAACCTGCGGCTGAACAGACGGGGGAGGGTACTTCGAGTAGGCCTCACCGCCGTCGTCATCGCGGCGGTCGCAGCTCTAACGCTCAGGATGCTGCCGAGAATGTAGCGCCGCGCGACGAAGATGCGAAGGTGGATGCTCCGACGGGGCAGCCCAAGCGTCAGCCGGCGAAGGAGGGCAAGCCCGAGCGTTCGCAGAAGCAGACGTCTACTTCGAAACGTGAGTGCAATGCCCAAGGAGATTCTAGGCGCAAGTCTCAGAAGAAGCCCGAGTTTGCCGCAGCAGATACGGCTGCCCAGCAGACTGAGTCGACTACCCATGGCGAGGTTTCGGCGTTTGCCCTGGCCCGCGTTCTGGGCAGGCAGCTGCTCAAGGTTGTTCCCACGCCCACGGCGCTCTCCAAAATTAAGGAGCAGCAGACCCAGATTGTAAGGGTTGAAGGCAAGGACGGTAAAAAGACGCCGCAGCGCGCTCAGCACAACGAGATGTCCAATCGCAAGATTGCCGAGGAAATCGCGATCATTCAGGCTTGGGTCGAGCAAAACCGCGGTGCCGATACGCCGGTTGCCTCGCGCCGCCAGCGCGCCTACCAGATCTTCAATGACGAAAAAGCTTTTGACGGCAAGCATGGCGAGCGCCTGATCAGGCGTATGACCGAAAAGGGCATCAGCATGCAGGCGATCAAGGTCGCCCCCAACCGTCCGGTGCACTTTACGGGCTTCTTTGCGCTGGGCGCCGACAAGCCGTTCATTATGGTCGAGAACCTGGATACCTATGACGAGATCGTCAAGCTCCTGCGCGGACGTAAACATGCCAAGCTCTTTGGTACCAAGGTGGGCGGCGTAATCTTTGGCGGCGGCTGCAAGGCGAGTGTCTCGCACGCACTGGATGATTACCTGGCCGAGATCGGCTATCGCTTTACCTATATCTACTACGTGGGCGACATCGATCGCGAGGGTGCGCGCATCGTCGAGCAGGCTCGCAATGCCAACGTCGTTGAGATTCGCCTGCATGCCGGCATGTATCGCGCCATGCTTGCCGAGCATAAGCGTCGCGTGAAGGCCGGCGGCGCGTGCGAGCCCGCGGCTGCCAACCAGGGCGTGCCGCAGAATCTGGCCGCCACGATCAAGGACCTGCCCATGGTCACGCGCGTGCAATTCCGCAACGTGCTGCGTGAGGGCGGACGAATTCCGCAGGAGATTCTGATGACCGCCGACTATCGGGATGGCGACTCGGGAAGCTTCGACCGCATGCTCAACAACTAGGGCGTTCGGCCCCGGGAGAGCGGGGACACCGGCTTAGGTTTCCTGCTCTACAGTCCTGCTCACGACGGAGGCCACATTAAGTGGCCTCCTGT
>UQEO01000114.1 GCA_900540095.1 uncultured Collinsella sp.
CCAAAGGCGGCAGGCGCGAAGCGCCGAGGCCGCCGCTGGGACCAGAGCCCGCAACAGCCGCGCGCCCCCACATCAGCCCAGCGGCCTCAACCAATAACGGCCCCATCGCAGACCGCTCGCAGCAGCGTCACCGCAGGCGGGGGCTGGGCTTAGTTTTCAGAACACTCCGCAGACCAGTGTGGCGCCTTGTCCGCGGCTCCGAAGGAGCAGGACAAGACGCCACACATGGTCGAGGACGTTCTGAAAACTAAGCCCGGCCCCGCCGGACAGGTCAACCGCTACTCGCAGAGCAGCTTAGCGATCTGGACGGCGTTGGTTGCCGCACCCTTACGGATTTGGTCGCCGCAGCACCAGAAGGTGATGCCACGCGCAGCCTCGGGGTTCGAGATGTCGCGACGCACGCGACCGACCCAGATCAGGTCCTGGTCGGACGTATCCATCGGCATGGGGAAGCGATCGTGCGCATCCTCGGCGCTCATGTCGTCAACCAGCTTCACGCCCGGAGCGGCAGCCAGCGCAGCACGGGCCTCTTCCACCGTGATGTCGCGCTCGAACTCGAGCGTAATGCTCTCGGAGTGCGAGCGCAGCACAGGCACGCGCACGCAGGTGCAGTTCACGCGCAGCTCGGGCAGGTGCATGATCTTACGGCCCTCGTTTTGCAGCTTCATCTCCTCGGAGGTAAAGCCCTCCTCCTTGACGCCGCCAATCTGCGGAATCAGGTTGCTCGCCAGCTGGGCGGCAAATGCGCGCGGCTCGGGAATCTCCTCGCCACGGCCCAGGGCAGCAAGCTGCGCTTCGAGCTCGGCCATACCGGGAGCACCGGCACCAGAAGCCGCCTGATACGTCGAGACGATCATGCGCTTCACGCCGGCAAGCTGATGCAGCGGCCACGTGGGAACCAGGCCGATGATGGTCGCGCAGTTGGGATTGGCGATAAGGCCGTGATGCCATTTGATATCGTCGGCATTGATCTCGGGCACGACCAGCGGCACCTCGGGATCCATGCGGAAGGCGTGGCTGTTGTCGACCACGACGGCTCCGCGCTTGACGGCCTCGGGCAGCAGCTCCTTGGCGATATCGTCGCCGGCAGCGCCGAGCACGATGTCGCAGCCCTCAAAGGCCTCGGGGCAAGCCTCTTCGATCACGATTTGCTCGCCGCGGAACTCAACGGTCTTGCCCGCGGAGCGTGCGCTTGCCAACAGCTTGAGCTTGCCGACCGGGAACTCCTGCTCGTTGAGGCACTCGAGCATCTGGGTGCCCACGGCTCCCGTCGCGCCCAAAATAGCAACCGTGTACTGTTTCATGCTTCCCCCTTTAAAGGTTGTGGCTTTTGCCCGCACGCCGAGCAGGCCGATTATTGTTGCCAGTTTATACAAGAACAGGGCGGGCACGAAACCCGCCCCGTCGAAACGAAACCGAAACGAAACGCCCCGCCGTAGATTTTTGAGACATGACCCAAAAATCTACCGAGCAGTCGCTACTTTTTGAGCGCGGCCAAGGTGGGCGCGGCCGGCGCGGGAGCCTCCAGGTCGGAGACCTTCACAATGCCGTTCGCGTCGGAGAAGGCACGGTAAATGGTCCGAATCGCCAGGTCGAAGTCTTTCTCCTCGACACCGATAATGATGTTAATCTCGTCGCAGCTCTGCGAAATCATGCGCACGCTCACGCCGGCCTGACCAAGCATGCCAAACAGGTGGCCCGAGATACCCGCGCGGCCGCGCAGGTTACGGCCGACAGTCGCGATGAGCGCCAAGCCCTCGACGACCTCGATCTCGAGCGGCTCGACCTCCTGCTGAATGTCGCCCACGAGCGAGTACAGCGAGTCGTGCACGTCCTGCTCCTGCACCACGGCGCCAAAGCGGTCGACGCCGGTGGGCATATGCTCGACGGAAACGTCATAGCGCTCGAAGACCGAAAGCGCACGGCGCATAAAGCCGACGCGGGGCTTGGTGCGGTCGCGGGCCACGTTGATGGCGACAAAACCGCGCTTGCCGGTCACGCCGGTAATAATGGGCTCCGCCTCGCCCTCATCGGCCGTCTCGCTAATGATAGTGCCGGGGTCCTGCGGCGCATTGGTGTTCTTGATGACCAGCGGAATACCGGCCTCGCGCACGGGGAACACAGCCTCCTCGTGCAGGACGCTCGCGCCCATGTACGAAAGCTCGCGCAGCTCCTCGTAGGTAACGCGGGCGATGGGCTGAGCCTCGGGCACGATGCGCGGGTCGGCAGAGTAGAAGCCCGAGACGTCGGTCCAGTTCTCGTACAGATCGGCTCCCAAGCACTTGGCCAGGATCGAGCCCGAGATATCGCCGCCGCCACGATCCAGCAGCTTAATCTGGCCCTCGCGCGTCGCGCCGTAGAAGCCAGGCATAACGAAGCCGCCCTGCTGACCGTACTCTTGCACCAGCTCGGAGGTGCGGTTCATGCTGAGCGTACCGTCGTGATGGAACGCCACAACCGTCGCGGCGTCCAGGAACGGCAGACCCAGGTACTCAGCCATCAGGCGAGCGGTGAAGTACTCGCCGCGGCTCACGAGCTCCTCGGTGGAGTAACCGCCCGAGCGGGCGCGCTCAGCAAAAGCCGCGAACTCCTCACGGATGGGATAGGTGAGCTCCAGCTCGTCAGCGATATCAAAATAGCGCTGGCCGATGTCCTCGAGCAGTTCCTCGCACGACACGTGGTACTTGACGTGCGCGTTAACCAGGTAGAGCAGGTCGGTCACCTTGGTGTCGCCCTTAAAACGGCGGCCGCAGGCAGAAACCACCACAAAACGGCGGGCCGGGTCGGCGTCGACAATGGCCTTGATCTTCTTGAAGTGTTCGGCGTCGGCGACCGACGAGCCGCCAAACTTGGCAATCTTAATCATGGACTGGAGGTTACCTTTCTAAAAAGCCTCTGCGAACCTATTTTGCGCGCTCTGATACCATGGGTTCACCGATTGGGACCAAGGCATCCGAGGAGCAGTGTTATATGGGAACTTATCATAGTACACGAGGACGCACTTTATCGTGCTCAAGTAAGGTGGCAATCCGCACCGGCATCGCTCCCGACGGGGGTTTGTTTGTCTCGGACGAGCTTGGCACTCAGCAGGTCGATATCAGCTCGCTTGCAGATAAATCGTACTTTGAAATCGCTCAAGATGTGTTGGGAATGTTACTGAATGATTACACGGCCGAAGAAATTTCGGCGTGTGTCGACGAGGCATACCGCGGCACGTTTGCGAGTGAAGAGGTTACGCCGCTCGTCAAACTCGACGCTGCGCCGGGCGCTGACTCCCCCCAGACCTATGTGATGGAGCTCTTTGGCGGCCCCACGAGCGCCTTTAAGGACGTCGCCCTGCAGATGCTCCCCCGTCTGATGGCCCGCACTTCCGCCAAGGACGGCGGCACCGAGCGCATCATGATCGTCACCGCCACATCGGGCGACACGGGCAAGGCCGCGCTCGCCGGTTTTGCCGACGCTCCGGGCACGGGCATCACCGTCTTTTATCCCGAGGGCAAGGTCAGCCGCGTCCAGAACCTGCAGATGTCCACGCAGGAGGGCGACAACGTCGCCGTCTGCGGCATCCGCGGCAACTTTGACGACGCCCAGAGCGCCGTCAAGCGCATCTTTGCCGATAAGGAGCTTGCCGAGCGCCTGGAGGCCGCTGGCACGGTGCTTTCGAGCGCCAACTCCATCAACGTTGGCCGCCTGGTACCGCAGGTCGTCTACTACTTTGCCGCCTATGCGCAGCTGCTGCGCGCCGGCGCCATCGAGGCCGGCGATGCCGTGGAGTTCTGCGTGCCGACCGGCAACTTTGGCGATATCCTGGCCGGCTACTATGCCAAGCGCATGGGTCTGCCCGTCGCCAAACTCGTCGTGGCCAGCGACAAGAACAACGTGCTCGCTGACTTCCTGACCACCGGCGTTTACGACCGCAACCGCCCGTTCTTCACGACCATCTCGCCGTCGATGGACATCCTTATTAGCTCCAACCTGGAGCGTATGCTTTATTTCCTGTCCGATGGCGACTGCGAACTCGTTGCCGGCCTTATGGAGCAGCTGGCACAGACTGGTCGCTATGAGGTGCCCGCCGAGCTGCTGGCCAAGATCCAGAGTGTGTTTGGCTGCGGCTGGGCCAGCGAGGACGAGGTCCGCGCTGCTATCAAGAACTGCTGGGATGCAAACGGCTATGTGATCGACCCGCACACCGCTTGCGGCTATCACGTCTTTGAAAAGGTCGCCCCCGCCGAGGGCGCCAAGGCCCGCGTGCTGCTTTCGACCGCCAGCCCCTACAAGTTCCCGCGCGCCTGCTGCGACGCCCTGGGGCTCGACGTTCCCGAGGACGACTTTGAGGCCATGCGCGTGCTCGAGCAGACAACCAATACGGTCGCCCCGGCCCAACTCGCCGAGCTCGAGTCCAAACCCGTCCGCTTCGAAGACGTCTGCGACGTCGATGAGATGGCCAGCTACGTAGAGCAGGCTGCAAAAAAGATAGCAACCAACTAAACCCCTTATAAGGCGCCGGCGAAAGCCGGCGCACCTTCTTTTATCAGATACCTACCGGGATGATGACGAACGTGCATAGCGTGCCTGGCTGTTTAGTTCGTCGCGAGTTCCGCACGCAAAGGAAAGCACTTAATGTGCTTTCCGTCTTGCGCAG
>UQEO01000115.1 GCA_900540095.1 uncultured Collinsella sp.
CGGGATTGGTCAATCTCGGCCGACTATATTTGGCTAAATTATTCCGACGCTAACAGCGCTCTCGGCTGATATGGGACGGAGGGATTCCGCGTCCGCCTTTTCGGCGGCCGCGTGCCGCTGCGTCGCTTCGCTCCTTGCGTGCTGCGCTGGAAAACGCTTCGCGTTTCCTCAGCTCCGCACCCTGGCGGGTTCGAATCCCTTCGCTTGCCCACAAGAAAGCGCCCCGGGCTGATGAAAGCCCAGGGCGCTCAGTTACCTTGGCTGGGACGGAGGGATTCGAACCCCCAACAGCCGGCACCAAAAACCGGAGTTCTACCGTTGAACTACGTCCCAGTATGGGTGTTGCCAAAAGCAACTCGTCTAGTTTACCTAATCTGCGAGGGCATCGCAAACGCCATCGAGCAGGCGTACCGCGAGCGTCTGGGCGTCGCTGGCAGTGAAGGTGCCGTTGTAGCGCGTCATGCCGGTGAGCTCAATGCGGATGCGTGCCGGCTTTTGCTGCGCGGCGACATTGGCAGTACGGATGCGCTGGGCCAGGTTGTGGCACTCGGCGAGGGCAATCGTAGCGCGCGGAGCGGCGTCGGCGGGCAGCTCGTCGCTTGCGATCTCGAGCACCAGGTCAACGTCGGTCGGAACCTCGGAATCGCAAAGCATCATACCGCTGTTGTCGGTCGTCGCCGTGGCGATGTTCCACATGCGCGATGCTACGCTGCGCGCGATAGGGTCCTCGCCAATGACGGCAATCTGGAAACGCTCGAGTACGTTGGCCGCGCGGGCAAAGCCGATGCGCGATTCGGCCTCGGTCACCGAAGGTTTACCCTCCCATACGTGGTGCAGGCGGTTGATGTAGGCGTAGGTATCCTGGAAAGCCATACCGTCGGCAAACAGACCGACGTTTTCCTGGAACTGCTGAAGGGCCGCCTCGGTGTGAGGGCCAAAGTAGCCATCGTCCTCGCCACAGGCAAAGCCCAAAACGTTGAGCGCGCGCTGCAGGGCCTGCACGTCGGCGCCATGGAAATTGGGCATGCGCAGATAGAGCGTGCGGTCGCCCAGCTTATACGAGGCGTCGACCAGGGCGCTCCAGCAGGGGATATCGACGGCACAGCCAGCGGCAAGGCCGCTATCGAGCCTAAAGGTGCCAACAGCCTGTTCGGTGGTGGTGCCAAAGCGCTTGTCGGCAACCTCGGTGTCATCGATTGTATAGCCGAGCTGCAGAAGGCGGGACTGGACGTCCTCGACGGCTGCTCCCTGCATGCCCGTTGTAATAGGTTCCATGAACGAACCCCTTTCGGCGTACCATTCGTACTATTTGAGCGTGTGTCGGATAGACAACGCAAAGGGATGCATAAACATGCACTCAACAGTGTAGCAAGTTGTACCCAAATACGCTGCTGACAGGTTTTATAACCCCCGCTAGTTAAGGCGCTCCACAAAGAAATCTGCCATGGAGAGGAACAGTTCGCGTGCATGCGGGTCGAGCGAAACGTCCTCGATGGCGGCCTTGGCTTTAGCGGTCAGGTCCAGCGCGTAGGCGTGGGCGTAATCGATAGAGCCGGTCTCCTGGAAGATGTCCACGGCGCGCGCGAGCTGCGCGGGGTCCTCGGTGCCCGAGGAGAGGATCGCTTCAATCTCATCGTGATAGCGCTCATCAGACAGGGCGTGCACGGCAACGAGCGTGCGCTTACCCTCGGTGATATCGGTACGGAAGTCCTTGTTGGCGGCCTCTTTGGTACCGATCAAGTTGAGCAGATCATCTTGAATCTGGAAGGCAAGGCCCGTGTGCAGGCCAAAGGCGCGCAGTGCCTCAATTTGCTCCTCGCTGCCGCCGCCGATAATGGCTCCAGCGGCAAGCGGCGTGGCTCCGCTGTAGTACGCGGTCTTGTGCGTCGCCATGTCTAGATAATCGTCGACCGAGATGTCAAAACGCCCGTCACGGACCCAGCCCAAGTCGAGCGCCTGACCCTCGATGGTGCGGACGATCATCTCGGTGAGCTCGTGGAGTACGCGCAGCTTTACGTCTGCCTCAAGCGTGGGATCGTCGAGAACCGTCTTGGTGACCATGGTAAGTGCCAGGTCGCCGCAGTTGATAGCAAGCCCCGTGCCCTCGGTGAGGTGCATGCAGGGCTTGCCGCGGCGCAGCTGGCCGTTGTCGGCGATGTCGTCATGGATGAGCGCACCCGACTGGAAATGCTCGATGGCCGCCGCGGCGCTGCGGGCGCTCTCAAAGCTGCCGCCCACTGCGGTGGCGGCGAGCATGCAGATAAGCGGGCGGTGGCGCTTGCCGGCATTGGCGGTAAATGCCGAAAGCGGGGTATACAGGTAGCGCTCGATATCGGCAGAGGTCGCCTGTCCGTCAAAGAATGTGGCCAGACAGTCGTTGATCTGGTCAAAGTGCTGGGCTAAAAAGCTGGTAAACGGACTGGACACGGGTTCTCGCATTCTTTCTTAGGTTGCATCGTTGCGGTGTGCAGATACCATATTGCCACATTGGAGTTGCCGGCGCGTCTGTTTTGGCGATTTGGGGAAACGGGACGTGTGCGCGTGCCGGCTGCTTATATAAGCCTAAAGTGCTCGAGCGCCTTGACGACGCCATCTTTGTCGACCGAGTCGGTGATGTAGTCGGCGCGCTTTTTGAGATAGTCCGGCGCATTACCCATGGCGATACCGACATCGACGGCGTTCATCAGCGAGACGTCATTGCTGGCGTCGCCGATGCCGTATACGGTTCCGTGGTGGGGATCGAGGGCGTCGAGTACAGACTGGATGCCCCCACGCTTCGTGCATTCGCGGGGCGAGATTTCGGTTACCTCGAGTTCGAGCTCGTTAAAGCACAGCAGCGGCTCAAGTGCCTTATCTTGAGCGATGTGGTTAGCGAGCGATGTAGACATCAAGATCTTGTAAGCACTGTAATGTTGCAGCTGCGTGACTGCGTCGCCCAGGGTGCGCGCGTATCCGGGAGCATCGGGGGCATCGGCACTCATGCGCACGACGCCGTTGAGGCCCTCAAAGCGGATGACCTCGCCCGACTGCTCAAGATAGGGGGCAAGGCGCTGCAGCATGCCGGGCGTCATCGACAGATCGCGAATTGCGTGTCCGTTGATCTCGGCGTAACCGCCCGCAAGACAGACGATGCCGGTCCAGGGCAGCTCGAGCAGCTTTGGGTGGATGCAGCTCAGCGTGCGCCCTGTGCAGATAAACGCCATGTTGCCCTTGGCAACAAAATCACGGATGGCTTGCGAGACCGCTTCATTGGGATAGGGGGAGAGGTCTCGCTCATCCTCGGGGAGCTCTTGGGCGAGTTTGGGATCTTGCCAGGCGAGCGTACCGTCGATGTCGAAGAAGCAGATGTCGCCGTTCTTTTTTGCGATTCCAACGGTGGGGGAGGGTGGGATGGTGGGGACAAAGCCCGGCTCGAGCCCCATGATTCGATCAAAGTGCTCTTTGATACGGGGAACGGAAACGCCAATGATTACCTGAGCCGTTTTGCCGGTAACGATGAGGCCCTTGGCGCCCGCCGCGACGAAGGCTGCGTTGTCTGCGACAACGGAAGGGTCTGCGACCTCAACGCGCAGACGCGTGGCGCAATTGGTCGCTCCTACAATATTGCTAACGCCACCCAAGAGCGCGACGACTTGCTCAGCGAGCAAGTGATCTTGGGATGATTGGTTGTCGGTGTCGTTTTGGGCCGCGCCTTCTTTGGCAGGGCTCTTTCCCGTCAGACGTGCGAGCGCCGCATCGCCGGCGATATGATCTTCGCGGCCTGGGGTTTTTAGGTCGAAAGCCAGAATGAGGCCCCGGAAGACCAGAAAAAAGACAGCGCTAAACATCAGCCCGATACCGAGCGCCAAAAGGTAGGAGCCGGCATGCGTCCGCATGAGCGGGATAAAGTTGAAGGCAGCCATCTCCATAAAGCCACCCGAGAAGATGCCGACGACGCCAAAGAAGTTCATGGCCATGGCAAGGCAGGAGGATAGGACGGCGTAGAGCAAAAAGAGTCCGGGATAGGTGAACATAAAGAGAAACTCGAGCGGCTCGGTGATGCCGCAGACCACCGAGGCGACGATGGCGGGCCAAAGGATGGCCTTAAGGCCGGCGCGGCGTTCGGGTTTGGCGGTGAAATAGAATGCTGCCGCGATGGCGGGAAGGCCAAAGAGCTTGCTCCAGCCGGTGGCGGTGAAACCGGCCCAGGGCGCAAGTTCGTTGAGGGGGCGCGTGCTGTGCGACAGGATGGGAAGCAAGTTGGTCCACGTGGCGTAGATGCCGTCGTTAATGACCAAATTGTCGTAGTAGATGGGCATGTAGAGCAAATGGTGCAAGCCCATGGGCTCGAGCGCTCGCTCCAAAAACACAAAGACGCCCACGCCGAAGGGGCCGACGCCTACAAGTGCGTGGCGCAGCGTTTCGGTCACAGCGTATACGAAGGGAACGATGGCGGCCGAGATAGCGGCAAGGGCAAACACGGCAAAAAAGCTGATGAGGTAGACCAGCGAGGAGCCCGAGAACGTGCCAAGCCAATCGGGAACCTTGGCATCGTAGAAGCGGTCATGGATGGCGACGACGGTTGCCGGTACCCCCCCCTGGACGGTCT
>UQEO01000116.1 GCA_900540095.1 uncultured Collinsella sp.
CTCGACCTGCCCCCCCCCCTTTTGGCGGCCGGGGGGGGGAGCCGCTAAAGAACGGCAGGCCCGCACCGGGACGCCCGGCACCGGCGCCGGCGAGCGGACGCTTCTTGTCCTGGTCCTTGGCGGTAAGTTTCTCGATAGCCTTTTTGATGGAGGCGGACGACACACCCAGGCGCATGAGGATGTCCATGGCCATGCCGTTACCCTCTTCGACGATGCCAATCAGCAAGTGCTCGGTCGACACGTAGGTCTGGTTGTTCTCACGTGCCACGCGGAAGGAGCGCTCCATCACGCTGATGACGAGCGGCGTAAAGGCAAGCTTGGCAGCCTCGGTCTCCTCGCTGGGCTCGGGAACCGTGGTCTGGACCTCCTTGAGGGTGTCCATGATGTCGTCGTAGGAGATATCAAGCGAGCGCAGCGCCTCGGCAGCGATGCCCTCGTCCTCCTTGGCGAGTGCGAGCAGCAGGTGCTCGGTGCCCACCTTATTTGAGTGCAGATCGAGCGCCTCCTGTTTGGCCATCGACATGACCTTGCGCGCTCGATCGGTAAATCTATCTAACATGCTCGTTTCCTTACATGAGTTCATCGAAATCAAAACGCCCGCCCGTCGGCGGCGCTTTTGTCTCTTTACCCACAGGTTGTCTATGTTAACAGCTGGAGGAATATCTATAAACCCGGCTCACATGAATGCAGGTTATGACCGCATCGCGGGACTCACCGCGCGATGCGCGACAGGCGCCCCGCAAGAGAAACCCTAGGCGTCTTTCACCACGTCGGGACTCGTCGCACGCGATGCGCGATAGGCATCGGCCTCCTTGGAGACGCGTTCGAGCAGCTCGGATGTATCGACGCCCTCGACTTGCGCGACCGTTTCCACCGTCTGCATGGCGACCGCCCTCAGGTACGCGCACGCGCTGTCCCCCGGCTGCTCGAGGTCTATCTCCTCGCCGCCCTCCCGGGCAAAGCCGACCGCCATCACAAAGCCCATGATGCCCGAGACCAGAAAGCCCACCGCAAAGCTCGAATCTGCCTTGAGCTCTTCTCCGTCGGGGTGGACGATCTCTCTCACGCGGTCGATGATGATCGTATGGATGCCCTGCACGACCTGCTCGGCGGCACCCGCCCTCATGGTGATGACGATGCGCCGCAGCAGGCAGCGGACGTCGCGCCGGTCGAACGCCGAAAGGTCGCCCTCGCTCGAAAAATGCCAGAGGGCATCGGTGATGAGCTCGTTATCCTGCAGCAGCTGGGCTATGGCGATGGCGACGAGTTCATCGAAATCGTGAAAATAGTAGTAAAACGTTCCGCGATTGCACTGGGCGGCGCGGGTCACCTCGCCAACCGACAGCTCGAAGATGCTGTTGTTCTCGATGAGCTCCCAAAACGCCTCGATGATACGGGTGCGTGCATCGGGCGCATCGGCGTCCTTACGCGGTCTCGCCATGCGCCTCACCGCACCCCTGCGCCTTGGCGTTCATGATGAGCATCTGAAGACGGTTCTCCACGTTGGCGAAGCTCACGTCGGGATCGTAGTCGAGCGGCAGGAACTGCGCCGTGGGATACTGCTCCTTGAGCGCATGGATGAGCCCGCGCCCCACGACATGGTTGGGCAGACACCCGAACGGCTGCAGGATCACGAAGTTGCGGCAGCCGCGCTTGGCGTGCTCGAGGATCTCCGCCGGAATCAGCACGCCCTCGCCCGCATCGAACGTATGGTGCAGGATCTTATCGCTCGCGCGCACGAGCTCGGGCATGCGCGTCGGCGGCTCGTAGAGCGGGCTCGCCGCGCCCAGGCGGTCGCAACGGTCGTGCGCGAGCTCGAACAGGTTGTCCGCCGTGGCGTACCAGGCCTTTTCGGGCAGCGACAGGTCGACGTGGAACTCGCGCGACTGCGCATGCTTGTAGAAATAGGTCTTGCGGATCACGTCGGTCATGCGCGCCTCGATGACCTCGAGCCCGTTGTCCTCGAGGTAGCGCTCGATCTCGTGGTTGGCGCCGAGATGGAAATTGAGCAGGTACTCGCCCACGATGAGAACGGTCGGATGCGGGTTCGAGCGGTCGTACGGAACGGCGTCCATGATCGCAAGCGCGCGTTTGAAGCCCGTCGCCTGGCCTCTCAGCCCGGAGCGCTCCATGCCCTCGATAACCTCATCGAGCGCGCGGTCGAACGCAGCGTCCGCCGCGCCCTTCTCGAGCTCGTAGGGACGGATGCGCCTAAGCATGGCCTCGAGGGCATCGATCATGGGAAGACCGTAGGCGATCTGGATGCTCGGGCCAAGGCCGAGCTTGAAGCCCGGATGCGCATTGTGGGCATCGACGTCGTCGTTGGTGAGCACCGGGACATAGTCGTATCCCGCGTCGTCGAGCGCGCGGCGCAGCAGGGGCATGTAGTGCGTCAGGCGGCAGTCGCCGATATACTTGCCAGTCACCACGGCGACGTTGTGCGGGTCGTACTTACCGCTCTCGAGTGCCGCGAGCGCCTCGCCGATCACGATTTGCGCGGGGAAGCAGATGTCGTTGTGCACATAGCGTTTGCCCAGGCGGATGGCATCCTCGCGCCCGATATCAAGGGCCTCGGCGCGCACGCCCTGATTGCGCATCGCCGCGGTCATGAGCCTGCAGAACGCATGGGAGGTGTTGGGGACCAGCGCGATCTTGTCGTGCCGGTCGCGCTTGGTGTACTTGACCTTATACGGGTCGTCGAGCGGATGGACCGCGTGCACCCGGGCGCCCTCGGCACGCTCCTCCGCGCGACGACGGTTGACCGACTCGATAAACGAACGCACGCGAATGCCCATGGGACCGGCGACGTCGCTCTCATCGAGCTTGATCATCATCGGAACCTTGGAGCCCATCTCGCCCATCATGCGCGCGATCTCGTCGGTGAGATACGCATCGTGGCCGCAGCCGAAGCTGCCCATCTGCACGAGCTCGAGCTCGGGCGTCGATGCGACGATGACCGCGCACGACAGCATGCGCGCATGGTAGTTGTTCACGATGTCGATGCGGCTGTTGGAAAGATCGACGTTGCAGACCCCCGGCACCGCATCGGGCGTCAGCACGGGGATGCCGCGCTCAGAGAAGAGCTTGGGCAGCCCGTGGTTGACCAGCGGGTCGTTGTGGTACGGGCGCGAAGCGATCACCACCGCGTAGCCGCCGTCCTCGCGCACGTTCTCGAGCACCTGCCTGCCGCGCAGCTGCAGCTGGTTCTCAAACGTCTCCTGCGCGCGGTCCGCCTGCTCGGTCGCCTTGGCAACCAGGTCGGCATCGATATCGAAGGTCTCCTTGCACCACGCCTTGAGCTGGCGGTTTCGGTCGCCCTCGTCGTACCAGTGGAACAGCGGCGTATCGAACGGAACGCCGAAACGCTCCTCCGGGTTATCGGAATTGCGCATCACGTAGGGGTATCCCTTTACGACGGCGCACATCCACTCGCTGGTAGAGGCGGTGTTTTCGGTGGGCACCGTCGTGATGATGGGCATGAAGATGCGGTCGACGCCGGCGTCGACGAGATTGCGGATGTGCCCGTGGACGAGCTTGGCCGGGAAGCACACGGTGTCGGATGTGACGTGCGCCAGACCGCGCTCGTACATCGCCTTGGTGCTGCGTCCCGAGACGCGCACCTTAAAGCCGAGCGTGCTGAAGAACGTCGACCAGAACGGCATGGTGTCCCAGAACTCGAGCACACGGGGAATGCCGATCGTGACATCGCGCCCCCCGCAGACGGGAACCGTGGGGTACGACTCGAACAGCAGCTTCTCGCGGTCGACAAAGAGATTGGGGGCAGCCGCGGTCCGGTCGCGCCCCGTGCCGGGTGCCTGTGCCTCGCAAGCACCCTGCGGACGCAGCTCCTCCGCCGCGGGAACCTCGCGCACGAGCTCATCCCATGAGATGGCGCCGCCGCGCGGGCAGCGATTGCCCGTGACGTAAAGCGAGCCGTCGCCAAATGCCACGACCGCGCGCTGGCAGCGGTTGTTGCACCGACGGCAGGTAACGCCGCCGAACTCGCGATGCTCGAAGCGCTCCACGGCATCGAGCCCGATAAACGACGTGCCGGCGTCGCCCTTGCGGCATTCCTCGCGCGCGAGCAGGGCGATACCGATAGCGCCCATCAGCCCCGGGTGGGGCGCACGCGTGACGGGTTTGCCCAGATACTGCTCGAATGCGCGCAGCACCGCGTCGTTTCGGAACGTGCCGCCCTGGACGACGACTTTGTCGCCCAGACGGTTGAGATTTGAAACGCGAATGACCTTGGTGAACACGTTCTCGATAATCGAACGGCAGAGACCGGCCATGATGTCGCCCGGACCCTTACCGCGCCGCTGCTCGGAAACGACGCTGCTGTTCATGAACACCGTGCAGCGGCTGCCGAGAACGGCCGGGGGGTTTGGGGGGAAAAGGAGCTTTTCG
>UQEO01000117.1 GCA_900540095.1 uncultured Collinsella sp.
AACCCGCGACCCCAACCTTGGCAAGGTTGTGCTCTACCAACTGAGCCATGTCCGCATATGTAAAACAAAACGGGCGCCGGAGCGCCCGGATGTTGCCTGGAGGCGAAGCCCGGATTCGAACCGGGGGTAAAGGCTTTGCAGGCCTCTGCCTTACCACTTGGCCACTTCGCCGAAAAAGGACCGCCTAAACGGTCCGGAAATGCAATGGAGCGGACAACGGGGCTCGAACCCGCGACCCCAACCTTGGCAAGGTTGTGCTCTACCAACTGAGCCATGTCCGCTTGCGGGTTATTAATTTACGCGAGTTGTCCAAAAGACGCAAGTACTTTTTTCAAAAAACTTGTCTGCCGCATGTTCTTAGTAGCTAAACGCGCTAAAGCGATTGGCTAGGCACACGATTCCAGCGCTCCGCTAAACAGCTTCACCATCTGCACGCGCGTGCCGGCGCCGTCCGTACGACGAGCAACCTCCACGTTATCGACGAGCATACGCATAAGCTTGATGCCACGGCCGCGTTCCTCGGATGCGACCGGTTCGCTCGTTTCATCGATAGAATAGCCGGCACCTCGATCAAGCACCTCAACCACAACGCGATCGCCATAGGCCTGAACCGTCAGGACGCACCCGATACCGCCCGCATGGTCATAGGCATTACCCAGCGCCTCCCCCGACGCCAATGCGACATCGTAGCGCTCGTCACGGCGCAACGGAAGCGATTCAAGGAGTTCGGCGATGCGATGTCGGTAGTATGGAAGATTCTCGATACCCTGACGGACCTCAACGCTCTTACTCCAGCGAGGCAGCTCCCCCACCGGAATGGCAGGAATTGACTCCCGTGCCGGCCCCACGACATGAAGGATATCGACAAGACGAGCAATCTCCAAAAAGCGAACAACTTCACCTGATGCATTGACGAGCGAAAGCAGGCCTTCTCGCCTCATAAGCTCACGAGCGCGCGTAAGCAGGAATGCCAAGCCCGTAGAATCGATAAAGCTAACAGCCTGACAGTTGATGACGACACGACGCACGCCGCGGCCAATCAAAGCATCCAACCGCCGACGCAGCGCAGGCACCGTGGCGATGTCGATATCGCCTGGTGGCGTCAAAACCGCTATGTCATTCCACTCATTCATACGACCATGGTTCCCCAAAAAAGCCCACTCGATGCATTCGTTTCCCCAACCGTACGGATTCAGCCCGCCCAGCGTCGTCTATGAACGACCCCGTAAAAACTCAAGGGACACCAATGCAATGTCATCGTCCAGCGCCGATTCGGTAAATCGGTCAAGCTCGCCCAAGACCTTGCCGCAAATGCCCGATACGCCCTCACCCGAGACAGAGAGCAGAAGGTCGCGCAAGCGCTGCTCGCCAAAGAACGCTCCGGTGCGGTCGCGGGCCTCAATCGTTCCATCCGTATACATGAAGAGCATGTCGCCGGGGGCAAACGTAAACACGCCTGTCTCGTACACCATGCTCTCAAAGGCACCGATTACGCCCGATTGGCATCCAAGCAGCTCAACCTCTCCCCCACGGGCCTCGCCGCCACCCAGCGGCATCGACTCTGGCCTGATGACCATGGTCGGAGGATGGCCCGCCGAACAATACGTTGCGCGTCCGGCTTTAAGGTCAATCTTGGCGATAAAGGCCGTCACGAACGTCTCGACCCTCGAAAAGCCCATGAGCATGCTGTTAAGGGAGCGTGCCATGCGGGCCGGTCCAGCGCCCTCCCAGGCATATGCCGTCAGGGCCGTCTTGACGAGCGCGGACATCGATGCGGCCTCAATGCCTTTGCCAGACACATCACCCAGAATCATGACGGCGCAGTCGTCGGGAAGACGAATGAGCGTATAGAAATCGCCTCCGACCAACGCCGAATTCGTGGCCGACAGGTACACCGAATCGGTTGCGATACCCGGAACATCCCCCAGGGAATTTCTCATGCCGATCTGGAGCGTCTGAGCGATATGGCGCTCCTCGCGCTTTTGAGATTCGCCTTCGTAGATCAGTTCAAAGTCATGCGCCAAGTGCACCAAGTAGTCATATTCAAGGTCATCAATCGGCTCTTGGCTACCATCACGAAGCAGCAGCGCGCGCGTCGTCGGGCTCTTCGCAACAGAAGCAGGAACAATCGCGTCGTTACTGTGCTTGCCATCGCCCTCAGAGCGCGGGTGCCCCGCCTCGATGCCGGAGTCGACGTAGAGACCTTGACAAGGCAGACCATGCGCCCTAAGCCAGCCTCCCATAGGCATCGATTCGTCAACGCGAGTTATACGGACGTGTTTAAGGTCCTCGGCACTCGTACCCCCCAAAACAGACGCCTCAAAGCCATCAGGGCCAGCCCCCAGACGTGCCGCTGGCGCCGTCGTGGAAAAGAAAAGCTTCTCGGGATCGTCCGGCAAAGCAACGCGACTGCCGCCTTCAAAATCTATGACGTAGGAATCCAGACTGGCGTCATACTCAACAGGGCAAAAATGGCAGTTGAGCATATTGCAGATCTCGGACGATACCGCCTGGGTAGCCGCGACGGAATCGTCTAGAAAGGTAAACAACTCATCACGTAAGACATTGAGCGAGCGGCCAAGCTCGGCCGTGCGACGAGAGCGAAGACTCGATGCCATGCCGACCAGTTGGATAGACAGGTAATCGCAAATGACCTCAAGTACATTAACGTCATAGGCGAGCGGTGCCTGGGGGCGTTTCCAACCAACTTCCAACACGCCAAGGATCTGCGTACCGTAAAAAACGGGAAGACAGATCTCGCTGCGGTACGGAGGCATATCCTGCATGCGCAACAGGTGCTTAGAACGATTATCCAGGTCCATGAACATACCGGAGGCGGCCCTATCGCCCTCAAGGTCCTGCTGAATCGACAAGCGACAGGCACGCGACTCGCGAAGAACATACGTCGGAATGCCCGCGCCATACGGCAAAAACTCGGGCAGGTAGCTGTCGTGCAGCTCCTTGGAGACACCGCGAAGCTTAAAACCGCCGCTCTCAGAAAAATAGATAGCGGCACCCGAAGCATCGAGCGTTCCTACAAGTTGGTTTAAAACGGTATCAAGCAGACTGGGTAACTCATCGGAGCCCACAGTGCTCATAATGACCGAGAGCGTGCCAGAGAGGCGCTTGTTCGCCACTCTAAGCTCCGATAACGCACGCTTGAGCTGACGGTCGTGCGAATACTGTTCTTCGATGCTATGGAGCGCCACCAGGACACGTGGCGCGCGGCGCCCAAAGATGCGTGGAGGCGTTACGGAGCCCGCACGAACCAAGACGGGGATAAAGGAGCCGTCACTCAGCTTGAGTATCAGTTCGTTCTCGGAGCCATCAGTTTCAAATGGCAGACGATGTTCCGTCGCACGTTCAAAAGCGGATGAGTACAGGACGTCTTTAACATCTCCACCGATGACGTCGGCGCGTTCCTCGCACATCAAACCAAGTAAGCGATTATTCACATGCAGAATGGTTCCGTCGAGCTCACAGATGATGACAGCATCGCTCGTGATCTCGACTAGTTGGGCAACGTCTGCCCACTCGTTACGTTCAAGCGTTTCCATCGTGGACCCCACCGTCTATCGGTAACAAAAAAGCCTCCGAAGAGGCTTCTCAAATGCGATGGTGTCGGAGGCGGGACTTGAACCCGCATGACCAAAAAGCGGTCACTAGCACCTCAAGCTAGCGCGTCTGCCAATTCCGCCACTCCGACATGCTATGTTGTTGATTCGCAGTTCGTTTTGTTGGACCCGCGCGTTCAACGAGGAAGATAATAACCTATGATTCGAGAACTGTGCAAGCACTTTTTTCAAAAAAGTTTACGAATTTGTAAATGCGCTGGTAGATCTATATGTTCGGCCCCGAATCGGTGTTGCCTCCCGGCGCGTCCTCGGGCATGAGCGATATTTTGCTTCGCACTTCGTGCTGCAAAATATCGCTCCCCCCTGCGGAATGCGCCGGGAGGCAACACCGATTCGGGGCCTGCAAATACGTACTTCAGGCACAGTTCTCAAACATGTTCTGGGAGCTGATGCAAATTTGGTGGCTCGGCTTTGCCGAGCCCTTATATG
>UQEO01000118.1 GCA_900540095.1 uncultured Collinsella sp.
TAGATGTTACGGGGGGAACTGGAGATTTCCGCCAGCCGCTCGCGTACCAGCCTCGCGGGGCGTATCGACCGAAAGCTCACCCAAAAACAAGGCCGACACTGCCTTTGACGTGCGGGTGCGCTCCCAGTCGGGAGCATATGTCATATTTGTTCCGTATTCATTGGCCATAAAGCAACGACCATTGCGCAGGGCATGTTTGACTTCCGCTTCGGTCGTCCCGGGAGCCTCGGGGTCCAGGTCGCCGAGGGCTCCCAAGAAAAGCCGGAGCGCCCTTGAAACCTTTCCAGCCGCAATCATATCGAGCAAAACCGGAGCTGCGCCCATACCGACGCCTTCGGCCGACACAGCCGGCTCATGCAGAATCGCACGGGCGACGAGATGGGGTTCGGTGCGAAGAAGCTCCAGCGCCACCAACGTACCGGCGCTATGCGCAAGCACATTTGCCGGAGCGCCAACGTGTTCGATCACGGCTTGCAGGTCGGCGGCCTGAGCGGCAAGATCATAGCTGCCGTCTGCCGCATCGCTGCTGCCACCGCAGCCGCGGCGGTCGTAGGCAATTACGCGGTAGTTGCGGCTGAGCTCACAAGCGATACCGTCGAAAAATGTGCCGTCGACACAAGCGCCGTGCACGCACACCAAAGCAGGAGCATCAGGCGACACATCCGGGCCGGCATATTCGCGACAGGCAATCGTGGTGCCCGCATTCTCGACCGTAAAATCCATGTTGTGCCCCCATCATCAACGCCCATCCAGTTGCACGTCAGTACGGTTGGATGGGCCCGCATTGCCTTACGCCTTGTTAACAGATTAACTGTACCCGACCCGAGGCTTTTCATGGCACCGCATAATGAGCGACGTGAAAAAACGAAACTTGTAAAGCAAGGGCCCGCACCTTGCTTTGGAGCCGATGCTATGCTTAGGCACAATTGTCTTGAGGAGCATATGCCTATGTCTACGTTTCTAAATGCCAGCCCCATCTTTGGGCCCGTTCGCAGCCGTCGCCTTGGTCTCTCGCTCGGCGTCAACATGATGCCGGCCAGCGGCAAAATCTGCACGTTCGACTGCATCTACTGCGAGAACGGTCTCAATGCCGAGCGCCCCTGCCACGAATCGTATAACACGGCTGCCGTGGTGCTCGACGCCCTGGAGGCCAAATTGCGCGAGATGGCAGTCGAAGGTGACCTGCCCGATGTAATCACGTTTGCCGGCAACGGCGAGCCCACCGCCGCACCGGAGTTTCCGCAGGCCATCGCCGGCGCTGTCGCGCTGCGCGACGAGCTTGCTCCAAACTCCAAGATCGCCGTGCTCTCCAACGGCACGCGCGCCGACCGCCCCGAAGTGCACGACGCGCTCATGATGGTCGACGACAACATCCTCAAGCTCGATACGATCGACCCGGCATTTATCCAGCTGCTCGATCAACCCGTTGGCCCCTACGATGTGGAGCATCAGATCGAGACGTTCGCGAGCTTTAACGGCCACGTCATTATCCAGACGATGTTTTTGACCGGCGAACACCAGGGCAAGCCTCTCGACAATACCGGCGAGGAGTTCGTTGGCCCTTGGCTCGCGGCACTCGAGCGCATTCGTCCGCAGGAGGCGACCATCTACACGGTGGCGCGCGAGACACCGGTCGCCGGCCTTGCCAAAGCGGCGCCCGAGGTGCTCGACGCCATTGCCGCGCGCGTCCAAGCCCTCAGCATTCCCTGCCAGGTAAGCTACTAGCAAAACCACGCAGCAGCCAGTGTCCGCCATCCCACTCCATCAGTTGCGGTGATATAGTTCCTATTTATGCTGTTAAACCGCTTAAATCGGAACTATATCATCGCAACTTTTATGGACGCGTGGGTGGGCTATACTAGCTGCGGATGAAAGGAAGTTAGCCATGTTTGACAACGGACCCGTGCCTGGCCGTAACGACGCTTGCTGGTGCGGCAGCGGCAAAAAATATAAGAAATGTCATAGCGCCTTTGATGAGCGCCTCGAGCGCCTGTGGGAAGAGGGCTGGGAGGTCCTGCCCCGCACGCTCTACAAGACGCCCGCCGATATCGAGGGCATCAAGCGCTCGGCAGCCATCAACGTGGGTGTGCTCGATTATGTGGGCGAGCATATCGCCGCAGGCATGACCACCAACCAGATCGACCAGATGATCTATGACTACACCGTCGAGCACGGCGGCACGCCGGCCGACCTCAACTACGAGGGCTATCCCAAGAGCGTGTGCACCTCGATCAACGACGTCGTCTGCCACGGTATCCCCTGCGATGCGGATGTGCTGCACGAGGGCGATATTATCAACGTGGACTGCTCCACGATCCTGGACGGTTACTTTAGTGATTCGAGCCGCATGTTCTGCATCGGCGAGGTCTCGGCCGAGCGCCAGCGCCTGGTCGACGTCACCCGCGCCAGCGTGGAGGCGGGCCTGGCAGCCGTCAAGCCATGGCTACCGTTGTCCGTTATGGCCGAGGCCGTGCAAAAGACCGTCGAGGACGCCGGCTTTAGCGTGGTGCGCGAGTACGGCGGACACGGTATTGGCAAGGAGTTCCACGAGGACCCGTTTGTGGGCTTTACCACCGAGGCACCCGATGTGGACACCATCATGGCCCCGGGCATGGTCTTTACCATCGAGCCCATGGTCAATGCCGGAGCGCCCGACATCAAGATTAGCAAGGGTGACGGTTGGTGCGTGCGCACCAAGGACGGCAGCGATTCGGCCCAGTGCGAGGTACAGCTCGTGGTGACCGAGGACGGCTACGAGCTGCTGAGCTGGTAGCCGTGGATGCGCCGGGCTTCGCGATGGATATGTTAACCATCGCGAAGCCCGGCGTTTTTATAGCGTTTTGCCTGATAAAACCTGCCAAAATAAACCTGTCCACTTTTGGCAGGTCGGGCGGAGAGGACCGTTTGTGAACATCCTGGTTTTGTTGCCCGTCAACGACCGTCATCGCGCAATTCTTGAGTCGAGCGCTCCGGGCGAGGACTTTATCTACACGAGTGCCGACGCCATCACGCGCGAGCAGGTCGCCGATGCCGACGTGATCTTGGGCAACATCGACCCTTCCCTGCTGACCGCATGCGAGCACCTCCAGCTGCTGCAACTGCAGACCGCCGGCTATGACGACTATCTCGCCGCCGGCACCGTGCCGGCTGAAGCCAAGCTGTCTTGCTCAATCGGCGCCTACGGCCAGGCCGTGAGCGAGCACATGTTTGCCATGGTCCTTTCCATGATGAAGCACCTGCCCGGCTATCACGACTTGCAGCGCGAGCATCGCTGGGAGGACTTAGGCCCGGTCACCTCGCTCAAAAATGCCAATGTGCTGGTGTTGGGCGCGGGCGACATTGGCGGCCACTTTGCCACGCTCTGCCGCAGCATGGGCGCGCACGTCCGCGGCATCAAGCGCCATCCGCTCGTCTACCCCATTGTGTTTGAGGACATGGACGGCATGGATGCCCTGTCTGAGCGCCTGGCGGAGGCCGACATCGTCGCATCCTTTATGCCCAGCACACCCGAGACCCGCGGTCTGGCGAACGCCGAGTTCTTCGCCGCGATGAAACCGGGCGCCTTCTTTGCCAACGGCGGCCGCGGCGATCTTGTGGTTGCCGACGATCTGGTTGCCGCTCTTGAGTCCGGACACCTTGCCGGTGCCGCGGTCGATGTCACCGACCCTGAGCCACTGCCCGCAACAAGCCCGCTGTGGGATGCGCCCAACATGCTCATCACGCCGCACGTCTCCGGCTGGTTCCACCTGGCAGCCACGCTCAACAATGTGGTCGACATTGCCGCAGAGAATCTGCGTCACCTGCAAGCCGGCGAGACCCTGCGCTGTTGGATCGAACACTAAGAATTACGCCGTTTTACAAACGGCGTAATGAGCCGACGCTGCGAGCCCGCCGGTTTGGCAAACTTCCCCTTAAATTTCATGCTGGTCAC
>UQEO01000119.1 GCA_900540095.1 uncultured Collinsella sp.
GCCAGCCATTCCGTCGGCTCGCGCATGCGTCGTCGCCTGCTCGACACGCCTGAATCCGGTGTGCTCGGCCGCGTGGCGCTCGCCAACCGTCTAACCCGCGCGGTGCTCGCCTTTACGGCGCTGTTCGCCATCCTTATCGGCAACCTCACCTATGTCCAGGTCATCAAGGCCAAGGACTATCAGGACATGCCGACCAACAACCACACCATCGCCCGCTCCAAGTACATCCAGCGCGGCTCCATCATCACGTCCGACGGCGTGACGCTGGCCGAGTCGCTGCAGCAGGAGGACGGCACCTACGTACGCTCCTACCCCAACGGTAACCTGGCAGCGCACGTGGTTGGCTACGTGAGTCAGCAGTATGGCACCACCGCCATCGAGAGCGTCATGAACGACACGCTCACCGGTTCTAAGGACTACTCCAGCTGGAACAACGCCATCGCGTCGCTCGCGGGCCAGACCCAGCCGGGCAACACCGCCAAGCTCACCATCGACTCGCGCATCCAGACGGCGGCCGAGCAGGCACTCAAGGGCTTTAAGGGCGCTGTAGTGGTCATCGACCCGCGTACCGGCGCGGTGCTCGCATGTGCCAGCTCGCCCACCTATGACAACACCAACATCGATGCCCTGCTGCAGACGGGCGGCGGCGAGGACGGCTCCATGTACAATCGCGCCATGGACGCGCTGTACACGCCGGGCTCAACGTTTAAGGTCGTTACGCTTTCCGCGGCACTCGAGACCGGCACCGCCAGCCTTACCAGCACCTACCAGGCGCCCGGCTCCATGGACATCGGCAACGCACCGGTCACCAACTCTGCCAACGAGAGCTACGGCACCATCAGCCTGCAGCAGGCCTTTGCCGTGTCCTCCAACGTCGTCTTTGGCCAGGTGGCAAACGAAGTTGGCGCAAATACGCTCGTACAGTTTGCCAACGCCTTTGGCTACGGCCAAAAGCTCGGCCAGGACCTGACCTCCGCGGCCTCCATCATGGCCGACCCGTCGCTCATGACCGAGTGGGAGACCGCCTGGGCCGGCGCCGGCCAGCCTGTCGGCATGGACCACACGCCCGGCCCGCAGACCACCGTCATGCAAAACGCCGTGATTGCCGCCGCCATCGCTAACAGCGGCGTGGTCATGGACCCGTACTTTGTAGCCCAGGTACTCGCCCCGGACGGAACCGTGGTCAAGACCACGCAGTCCCGCTCGCTTGGTCAGGCCGTCAGCTCCGCCACGGCCGACCAGGTCAAGCAGGCCATGCTTGCCGTCGTCCAGTCCGGCACCGGCACCGATGCCCAGATCCCCGGCGTCAAGGTCGCCGGCAAGACCGGCTCGGCCGAGACCGGCGGCACCAACGTCAACTCGATGTTTGTTGGCTTTGCACCTTACGATTCACCCACGGTCGCCATCTCGGTGGCCTTGGAGGATTACGACAAGCATGACGTCAAGGCCGCCAAGATCGCCGGTATCGTCCTGACTGCGGCGCTTGCCGCACAGGGAGCGTGATGCCCATGATCGAATCGGACACCCGAGGCGCGCCGCGGCCGAAGAGTTAGCGGCAACGCGCCACACGGCCCCAGCGGCCACATCGTAGGTACTACACACATCGTTGAGCGAATAGTTATGTTAGGAGCAGGAATGGAACAGAGGGTCCTCGGGGGAAGATACCTCCTCAAGGATAAGGTGGGAACAGGCGGCATGGCGACCGTCTACCGTGCACAGGACCAGGTCCTCGACCGCACGGTTGCCGTCAAGATCATGCTGCCGCAGTATGCTGGCGACGCAACCTTCGCCGCACGCTTTAAGCAGGAGGCCCAGGCAGCAGCCGGTCTCTCCTCCCCCTATATCGTGGGCGTCTACGATTGGGGCAAGGACGGCGACACCTATTACATCGTCATGGAGTACCTGCGCGGCACCGACCTTAAGAGCGGCATCAAGAGCCACGGCGCCCTCGACCCCAAGAAGGTCGCCCAGATCGGCTCGCAGATCAGCTCCGCGCTTTCGGTCGCCCACAAGCACGAGATCATCCACCGCGACATTAAGCCGCAGAACATCATGGTGCTGCCCGACGGCAACATCAAGGTGATGGACTTTGGCATCGCGCGCGCCAAGAACAGCCACCTCACGCAAGACAACAACGTGCTGGGAACCGCCCACTACGTCAGCCCCGAGCAGACCCGTGGTCAGGACCTCGGCCCCACCTCGGATATCTACTCGCTGGGCGTCGTGATGTACGAGTGCGCCACCGGCCGCGTCCCCTTTGACGGTGACGACGCTATCTCGGTCGCACTCAAGCAGGTCAACGAGCTGCCTATTCCGCCGAGCCAGATCAACTCCGGTGTCGACGCCGACCTTGAGCGCATCATCCTCAAGTGCATGGAGAAGGACCCGGCAAACCGCTTCCAGACCGCCGACGAGCTGCGTCAGGTGCTCAACAGCTACCTGTCGGGCCGTGCCGTCAACGTCTCGGAGCCCACGCGCATCATCGGTGCCCCCGGTGAGCTGGGCGCCACCAAGACTCGCGAGCTTTCCGATCAGACGCGCGCCATGGTGCGTCCCGTCTCGGGCGTGAGCGGCCAAAATACCGCCCGCAGCTCGGTTTCGGGCTCCACCGGCTCCTACGAGGTCGAAAAGCCCAAATCCAACAAGAACAAGATCATCGCCGCCGTGGTGGCAGCCGTTGCCGTCATCGGCATCGTGGTGGCCTTTGCCACAGGACTCTTTGGCGGCGAGCAGGTCACCGTGCCCGATGTGCTGGGCAAGGACCAGCAGACTGCCGTCGAGCTGATCAAGGAAGCCGGCCTCGAGGTCGGCACCATCGACCAAAGCTACAACGACGATGTCGACGAGGGCAAGGTCGCCGAGCAGACGCCCAACGGCAACACCAAGAAGACCAAGGGCACCAAGGTGAACCTGGTAATCTCCAAGGGCCCCAAGCCCTCCGAAAAGGTTGAGGTTCCCAAACTTGTCGGCCTGACCAAGGACCAAGCAGAAGCCGCACTGGCAAGCGTTGGCCTGAAGGGCAACGCCTCCGAGGAGGCCAACGAGGCTGATGAGGGCCAGGTCTTTGAGCAGGGCACCGAAGCCGGTAAGGAAGTCGCGAAGGGCACGACCATCTCGTACAAGGTCTCGAGCGGCCCGGATACCACGTCCGTCCCCGACCTGACCGACATGACCGAGGCCCAGGCGCGCAACGCCCTCGATATGGCAGGCTTTGGTGTCGACGTGAGCTACCAGGAGAACGACTCGGTTACCGAGGGCACCGTGATCAGCTGGAACCCCAGCGGCAAGCAGAGGCCCGGCGCCACGATTACCGTCGTCATTGCCAAGAAGTCCGGCAAGGCCACCGTCCCGGGCAACCTGTACGGCAAGAGCATTTCCGCCGCCGTTACCGCGCTCAACAACGCCGGTTTCTATAACATTGGCTTCTGTGACCAGAACGGCAATCCCGTGAGCGGTAACGAGGATGCCACCGTTACGGGCGTCTCCCCCACCGGCAAGCAGTCCACCGACAGCACGATCACGCTGACGGTCGCACTTTCTGGTTCGGGCTCGGGCTCGGGCACGAGCACGGGCGACGATTCCGGTACGACCAACTAGTCGCCACCCCACCGCTCATCGCGGCTTTCGCCGCAAACATATTCGCTCACAGGCGCCCGCTTGCTCCCCCAGCAGGCGGGCGCTTCGTTTTTGACATGGCATTGAACCAGAAGAGCCCGGCACCGTAGCGGTACCGGGCTCGATATTCCTCTGGTGCCCC
>UQEO01000120.1 GCA_900540095.1 uncultured Collinsella sp.
CGGCAGCAGTTTGGCATGGTGCTGCAAGACGCCTGGCTGTTCGACGGCACGATTGCCGAGAACATCGCCTACGGCTGCCCCGAGGCAACGCGCGAGGAGGTTGTTGCGGCTGCGCGCGCCGCCCAGGTTGACTTCTTTGTGCGCACCATGCCGCAGGGCTACGACACGCGCGTGGCCAACGATGCCGAAAGCATCAGCCAGGGCCAGCGTCAGCTGCTGACCATCGCTCGCGTGCTGCTCAACAACCCGGCGATTCTCATTCTGGACGAGGCGACCTCAAGCGTGGACACGCGTACCGAGCTTGCTATCGGCCGCGCCATGGACGCGCTTATGCGCGGGCGCACGAGCTTTGTGATCGCGCATCGCCTGTCGACGATCGTGGACGCCGACCTGATCTTGGTCATGGACCACGGCAACATTATCGAGCAGGGCACGCATAAGGAGCTGCTCGCAGCCGAGGGCGCTTATGCCGACCTCTATCTGAGTCAGTTCGCATAATGTGACAAAGGGACAGTCTCTTTGCCACATCACAAATAAGGCGCGCCGGGGGTGAATCCTCTGGCGCGCCTTTGCGTTGGCGTCAATGTTGTCGGTGGTCGTCCGCCTCTAGCGTTCGTCCACGAGCTTGGCGACGAGGGCTTTGAGCTCGGCCACCTCTCGCTCGAGTTCCTTGACGCGGCGGGCATTCTCGGTGATGCCCTGGCGGTTGAGGGCACTCTGCTCGGCGGCGTCATCGGGCATGTACTCGCGATGCTGCTTGGCATCGAAGCTCTCCTCGAACACGCGGCAGCCGTTGCGCTTGATGATGCGTCCCGGCACGCCCACGACGGTGCAGTTGTCGGGCACGTCCTTGACGACAACCGAGTTGCCGCCGATTTTGACGTTGTTGCCGATGCGGATGTTGCCGAGCACCTTGGCGCCCGTGCCCACGGTGACGTTATTACCGAGCGTTGGGTGGCGTTTGCCGGTCTCGTTGCCGGTACCGCCGAGCGTGACGCCCTGGTAGAGCACGCAGTTGTCGCCCACGACGGTGGTCTCGCCGATGACGACGCCCATGGCGTGGTCGATAAAGAAGTGCTTGCCGATCTGTGCGGCGGGATGAATCTCGACGCCGGTGATGTGGCGGGTGATTTGCGAGAGCACGCGGGCGAGCGAGCGATGACCGCGCTCCCAGAGCCAGTGCTCGGGCACGTGGTTCCACTTGGCGTGCAGGCCAGGATAGGAAAGGAAGATGACCAGACCGTTTTGCGCGGCGGGGTCCTGCGCTTGGACGGTCTTGATGTCCTCGCGAATGGTATTGATAAAGCTCACCGGCCGCCCTCCCTTAGCGCCATGGCAATGCGATTCAATAAAGTATAGCGATTCGCTAGGGATTAGGAAGGACAATCTTGGCGGCATTGCGCGACAGGTGTCAGTTATGCAAACTTGCTGGTAATGGAGTCATGCTTTTGTGGGGTTGCGCACGAGGGGGCACCGCAACCGTATACTGGTCAACTTGGACGTATCCGCGCCCACAACTGAGAGGTTTTACTTCATGGGTTTCATCAATTTTATTGCCGAGCTGCTTAAGGACCCGCGCACCGCGATCGCCAGCTGGATCGCCGCCGGCCCGCTTATGGCCTACGGCTGCGTGTTCCTGATCATCTTTATCGAGACGGGCGTGGTGTTCTTCCCGTTCCTTCCCGGTGATTCGCTGCTGTTCGTCTCGGGTTTCTTTGCCCACAATGGCGGCTTTAACATTGTGGCGCTTCTGGCCACCGCATGGGCCGCTGCCATTTTGGGCGATCAGTGCAACTTTATGATCGGTCACTTCTTTGGCAAAAAGATTATCGCTTCGGGCAAGGTCAAGGCCATGACGCCCGAGCGCATCAAAAAGTCCGAGGATTTCTTGGACAAGTGGGGTCACCTGGCCATCTTCCTGGGCCGCTTCTTCCCGTTTATCCGCACCTTTGTGCCCTTTATCGCCGGCATGGGCGGCATGCACTGGCGCAACTTTGTCATCTTTAACGTGCTGGGTGGCATTACCTGGTCGACGCTCTTTACACTGCTGGGCTACTTCTTTGGCGGCATCCCCTTTGTGCAGGAGCACTTTGAGTTGCTAATCGTTGGCATCGTTGCCGTGTCGATCATCCCGACCGTGGTCGGTCTGGTTAAGGCTAAGCTGGGCAAAAAGAACGCGTAGCTCGAGCCAGCGCGCAAACCGTGCAGTTGAGGCCCGTCACCGCTTACGGTGGCGGGCCTCTTTAGTTTCGGTCAAATGAAAATACTTTACTTAGTTAAAGAAAAGCGTTTTATCAGACGCGTACGGGGAGTACAATCTCGTGCATGCGAATCGACGTGCCATCGGCTTTGATGCCGTTCGCGTGTCCCGTCCGGCTCTACGCTCCGGGCGTGCGACGTTGCGACGCGGTCGGCCTCGGTCCTTGCGTGCGAGTTCGCGAGTATGCAACTGTGTATGTAAGGAGCGACATATGACTGTCGAGAAGAAGGATATCGATTGGGGTAGCCTCGGCTTTGGCTACATGAAGACCGATTACAGCTACGAGGCCCATTGGAAGGATGGCGAGTGGGACGAGGGCGGCCTGACCACCGACCACACCCTGCACGTTTCCGAGTGCGGTGGCATCTTCCATTACTGCCAGGAGGTCTTTGAGGGCCTGAAGGCCTACACCGCCGAGCACGGCAGCATCGTCTGCTTCCGCCCCGACATGAACGCCGAGCGTATGTACAACTCTGCGCAGCGCCTCGAGATGCCCCCGTTCCCCAAGGACAAGTTTGTTGAGGCCGTCAAGCAGGTCGTTTCTGCCAACGCCGCCTGGGTTCCGCCCTTCGGTTCCGGCGCGACCCTGTACGTGCGTCCGTTTATGATCGGCTCCGGTGACGTGATCGGCGTGGCTCCCGCTCCTGAGTACACGTTCCGCATTCTCGTGACCCCGGTCGGTCCGTACTTTAAGGGTGGCCTCAAGCCCGTCAAGCTGCGCGTTTCCGAGTATGACCGTGCCGCACCGCACGGCACCGGCAACATCAAGGCCGGCCTGAACTACGCCATGTCCCTTAAGCCCACGATGGAGGCCCATCGCGAGGGCTATGCCGAGAACCTGTATCTCGACTCCGAGTCCCGCACCTATGTCGAGGAGACCGGCGGCGCCAACGTCCTGTTCGTGAAGGAGGACGGCACGCTCGTCGTTCCGCAGTCGCACACCGACTCCATTCTGCCCTCCATCACCCGTCGTTCGCTCGTTCAGGTCGCTCAGGACCTGGGTATGACCGTCGATCAGCGCCCCGTCGAGTGGGCCGAGGTCAAGGCCGGCACCTTTGTGGAGTGCGGCCTGTGCGGCACCGCTGCCGTCATCTCCCCGGTTGGCGAGATCGACAACAAGGTTTACGGCGCCGACGAGACCGTGACCTTCCCGGCTGGCTACACCGAGATCGGTCCCGTGATGAAGAAGCTTCGCGAGACCCTGACTGGTATCCAGTCCGGTGCTGTCGAGGACAAGCACAACTGGGTTTACACCGTCGCGTAATTAGCCTTTCCTGTCCGGGCAGAGAGCAAGCTCCCTCCCGGCGCGTCCTCGGACATGCAAGAAGCCCTCGCTGCGCACTTCGTGCGGCGAGGGCTTCTTGCGTCCTGCGGAGTGCGCCGGGAGGGAGCTTGCTCTCCGCCCTGCGGGCTCGGCGATGTCACAACGAACAATAATTAATCTGAATTAAAGATGGTGCGCGGCCTTTTTTGCCCCCGCTTTATACTTCGGC
>UQEO01000121.1 GCA_900540095.1 uncultured Collinsella sp.
GCATTTGCCGGCCCGGGCGCCAGACCATCTGAAACTCTTCGGCCCCGGCCATATGCGAGATGTCGGCGGCGCCGTTGCCTGCGGCGTTGATCAGGTAGCGGCAGCGCACGTTACCAGCGGGGGTCGCCAGCGTAAAGCGCACGGCTCCGTCATCCGAGTCGACGACCTCAATGGCCTCCACCGGTGAGGAGCGCATAAACGTCACGCCGTTGGCGACCGCGTTCTCCAGCGCGGCGATGGCCACTTCAAATGGGTCAACGTAACCGGTCGAAGGGCACCATAGTGCGCACGTGGCCTGGGCACTCGCGCGCGGTTCCAGCTCGTGGATGCGCTCAGGTCCGACGATCGACAGCTCGGGCACGCCGTTGGCAAGGCCGTTGCTTCGCAGCTGCTCCAGCTGCGCACGGTCCTCGTCATTAAAGCCCAGCACCATGGATCCGGTACGGCAAAACATAAAGCCCAGCTCCTGAGCCCAAGTACCATACAGCTCGCAGCCACGGGCATTGACCTGCGCCTTTACCGTGCCCGGCGCCGGATCGTAGCCGGCGTGCACCAGGCCGCCGTTGGCCTTCGACGCGCCCAGCGCAATATCGTTAGCCGCCTCGACCACGCAAATGGAAAGGTCAAATCGCGCGAGCTGCCGCGCGATGGCGCATCCGGTGATGCCCGCGCCGACAATCGCGATATCAAACGTTTCTATCACAGTGCCTCCCAGACGAGTTGACAGGCCGTCAATAAGACTATCCTACGGTCCGCACACCCCCAGTGCGGCGGCAATGCGGCGAACAGTCCTGCAACACCCGCCAACGGCAGGCGAGGGGAGGCACAGGACCGTCGGCGACCTCGTCTGCCGCCCCTGGTGTCAGAGGTTTGTCTCGTTCTGTAACAGTAAGCAGTAGAGATGGGTTCCAGATGTTACAGATCGAGACGTTTGCCAGACAGCCCCTCCGATTGTCTTGATCTGTAACAGTAAGAGGGGTTTATGGGCCCAAGATGTTACAGATCGAGATTTAAGTCGGGGAGAGAAGGGTTTGTCTAAATCTGTAACATCTGGGACTGTTTTTGCCGAGTAACTGTTACAGATTGAGGTGTTTGTGTCCGCGCCGGCCCCGTACCCAGCCGTAGTCCCATATAAACAAACCCCGTGGTAAACTTGATCGGACTGTTAATATTCCGAAAGGTACCCGTAATGTCCAAGTACATCTCCGAGCTCATGTCGCCGCAGCTTATGGGCGTCATCTATGCCTTCGTTGGCTTTATCGTCGCCCTGTATGTGCTGTCGGTCGTATATGTGTTCATCGACGCTCGCCGCCGCGGCGCCAGCGCCTACGTGGCATGGGGCATCATCGCCCTCATCCCGTTTGTGGGCCTCATTGCCTACCTGGTCCTGCGCCCGCACTCCTACGCGTCCGACCGCGAGGAGCAGGAGCTGGACATGGCCCTGCGCGAGCGCCAGCTTGCCCAGTACGGCACCTGCCCGCAGTGCGGCGCGCCCATCGAGAAGGACTTTGTCGTCTGCCCGGTGTGCGATACCCAGGTTCGCAACGTCTGCCCCAGCTGCCATCGCCCGCTCGATGCGCACTGGAAGGTCTGCCCCTACTGCCGAACTCGCATTCAGTAACGCATCCATCGCCGGGCCGGCCGCAAGCCACACGCGCAGCCCCGCCCCCACACGATGAAGCATGCGTAGAAAATCGCCCGCCGTGCCATTAAGGTGCGGCGGGCGCTTGTATACCAAGGCAACCTGCCTATAATGATGCAAGTCAAAAACGCCGAGCGCATCGCACGCACTTGCATCAGGCATCCGAGAGGAGAAAACATACCCATGAAGGCACTCTACAATGACGGTTCGGTGGCCGAGCTCCCGCAGGACGAGGTCACGCACGTCATCCGCCACTCCGCCGCGCACATCATGGCGCAGGCCATCAAGCGCCTGTACCCCGAGGCTGACTTTGCCTACGGTCCCGCGACCGACAACGGCTTCTACTACGACGTCGACCTTCCCGAGGGCGTCAAGATCAGCGAGGACGACTTCCCCGCGATCGAGGCCGAGATGAAAAAGATCGTCAAGGAGAACCTCAAGTTCACCGTCTTTGAGAAGCCCCGCGCCGAGGCCATCGCCCTTATGGAGGAGCGCGGCGAGAAGTACAAGGTCGAGCACATCGGCGACCTGGACGACGACGCCCGCATCACCTTCTACCAGCAGGGCGACTACATCGACATGTGCGTCGGCCCCCACATCTGCTACACCAAGGCCCTAAAGGCCTTTAAGCTCACCGGCGTCTCGGGCGCCTACTGGAAGGGCGACAAGGACAACAAGATGCTCACCCGCATCAACGGTGTTGCCTTTGCCACCAAGGAAGAGCTCGACGAGCACATGCACATGCTGGAGGAAGCCAAGAAGCGCGACCACCGTAAGATCGGCCGCGAGATGGACCTCTTTATGATGCGCGATGAGGCCCCCGGCTTCCCGTTCTTCCTGCCCAACGGCATGATCCTTAAGAACACGCTGCTGGACTACTGGCGCGAGATTCACCACAAGGCCGGCTACGTGGAGATCTCCACGCCGCTCATCATGAACAAGCAGCTGTGGAAGACCTCGGGCCACTGGGACCACTACAAGGACAACATGTACTCCACCGTCATCGACGACGAAGAGTACTGCATTAAGCCTATGAACTGCCCGGGTGGCGTGCTGGTGTACGCCTCCAAGCCGCACTCCTATCGCGAGCTGCCCATCCGCGCCGGCGAGATTGGCCTGGTGCACCGCCACGAGCTGCGCGGCGCCCTGCACGGCCTGTTCCGCGTGCGCTGCTTTAACCAGGACGACGCCCACCTGTTTGTGCGTCCCGACCAGCTGACCGACGAGATCGTGGGCGTGGTCAACCTCATCGACTCCGTGTACCAGAAGTTTGGCTTTAAGTACCACGTCGAGCTTTCCACCCGCCCCGAGGACTCCATGGGTTCCGACGAGGACTGGGCACGCGCCGAGGAGGGCCTGCGCACTGCTCTGGAGAAGTTGGGCATGGATTACGAGGTTAACGAGGGTGACGGTGCCTTCTACGGCCCCAAAATCGACTTCCACCTGGAGGACTCGCTCGGCCGTACCTGGCAGTGCGGTACCGTGCAGCTCGACTTCCAGATGCCGCTCAACTTTGACTTGGAGTACGTGGACGCCGACGGCACCAAGAAGCGCCCCATCATGCTGCATCGCGTGTGCTTTGGCTCCATCGAGCGCTTCATCGGTATTCTGATTGAGCACTTTGCGGGCAAGTTCCCCACTTGGCTCGCTCCCGTGCAGGTCAAGGCGCTTCCGGTTTCCGAGAAGAGCCGCGACTACGCGCACGAGGTGTGCGCCAAGCTGGAGGAGGCCGGCATCCGCGTGGTCTGCGACGACCGTGACGAGAAGATCGGCTACAAGATCCGCGAGGCCCGCAGCATCGACCGCGTGCCCTACATGCTTATCCTGGGCGAGAAGGAGGTCGAGGCCGGCAACATCTCCGTCCGCGACCGCTCCAACGAGACCGTTCAGATGGGCGTTGACGAATTTGTTGCGAAGGTGCTCGAGGAGATCAAGACTCGCGCCTAAGGCAAACTTCACAACAATTAACAAAGGCGACCGTCCACAAAGGGCGGTCGCCTTTTTCATGCCGAAATAAGAAAAGCCGCTGGTTGAGCGGCTTTTTTTGTTTACGGGCTTTAGCCTGTGCGGGGCGCGCAGCGCGCCGCATCAGAAACCACCCG
>UQEO01000122.1 GCA_900540095.1 uncultured Collinsella sp.
AGCCTGTCCCAAAGGGCCCCCCTCGGGAGGGGGGGGCGCCTTTGGTAAGTTCTATATGAACGCGAGGTCTTTGACCCGGAGAGTCCGAGGTACTTGTTGGTAAGACCTTATTTACGAGCGCGCAACCTTGCCGGACTTGAGGCAGGTGGAGCAAACGTTCATCTTGCGACGGTGACCATCGACGACGACGTAGACGCGCTGGATGTTGGGGCGGAACTTACGGTTGGTGACGCGGTGAGAGTGGCTAATGGAGCGACCGGCAACGGGGTGCTTACCGCAAACTTCGCAAACTTTGGACATAACTGACCCTCCTTGGGCGACAAACGAACATGTCGCGTTAACAAACAAGCCTGAACTATAGCACAGAAGCAGCTCCCTGTGCGTAATCTACACAGAGATATTCCTCTTTTGGCGATAGTGCTCACGCCACGGCCCTGGACGTAGATCCGATTTGCGTGCAGCAGAGGGGATTATGCCAGCTCGTGCGTGCGTTTTCAAGCTCGTCCCACAAATATATATAGGTTTATGGAGCATTGGGCTCCGTTTACGGATTGCTCTGTATTTATGCTCGCAATTAAGCTCGAGGTTGGCTACACTATCCCTTGACCATTAAAGGGGTACGAGATACCCACATGGAATTACATTGCTGCCAAAGAGCAGCCCTTCCTGTGGGTGTCTGGTCCGCTTTGAGCGGTCGGGCATCTATTTTTTTGACTGTGTCAGCAGTCAAGACATGTGAGGAAGGAGATCGATGGGCACGACTTCCCCCAAGGCGGTCATCATGGACGAGACCGCCGTCAATCGAGCAATGACCCGCATCGCGCACGAGATTCTCGAGCGCAACGAGGGCTGTGAAGACCTCGCTCTGGTCGGCATCGTCACGCGCGGCGACCTTCTGGCAAAGAAGCTCGCCGAGGAGATCAAGGAGATCGAGGGCGTCGACGTTCCGCTCGGCAGCCTGGACATCAGCTTCTACCGCGATGACTATGCGACCAATTTCGCTCCCGCGATCCACGCTACCAACATTCCCTTCAGCGTCGACGGCAAGCGCGTCGTGCTGGTGGACGACATCCTGTATACGGGCCGTACCATCCGCGCCGCTCTCGACGCCGTCATGGACCTGGGCCGTCCGAGCCGCATTGAGCTGGCAGTCCTCGTTGACCGCGGCCACCGCGAGCTCCCCATCTCGCCGGACTTTGTCGGCAAGAACGTTCCCTCGTCGCATGAGGAGAACGTGCACCTATATATGAAGGAAGTCGACGGCCACACCGCTGTCGAGATTAATGACGTCGCGCCGGGTTCCCACGTGGGCTCCGCGCCGCTGGGAGGTGAGTAGTACCGTGGCGTTCAACCATAAGCACCTGATCGACATTACCGAGTACTCCGAAGAGGATATCAAGCTCATCCTCGAGACCGCCAAGGCGTTCTCCGAGGTCAACGAGCGTGCCATCAAGAAGGTCCCCACGCTCAAGGGCAAGACCATCGTCAACATGTTCAACGAGCCCTCGACGCGCACCCGCAGCTCTTTCGAGCTCGCCGAGAAGCGTCTTTCGGCCGACAGTCTTAACTTTGGCGGCTCCTCGACCTCCACGGTCAAGGGCGAGAGCCTCGTCGACACCGTTGAGACCCTCAACGCTTATAAGATCGACTGCATTGTCGTGCGCGACAAGCACGCCGGCGCTCCCTACATCGTCACGCAGAACTCGCCCGCAAGCGTCATCTGCGCCGGTGACGGCAAGCACAACCATCCTACGCAGGCCCTGCTCGACCTGTACACCATCTGGGAGCACAAGGGTGACTTCCACGGTCTGAAGGTCGCCGTCGTCGGCGATATCGCCCACTCCCGCGTTTGCGGCTCGCTGATCCCCGCCCTTAAGATCATGGGCTGTGAGACCTACGCCGTCGCCCCCGGCACGCTGCTGCCGCCGTCGCCCGAGGTCCTGGGCTGCGACCACGTGACGAGCGACCTCGATTCCGTCCTGCCCGAGCTGGACGTCGTCTACATGCTGCGCGTGCAACAGGAGCGCCTCGAGGGTGCCCCGTTCCCGACCATTCGCGAGTACCACAAGCTCTTCGGCCTGACCAAGGACCGCGAGAAGCTCATGAAGCCCGACGCGATCATCTGCCACCCGGGCCCCATCAACCGCGGCGTCGAGTTCGACTCCTATATGGCCGACCACCCGCAACGCTCCGTCATCCTGGAGCAGGTCTACGCCGGTATCTGCGTGCGTATGGCTATCCTGTATCTGCTGCTTGGAGGTGCCGATAATGGCCTTGCTTCTTAAGAATGCCCACGTCGTCGACTCGTCCGTCGAGCTTGACGGTGTCGTTGACGTCCTGATTGACGGCGACAAGATCGCCGAGGTCGGCGAGAATCTCGCCGTCGAGGGAGCCGAGGTCCGCGACCTTTCCGGCAAGTACCTCGTCCCCGGCCTGGTGGATATGCACGTGCATCTGCGCGAGCCCGGCTACGAGGTCAAAGAGGACATCGAGAGCGGTACCCGCGCAGCTGCCAAGGGCGGCTTTACCGGCGTGTGCTCCATGCCCAACACCGATCCCGTCACCGATAACGGCACCGTCGTGGAGTTCGTCAAGTCCCGTGCTGCCGAGGTCGGCCACTGTCGCGTCTATCCGTCGGGCGCCATGACCCGCGGTCTTAAGGGCGAGGCCATGTCCGAGATGGGCGATATGGTCGCCCACGGCGCCGTCGCCTTCACCGATGACGGTCGCGGCGTGCAGGGCGCGGGCATGCTCCGTCGTTGCATGGACTACGGCAAGATGTTCGGTAAGGTCTTCATGAGCCACTGCCAGGACGAGGACCTGGTCGGCCACGGCCAGATCAACGAGGGCAAGGTCTCGACCCGTCTGGCCCTCGAGGGTTGGCCGGCTGCCGGCGAGGAGCTCCAGATCGCCCGCGACATCGAGATCGCCAAGCTGACCGGTGCCAAGCTGCACATCCAGCACATCTCCACCGCCCATGGCCTGGAGATCGTGCGTGCCGGTAAGGCCGCTGGCGTTCAGGTTACCTGCGAGGCCACCCCGCACCACATGTTCCTGACCGAGAACGACCTGGACGAGACCTACAACACCTCGCTCAAGGTCAATCCGCCGCTGCGTACCGAGGAGGATGCCGAGGCCATCCGTCAGGGCGTCATCGACGGCACCGTCGACGCTATCGTCACCGATCACGCTCCCCACACCCCGTGGGAGAAGGCCCGCGAGTTCGAGCTTGCGCCCTTTGGCATGATCGGCCTCGAGACCTCGCTGTCGCTCGTACTCACCGAGCTGGTCAACACGGGCAAGATGAGCGTGGGCCGCATGGTCGAGCTCATGGCCATCAAGCCGCGTGAGATTCTGGGCCTCGACCAGGTTCAGGTCAAGGCGGGCTCCGTTGCCGACCTGACCGTGTTCGACCCCTCTGCCACCTGGACGGTCGGCGAGGACGGTTATGAGTCGCGCGCCGAGAACTCCGGTTTTGCCGGCCGCACGCTTACCGGTCGTGCCACCGATGTGTTTGTCGGCGGTAAGCAGACGCTCGGCGACGGGGGCCGAAGCAGCGA
>UQEO01000123.1 GCA_900540095.1 uncultured Collinsella sp.
TATTCCACCGGCCCTGGTCCCCGGGGGCGGGGAGCCACACCCACCGGCGCCTTACCGGCGGCGGACTGCTCGTCCATATTGCCCTCGCCTGTTATGACCAGGTCGACATCGCGCACGCGCTCGTCAAACCCCACGAGATCGAGCACCGTCTCTACACCCGAGCGCAGCTCCGCACCGAGCGCCAGCAACGCGGCTCCCAAGCCACCGGCAGCGCCCGCGCCGGGCACGCCGAGCACCGAGCCAAATGTCCGTGCGCCCTCGGGTGTGCGCAACAACCCCTGGGCTCGCGCCTCGAAAATTGCCGCATCGAGCAGGCGACCGTAGCCGACCATCCAGCCGTCGTATCTGCGCAGCGCCTCGACATCATCCGCCGGCAGGCCCTTCTGCCCGCCAAACACCGCCAGTGCGGCTCGACGCCCCACGAGCGGATTCTCGACATCGGAAAGCACAACGATACGAGCATCATCCAAAGCCTGCAGCGCTGGCGCCAAATCAACGCTCGCCACCTGCTCAAGGCCGGCAAGACCGGGGGCGACATCGCATCCCTGATCATCGACCACACGCGCGCCCAGCGCCTGCAGCATGCCGGCGCCACCGTCGTTGGTGGCACTGCCGCCCAAGCCAATATAGATAGTCTTTACCCCGACACGAACTGCACGGAGCATCAGCTCGCCCACGCCATAGGTTGTAGCAGCCAGCGCCGCCGATTCCGTGCAAGGTGAGTACCCGATGCCTGCTGCTTCGGCCATCTCAATAACAACCGACTCGTGCTCGCCGTCCACTAACATCCGGGCAGGCACACCATCGCCAAAGGGTCCCGCAACCTCGCAGGTCACAATCTCACCGCCGCATGCGGCAACGGCATCGAGCGTCCCCTCACCGCCATCTGCCAGCGGCAAAGCGTTCAGCTCGGCATCGGGCCACACATGGCGCATGCCCTCGGCAACCGCTGCCTCCGCCTGCGCGCTCGAAACGCTGCCCTTAAAGGAGTCGATCGCCAGCAGCACACGGCGGGGCCGACGGCATGCAGGACCAAAGTTAACCGCCGTGCCAGCATCCTCACCGGCACCTGCAAGCGCTGCGGCGTGAGCGGCGTGTGCTTCAAGATCGGCCCCACAACCGCAATCAGCGCCGCCCGCTCCGCGCAGACCGCCAAAATAGCTACTCAGCAGCTCGCGGCATTCATCCGCCAGTACGCCGGCGGTCACATTGAACCGATGATTCAGGCGCGAGTCGGCATTGAGGTCATACAGGGATCCCAGCGCGCCCGCCTTGGCATCAGCCGCGCCATACACGCAGCGCCCCACGCGCGCGTTAACCATAAGCCCCGCACACATGCAGCATGGCTCGAGCGTCACGTAGACCGTGCAATCGGAAAGGCGCCAACGACCGAGCGACCGAGAGGCAGCGCACAGGGCCGCGAACTCGGCATGAGCCGAAGGATCCTGGTCGAGCTCGCGCCGATTGTGCGCCCTCGCGACGATCTCGCCGTCGCGCACCACTACGGCTCCGATGGGCACCTCGCCCACCGTCGCGGCGGCGCGCGCCTCCGCCAACGCCTCGCGCATGAACTTCTCGTCGATTTCGGTGATCGTCATCGTTCGCCTTCCCTGTTGCAAATTCAAAACGATGCTATCATTACGACTCACGGAGAGATGGCAGAGCGGTTGAATGCGGCGGTCTTGAAAACCGTTGAGCGCGAGAGCGTTCCGGGGGTTCGAATCCCCCTCTCTCCGCCACTCCTAGTGATGCACCGGTGTCATGGTCCGCTCAAACAACGCATCGACCACGTCGGCTATCTCAGGTCGGCGCTCAAGATCGTGGCCCGATTCCCACCATATCGTGAAAAGTCGAATAATACCGCCGGCGACAAACTCAGACGTCGTCTCGAGTGACACGGGTGCCAAGGCATCCTCGGCGAGCACGTTCATCACACGCTCGCGGATGGAGCGGGCAATGCGGTCGCAAATAACGTTGGTCAACATGCCCGACATGCTGCTTGCCAAAATGTTATCCATGAGCCGCTCGTGCGCCAGAATCAAATCCATGGCATCGTCCAAAATCGCGTGCCGAAGCGCGCGCACGTCCTCGGCAGACACTGCGCCGGCCTCATCGGGCTGTTTTTGCGGCAAGCCCGACATGAGCTCATCGATATAAAAGGCAAAGTAATCGTTCTTGTCGCGAAAGTGCTTGTAGAACGTCGTGCGGCGAATCATGGCGCGGTCGCACAGCATGGCAACCGTCAGGTCCTCAAAACGATGCTCCTCGAGAAGCTCGGTGAAGGCATCGAAAAGGGCGCGGTAGGTTTTCTTAATGCGAAGGTCCACTGGTATCGCCATCCTCAGGGCAAAGACAACACTCGTCAATCTGTCGCATATCTTACACCTGTACCTCGCGCGCTTTGCCCCGGTGCCGACCCCGACGAAAACACAACGCTTACTGGAAAGTTCGGCACGGCAAAACGTTGCGGGTATACTAGTAGCGTTATACCAACGGCAGCTGGCGCATGCCGCCGCGGCCATTCGAAACGGAGACATCATGATTACCGTCATCATCGGCATCGTTGTTGTCATTGTGATTGTCTGCGCCATCGCCGGCATCTACAACAACATGGTCACCAAGCGTAACCGCATCGATAACGCCTGGCAGAACATCGATACGCAGCTGCAGCGCCGCAACGACCTGATCCCCAACCTGGTCGAGACCGTCAAGGGCTACGCCAAGCACGAGCAGGAGACGCTCTCCGCCGTGATCAGCGCGCGTAACACCGCCGTCAAGGCCACCACGCCCGAGGCCAAGATGGAAGCCGACAACGTGCTGACCGGTGCGCTGCGTCAGCTCTTCGCCGTAGCCGAAGCCTACCCCGATCTTAAGGCAAACACCAACTTTACGCAGCTGCAGGCATCGCTCGAGGATACCGAGAACAAGATTAGCTATGCACGCCAGAGCTACAACGACTGCGTGCTCAGCTACAACAACGCCATTCAGACGTTCCCAGCTGTCATCTTTGCCGGCATCTTTCAGTTTAAGGAGCGCCAGGGCTTCGAGGCCGCCGAAGCAGCCCGCCAGGCCCCGACCGTCAAGTTCTAGTAGTTTGGCAGTGCATCCTTAATCGGCCAAATGCATAAACCGCCCCGTCGAATGCATACTTCGACGGGGCGGTTTCCTTTTTCGCGAAGGTCCCCCTCTAAGCGCCGTGCATTTTTAGGAGTATTCAACATAACCAGGAGCTTCGGGCGCCACGATAAATGCCAAAGACCGCGAATGTCCCTGCAAATCAAACGCTGTCAGCCCATAACCCCGCCCATCATCCGTAGAAAACATCGAGAACTCCCGATTTTTTGCCCGAGGTCGGTATGCAGGGGTCTTCGATTGCAGAATACTCGCAAAAATGCACGTCGCCACCACCCCCACATGGCGCGAACCAAAATCAGAACCACCCTTAAAAAGGGTGGTTTGCTCTTAGGGTATAACCCACGGGCCCCGGGCTCGCGTCTAAAGGCGCCGGCCCTCACGGGGTTCGGGCCGCGCTGCAGATTGACCCG
>UQEO01000124.1 GCA_900540095.1 uncultured Collinsella sp.
CCTGGTAGTACGCGGCCTCCCGCGGCGGGTGGGGGCGCCCCCGCCACGGATGACGCCGAGGGTTGCGGCAACTGCAGCAACTGCCTCACACAGTTCGAGGTCGAGGACGTCACCGACATGGCCCGCGCCGCCGTGCAATATGTGGCCACGCGCCCCATGCGCTTTGGCAAGTCGCTGATCGCCGACGTGCTTCACGGCGGCAACACCGAGCGCATTCGCCAGATGCATCTGGACGAGGATCGCGGCTACGGTGAGCTGTCGAGCGAATCGGTCGGGCGCATCAAGGACATCATCGGCCAGCTGTGCGGGCGGGGCTACCTGGCCACCTCGCAGGGCCAGTATCCGGTCGTGGGTCTGGGCCCGCGTGCCGGCGAGGTCGAGGACGAGACGTTCGCCTTTACCGTTAAGCGTCGCGCGTCCAAGCGCAAGGCCTCGGCCCGTGCCCGCCGTGCGGTGGATTTGCTGCGCGAGGAGGCCGAGCTGGATCAGCGACCGCGCGTGGGCGACGACGCCGAGCTGTTTGAGCGCCTACGGGCACTCCGCAAGGAGATCTCGACCGAGCTGGAGATGGCACCGTACATGGTCTTCTCTGACAAGGCCCTGCGCGGCCTGTGCCGTCTACGTCCTCAGACGCGCGACGAGCTTATCCAGGTCAACGGCATCGGCGAGAAAAAGGCCGACGCCTTTGGCGAGCAGTTTATGGCGGCGATAGAAGAGTTTGAATCCGAGCATGCACGGGATGGAGCGTAACGATGGCATCCGACGATAAAACCGAGCGCACTGAGGTGTCCGCCGTGCCGCTGTACCAGCAGGTAATGGACGACCTAAAAGGCGAGATCGCGCGTGGCGTGTACGCATCCGGCTCGCGCATTCCTTCCGAGATGGAGCTCGCGAAGTACTACGGCGTGGGACGCATCACCGTGCGTCGCGCCATCGAGGAGCTGTCGCGCGCGGGGTATCTCAACCGCCAGCAGGGGAGGGGCACGTTTGTGTGCGCGCCCAAGCTCAAGCGCAAGATTGTCCAGAAGGGTGACGTTCAGAGCTTTTCCGAGGGTTGTGCTGCCAACGACATGGTGGCCGGAGCACGTCTGGTGTCGCGCACGGTGGTTGCGGCGACGCGCGAGGACGCGGCGTTTTTTGGGGTGGAACCCGGCTGCGAGCTCATCGTTGTCGAGCGCGTGCGCACGGCAGACGGCGTGCCCGTCATGCTCGAGAACAACGCCTTTGTGCTGGCCGACCATCCCTATCTGCAGACGCTTGCCGACAAGGACCTCACGAACAATTCCATCTTTGCGCTCGTTGCCGAGCATTCGGGCCGCGCGCCGCTCAAATCCGACCCCTGCACCGTGGAGATTGCGCTTGCCGATGCTCAGGCAGCCCCGCTGCTGGAGGTGCCGGTCGGCGAGCCGCTCTTCTATATGGAGGCGTACTTTACCGATGCGGGCGAGCGACCCTTGCTGCTCGGACGCCAAAAGATCGTGGGCTCGCGCTACGTGTTCGACATCTAACGTCCACAGATAGAACAATATAGAACAAGTTTGGTAAAATGACTTCACGAGCGTCGTCGTGCGTGTTATAAATAGGACAACATAGAACGACCGCAGGTACGAGCTGTCGTCGTTCAAAACCGTCACACAAGGAAGGCCATCACCATGAACGCACACGATCTGATTCAGGAAATTATCGAGCGCAAGGGCAAGATTGTGAACGTCTTTTGGATCGCCTGCGGCGGTTCGATGATCGACCTGATGCCGGCCAACGAGCTGCTCAAGCGCGAGGCAACCACGTTTACCTCGACGGTCTACACGGCGCGCGAGTTTTGCCTGATGGCCCCCAAGAGTCTTGGCGAGAAGTCACTCGTCATCGCCTGCAGCCACAGCGGCAACACGCAGGAGGTCGTTGACGGCTGCGAGATGGCGCTGGCAGCCGGCGCCGAGGTCGTGGCCATGACCGACTGCGAGGGCTCCAAGATCGATAACGGCAAGTGGACCACCTGGGTCTATCCGTGGGGCGAAGGCGTGCCGCAGGCCGAGGTCCCGCAGGGTATCGGCGCTCTGATCGCCGCCGAGCTGCTCGACCAGCAGGAGGGTTACGAGGCGCTCGCCGACATGTACGAAGGCCTTAAGCAGATGGATGCGCTGCTGCCCGCCGCACGCGAGAAGGTCAACGCCGAGCTGGGCGCCCGCTTTGCCGAGCTCTGCCAGCAGCACAAGTTCTTCTATATCCTGGGCTCCGGACCCAACTTTAGCCAGACCTACGCCATGGCCATCTGCTCGCTCATGGAGATGCAATGGCAGCACTGCTGCTATATCCACTCCGGCGAGTACTTCCACGGCCCCTTCGAGGCTACCGAGCCCGGCGTGTTCTACTTTGTGCAGCTTGGATCGGGCGAGTGCCGCCCCATGGAGGAGCGAGCGCTGGCGTTCCTCAACACGCACACCGACACGATCATGGTACTCGACGCGCTCGAGTACGGCGTGGGCGAGGTGCCCGCCAGCGTGCGTTCGTACCTGGAGCCGATCTTCTTCTACAACATGAGCTGCGAGCTGCGCGCCGCGCGCGGCAAGGTGTTCGACCACAGCCCCGAGGTTCGTCGCTACATGGGCATCGAACAGTACTAGGTAACGGGAAAAGCATTCACCTTCGATTCGCAAGCGTGTCGCGGGAGTCAAAAAGCGGGCCGCGCCGGTGGGTTTCCGGCGCGGCCCGCTTTACATTGTGTCCGTATGAGTGAGTTGTCGCATCAACCGGCGGACTACTTGGCGTCGTAGGCCTCGGCGTCCCACCAGTCGAGCTGGGCGATGTTATCGCGGATGTGCTGGCAGCTCTTGTGGAAGCCCTCGAGCTCGTGCTCGGACAGGTCCAGCGTGTAGACCTCCTCGACACCCTCGGCACCGATCACGCACGGCAGGGAGGTAAAGATGCCCTCCTCGCCATACTGGCCGGTCATAAGCGTAGAGGCCGAAAGCACGGCGTGCTCGTTGTGCAACACGGCGGCGCAGACGCGCGCGGCGGAGTTGGCGACGGCGTACTCGGTGCACTGCTTGCCCTGGTAGGTTACGTAGCCGCCCTTGCGTGCGAGTTCCTCGACCTCCATGTGGTCAAAGGCGTACTTGTCGGGGTTCTCGGCCTGAAGCTCGTTAAGGCTCTTGCCGGCGATGGTTGCGGCCTTAAAGGCGGCCAGCTGGCTAAAGCCGTGCTCGCCGATCATGTAGGCGTCGATAGACTTGGGGCTCACGCCGACCTTCTTGGAGATCTCGGCGCGCAGGCGGGGGGGGGGCCGACCCCCGCCCCCGCCCCCCAAGATCGT
>UQEO01000125.1 GCA_900540095.1 uncultured Collinsella sp.
GACGCTCCTGCCCAGGGTTTCCCCGCCTCGGCGGGCGCCGGCCATATCGGCAGCCACCACGATGGTGCCCTCGTTGTCCAGCGAAGCACGGGTAATCTCGGCGCGCGGCGACTGCGCCACTAGAATGTCGATGCCCGCCTCGACGTCGCGCGCAAACTGCTCGTCGCAGGTCACCAGATAGCAGGCAGCGAGCGGATCGTGCTCGGCTTGGGCCATCAGGTCGGCCGCGACCACCATGGGCTTGGCCGTGGCATCGGCCAGCACGCAGACCTCGGAGGGGCCAGCGACCATGTCGATTCCCACGTCGCCCGAGACAATCTGCTTGGCCGCGGCGACAAAGGCGTTGCCCGGGCCGGTGATCTTGTCGACGCGCGGAATGGTCTCGGTGCCGTACGCCAGCGCGGCCACGGCCTGAGCGCCGCCCACCATATAAATCTCGTCCACGCCACCGAGCTTTGCCGCGGCAAGCGTGTACGGGCTGATCAGGCCATCCTTTTGAGGCGGGGTCACCATGACCACGCGCTTGACGCCGGCGACCTTGGCGGGAATGGCGTTCATGAGCACCGTGGAGGGATACTGCGCGCGACCGCCCGGCACATAGATGCCAGCCGCCGCGAGCGGGGTCACCTTAACGCCGAGTATCGTGCCGTCCGGGCGCGTGGTAAACCAGCTCTGCTCGACCTCGCGCTGGTGGAACTCACGAATCTGACGCGCAGCCTTCTCGAGCGCGGCGACAAAAGCGGGATCGAGGCCTTCGAGCGCGGCATCGATCTGCTCCTGCGGCAAGCGGAAGCTCTGCAGCTCGACACCGTCAAAACGCTGGCAGTAATCGCGCACCGCGGCATCGCCGTTGGCACGCACGTTGGCCACGATATCGCGGGCGGCGTCGACGATGTTTTGCGGCAGCACGCCCTTGCGGTTGAGCTGGTTGGTAACGAGGCGCTCACCGGAAGCAAGCTTGATGGTCTTCATACCGGTATCCCCTATCGGTCGAGGTTGTGTTCGAAAAACGAGAGGCCGGGCGGCGGCGCCAATCGGCCCGCAGCCCAGACGTTGGGACGCCCGTGCGTGCTCGCGCTATTGTGCCGAGCCCGCAACGGGCTCAAAATGCTTGTCCTTCACGGCCGCCGCCAGGCGGTCGGCCAAGTTGCGCACACGCGGATCCAGACGCGCGGCACCCGGGTTGACAAAGAAGCGGGCAGTACAGTTCATGATGCGGCCGGTGATGACCAGGTCGTTGTCGCGCAGCGTGGCACCCGTGGCGGTAATATCCACGATGCGATCGGTCATACCGACGATGGGCCCCAGCTCGATGTTGCCGTGCAGCGAAACGATGTCGGCGTTCACGCCGCGCTCGGCATACCAAGCACTCGCGATGCGCGGGTACTTGGTGGCCACGCGAAGCGCCCCGCGACGGGCATAGTTGCGCTCGGCCTGACCGGCGCGCCATGCGGGCTCCGCCTCGATAAACGTGCACAGGCCATAGCCCAAATCGACCAGCTGCAGCAGGTTGAGGTCGGCCTCGATAAGCGAATCCCAACCGCAGATGCCGCAATCGGCACCGCCACAGCCCACAAAGGCGGGCGCGTCGCTGGGGCGCACGATAACAAACTCGATATCGCCGACCGTGCCCTCGCCGACACGCGTGTCGCGACCGCGCACAATCAGGTGACGGCCGGGGTCACGCAGCTCAGAGACGTCCAGGCCCGCGGCCACGAGCACGTCGAGCGTGTCGGCCTTAAGCGAGCCCTTGGGCACGGCGATGCGCAGCGGGCCCTCGGCGCCACGACCCGCAGCGTGATCGCCGTCGGAAGCGGCGTCCTCGACCGAGGTGCGCGCGGCCTCCAGGCGCTCGAGCGAAAAGGCGAAGCCCGCCGCCGGCACCTCGATACCGTCGCCAAATGCGCCGGTAAAGATGGAGTCGTAGCGTCCGCCCGAACCGACCGGATCGGGCAAGCCGCCGGCATAGGCCTTAAAGACCAGGCCCGTGTAGTAATCGAAAGAGTTCATGATAGAGAAGTCGAACGACAGCACCTGGGCGTCCTCGGGTGCCAGGCCCTTGACCAGGGCACGCAGCTCGCGCGTCAGCGGCGCGACGATACCGGCGGCCTCCAGCAGCGCGTCCACACGGTCGAGCACCTCGGCACCGCCGTGCAGGCGCGGCAGCTCGCTAATGGCGGCCTTGACGGCATCGGACTCGACGCTTGCCGCCACGCGGGCATCGAGGCCCACAAAGTCGTTGGCATGCACGCAGCGCAGGGCCTCGGCAGCCAGTTCACGATCCTCGCATACCGCGAGCAATTCCTTAAAAGGACGCACACTGCCTGCGATAATGCGCGCATCGGGCAGCGCCAGCTTGCGCGCGGCCTCGGCCACGAGCGAGACGATCTCGACATCGCCCGCGGTATCTCCCGCGCCGATGAGCTCAAAGCCCAACTGCGTAAACTGACGCGAGCCACCGGCATTGCGCTGACACTCGCGAACCACCGGCGCCTCGTAGCGAAGGCGCAGGGGCAGGTCGGCCGCGCGCATGCGGGTCGAAACCAGGCGCACGATCGGCAGCGTGTTGTCGGGACGGACCACCAGCAGGCGGCCGTCGTCATCAAAGAGCTTAAACGGCGTGTCCGCAATGCGGCCGCCTTCCTCGAGCGAACCCTTGTCCTCGAGCAGCGGCGTCTCGACCGGAAGGTAATGATGCTCCCTGAAGCAGCCCTTCACCGTACATGCGATCTCCTCGCGCGCCTGAGCCTCCTCGGGCAATATGTCCCGGAATCCCCACGGTGTGGCCGTCATCTGGTGAGCCTCCTCATGTTGTGCTTCACATAGAACAGAAGACCGGCATAGCTCCGCCGGTCTTCTGGGTACTTTAGCATACTAGAGTGTTTGCGGGGAGAATCGTCCTCCTCGACTCACACCGTATTCATTTGGAAACATAGGAGCGGATTGTCGCAACCCAACCCCACCTAGACGCCAATCGCACGACGATACTCTGCCATTACCTGCGCATCGGCAGCTGCGGGGTCGGCAAAATAGCGCCAGTCATAGGTCTCGGCCGAAACAACTCCGCGATAGCCGCGCGCCACCAGCCTATCCAGGTCGGCACGCATATCGCGGTCGCCGTCACCCCAGGCAAGATGCGTCGTGCCGTCTGCCGCAATATCGACAAAATGCACGTGGGCGACATCATCGCCAAGCAGATCGAAATAATCGTCAATGGTATCCCCCGCCACCGCCATAGCGCCCAAATCCAGACATGCCTTAAGTGCCGGATGATCAACTGCCTCGATCATGCGCTTCGTATCGGCTGG
>UQEO01000126.1 GCA_900540095.1 uncultured Collinsella sp.
GCCGCACCCACACGCTGCGTCCAAGCCGGCATGGCAGCTTGTTCGGTCTGCGAGGCAGGCTCGTTCTGTGCAATCTGCTCATGCTGCATCAGCGACAACTCGCCGCACCCGGCAAAGCCCTCAACTTCGTCGAGTTCATCCGCCAGATTCACGCCGTGCACGTATCCCATATCTACAGCCGGGGAGTCGCCAGCATGCTGCGCCGGCTCTCCAGCGTCATCGTATACAAGGGGGTTCCGGGGGCGCCGACCATGCTCGGCTTCCGCTTTTCCATAATCATCAACACGCGGGCCTCTTGTAGCGCGAGGCGCCCCGGGTTCCCTATCAACAAAAGCATCGGGCTCAATCGTCATGCACCGATCGGAATCAACCGCTCCCTCGCCCGCGCGCCCGTTGCCGCATATACTGTGCGCAGCGATGACCTCGGTCGCCCCTGCGCGAAACAGCCCCTCGATATCCGATGGATCGAGTGCCTCTATCAACACGACCACGCGACTCACGCGGCCTTCGGCCGTCAGGCGCGCAACAGTCTTGCGCACATCTTCGGTATCAAACAGAGACGCCGCGATGATGGCAGCCCCGCGGCGCGACGGAAACGCCCGCGCCATGGAAACCAGCCCGTCCAGGTAACCCACGCGAAGCACCTGTGCACCCGTATCACGGCCCTCGACTTCCCGCTGCAACAGCCCGTAATCGCCGCACGCGCAGCACGCAAGCCAGATCGCCTTCATCACTCGTCGCCTCCGCTCTTTTTGCCGCGCGCCGTGGCGGGAATCGTCAAGCTGACCGTTCCCTTGCCCGATGCCCCCAGCAGTTCCTTGACGTCTTCGGGGTCAGCCGCCAGCGTCACCCATTCGATCTTGCCCTCGCGCGTGGCACCGGAATCCTCACTGGTATCGATCACGTACGCGCCGCACAGCCGATCGGTTACGCCGTCTTTTTGCACATACACATCCACGTAGCTGCCCACGCCCGTAGCACCGCCGACCGAGTGCTCGGCATCGACCGCCACCGAAACGGCGACCTTGCCCTTAGGCACCTCGAGCTTGTGACTCTCGGCCTTGGTGTAGACATTGCAGATCACGGCGTTTTTGGGAATACGCGAAGTCGTCACGTCGCCGCGCACCTGGCGCAGCTCGGTCGCCGCGTCACGCGGCAGCAGACTCGTCAGCCATTCCTGGGTTATGACATTGGTCTCATCGAGGGTCTCGCCCACATCGATATCGCGCGCCGCAACGCATACCTCGACGCGATCGCCACCGTACTTGGCCAAGGTCTCAGCCTGGACCTGTTCGGCTTGCGAGCGGATTGACGAGCCGTAAACCATGCAGAGCAGAGCAGCGAGCACGCCCGCGACCAGACTGATAGAGATGCGCTTGCTCTTGTTCACGGCCGCTCCTCTCATGGCAGTGCCGGGCGAATGCCCGTACCACCATTGTCTGGGCGGTCAGAGTGCAAAGCGGCGCAATCGCGATCTTGGTTTTCGATGTCAAACCAATCGCTGACCAGAAGCTGACCAGACCGTCAAGCTCGTGGCAAGGTTTTGGTCAGCACGTCAGCAAACTGCATGTTTCGAGGCTTTACCGCAGCAAAAAAGCCGTCTCCCAAACAGTTGGGAGACGGCTGTCATAGGAAAAATCAATTACAGATGAACATCGGGATCGAGCATTTGAGCGCTCACGCGCATGGATGACGCCAGGTTTTGGAACGTTTCCAGACGCAGGCTGTCGATCTGCCCGGCGTCCTCGGCCTCGCGAACGGCGCAGCCCGGCTCATGGGTATGCGTGCAATCGCCAAACCGGCACGCGTGCGATGCCTCGACAATCTCGGGGAAAGCGCGCGCCAGACCCCGCTCGTGACCCACGAGCGGTAGGCTGCGCAGGCCCGGGGCATCGGCGATCACACCGGCGTCGCCCGGCAGCGCCACCATCACGCGCGCGACGGTAGTGTGACGGCCCTGGTCGTCGCGTTCGCGCACACCGCCGGTCGCCAACGTATCGTGGCCCAGCAGTGCATTGAGCAGCGTCGACTTGCCGGCACCCGACTCGCCCAGAATCATGGCGCAGCTCCCGGCAGGCACGCAGACACGGACCTCGTCCAGGCCGCGGCCCTCAGCAGAGGACGTCACGATCACGCGCACGTCCGGACCCACCAGGCGGCGCACGCGGTCCAGATCGCGCTCGAGCTCCTCGGCATCGCAGCGGTCAGCTTTGGTGAGCACCACCACCGGCTCGGCATCGCAATCGAGCGCCAACACCAGTGAGCGCGCCACGCGATCGAGCAGCACCTCGCCGGCGCCGAGCGCCTGCACGATCAGCACGCTATCTACGTTGGAGCAGAGCACCTGACGCTCGCCGCGGGCACGGCCACGCCAACGTTCAAAGCTCGTACGGCGCGGCAGCACGCACTCGATCACGCCCATGTCGTGCCCGGGCGCGCGGCGCACCGCTACGCGGTCGCCTACGGCCGGCAACAGGACCTCGTCCTCGCCGCGCGACTTGGCAAATCCTACGGCGTGCTCGGCACGGAACGTATCAGTGGCAGTCGCCACTAGTGGAAATCCGCGGTCCAGGCGCACCACGGCGCCCAGCTGCATCTGCTCTGGCTGCTCGGCTTGCGCGCAAAAATCATCGAAGGCTGCCTGTTGGGCGGCATCGACCGGCAGATCGTCGAACGCCGGAACATCCTGTAGCGCATCGAGCCCCGGTACACTCGCCAGCAACTCCTCAGCAGATGCAGGGGCTTCGGTCGCGAGCTTCCGACGACGGTCACGCTTAGCCCGCGCCCCCGTCGTCTTTTTCTTCGCCTTAGCCTTAGCCTTAGCCACAAACGCCTCCCAGCACCCAAAATCACAACTGAGCAGGTATTTTAAATCAAAAAGAGCTGGCCGGGCAAAGCCTCAAATCAAAACCACCCCTAAAAGGGGTGGTTTGCTCTTAGGGTATAACCCTTGGATTTCCGGCACGCGTCTAAAGGCGCCGGCCCTCACGGGGTTCGGGCCGCGCTGCAGATTGACCCG
>UQEO01000127.1 GCA_900540095.1 uncultured Collinsella sp.
CCTCGTCGACCGGGGGGGCGCGGGCGCCGGCGGGAGCCGCCGCAACCAACGAGACCGAGACCGACGATGCTGGCAAAGCCACCAGCGAGGCCGAGGAACTGACGACGAGAATAAGCCTGATCGAGCATGATCTTCCTTTCGTACATGCGACTCGCGGGCACCCTGCCCGCTTTGCTGTTTGGAAAGATACGACCCCGACCGGGTAGCGCCCGCGCCAACTGCGGTTTCTTACGGGCATTTGATAGACCCTTACCGCAAGCTCTGCCCAGCCTTTACAAACGGATAACAATCCCCACCCAAGCATGGCACGCTTTTTACACCAATAAAAACAAAGTTGCGGTGAAATAGTTCCTGTTTGGCCGTCAAATGGCCCATTCTAGGAACTATTCCACCGCAACTTAGATTGGGAAACCGCGTAACCTTAAAGCTCCAGCTCATTCAAGCGCAGGATCGCCACGATATAAATCTTGAGCGCTTGCTTGAGTTGTTCCTCGTTGGCGCACTCGTTGGGGCCGTGCATCTGGCCGCCCCATGCGGGCAGCTCCAGGCCGGTTTCCTCGGGGCCAAATGAGACGGCGCGGGCAAAGTTGCGTGCGTACGTGCCACCGCCCATGGCGAAGGGCTCGGCATGCTTGCCCGTAAACTCGTTATAGGTATCGATAAGCGCCTTCACGGCCGGATCGTCAGCAGAGACCGAGAACGGCACCTTGGTACGACCCACGCGATACGTCACACCAAAGCGCCCCACGAGCGGCTCGAGCTGCTCGCGGATGGTATCGCCGCTCGTGCTGTCGGGGAAGCGCACGTCGATGACCTGCTCAATATGGCCATCCGCCACGCGGATGACGCCAGCGTTGCAGGTAAGCGGGCCAAACGCCGGACTCGTCGCATCGATACCCAGGCCGCGACCATAGGCATCCGCATGCACAAAGGCCAGGAACTTGACAAACTCGTGCTCGGCAGGCGTCAGCAGGCGCTCCTCACGAGCCCCAAACGCGTCCTCGGCCTCGCGCAGGTACGTCACGATCAGGCCGACGGAATTGATCGTTCCCTCGGGCATCGAAGCATGGCCACCGATACCGTGCGCAAAAATCTGCGCATGCCCGTTATCGAGCGCCGTGATCTCCAGGCGGTCGGCGTTCTCGACCGGCGCCGGCAGTTCATCGGCGGCAATCGCGAGCTCGCAGATGGACTGCGACGGAATGGCATTGCTCGCCTCGGCGCCGCTCCACGACACGATGCGCCCGCCGTCGATCTTGGGACTCACGAACGTCGCCCCAAACTGGCCCTTCTCGGCATTGCAGACCGGGAACTCGGCATCGGGCGTAAACAAAAAGTCGGGGTCTGCGTGGTTCTCCAGATAATGGTGAACGTCGGACATGCCCACTTCCTCATCGCAGCCCAGCAGCGCGCGGAAGGTGTAGCGCGGAACAATGCCGTGCTTGAACAGGTACGCGCCGGCATAAAGCGACAGCACTGCCGGGCCCTTGTCGTCGATCACGCCGCGACCGAGCAACCAGCCCTCGCGACGCTCCATCGCGAACGGATCGGTGTTCCAGCCAGGGCCGGCGGGAACCACGTCCACGTGGCAGATAGTCGCGAGCTGCTTGTCGCCGCGGCCCGGGATATCGGCGATTCCCACATAGCCCTCGTCGTCGCTCGTCTGATAGCCGAGCTTCTGCGCGATGCCGAGCGCGCAATCGAGCGCGTCACGGACCGGGCGGCCAAACGGCGCGCCGGGCTCCGCATCGGCAGAAACTGCCACGGAAGGATAACTCACCAGCTGCTCGATATCAGCGACGACATCCTCCCAGACCTCGTCGACATACTCAGCGACGCTCTGCTCCACCTGATTCATGGACGACCTCCTCACCAATGAGTGACGGGTACGCCCGCCCCTCACATTACGTCTATTAGATAGCGAAAAGTTTAGCAAGCTCGGCCACCGAGTGCACCACTGCATCGGCACCCGCCGCCTCGTGCTCGCCTGGCGCTGCCGCGCCCGAATAGATGCCGATGCACGGCACGCCCATCGCGTGTGCGCCCTCCACATCGTTAAAGCGATCGCCGATCATCACGGCATCGCCCGCCGTCGCGCCGAGCGCCGCCAGGGCATCGCGAACCGAATCGGCCTTGGTCTCGCGTCCCTGCGGCGGATTCATGCCAACCACCGCCTCAAACTGCGAAAGCCCCAGCTCGCCCACCATGTCAATGCACTTTGCCTCCATGCGTGACGTCGCCACGACCAAGCGATGCCCCTGCGCGACAAGGCCATCGAGCAGCTCGGGGATTCCATCGAACACGGGATACTCTTCCGGTCCCAGCTCATCAAAAAAGGCACGGTACTCGTCAGCCACCACAAGCGACTCCTCGCGGGAGAAGCCATAAAAGTCGTGAAAGCTCTTCCACAGGGGCGGCCCGATCATGCGGCGCAGGTCACCCATCTGCGCCTCCGAAAACCCGCGCGCGGCCAACGTCTTGCGCGTCGAGCTCATCACCGCCCGGCCCGTATCGGCCACCGTGCCGTCAAAATCGAACAGCACAACCGGCCGCCTGTATATCTCCAACGCCTCCATCGGCATTCCTCTTCCCCAGTTGATGATTTCCACACCGACACTTCAAACTGTTGACTATTCAACAATTGAACCTAGAAATGTGGAACGACTCCACTATACTTGTCGCACTTTGCTCTAAGAAGGCGGCGCGCAAGCGCCCCAATGAAAGGTGCAATTATGTCTTTTGCCATCATAACCGACTCCACGTCGGACATCTCCCCCGCCCGTGCTCAAGAGCTTGGCATTTACGTCATTCCACTGCATGTGATTATCGAGGGCGAGGACCTGCTCGACCAGGTACAGATCACCGCCGAGGAGTACGTCGCCCGCATGGCCGGCTCCGAGCAGCTGCCGCACACCTCGCAGCCGAGTGCCGGCGAGTTCAAGGCACTCTTTGACCGC
>UQEO01000128.1 GCA_900540095.1 uncultured Collinsella sp.
CACGCAAAGGAAAGCACTTAATGTGCTTTCCGTCTTGCGCAGGACTGTAGAGCAGCAAACTTAACCCCCGCCCTCAGCCCCGGAAGCCCTCCCGGATGGCCCCATAAAATTTTTCAAAAAAGTTGTTGCGCGCCGGACAGACTTCTGTGTATACTAATCCCCGCAGCGCACGCGAGCGGAAACAAACGCGAACGACTGCCTGGGGAGTTAGCTCAGTTTGGTTAGAGCGCCGGCCTGTCACGTCGGAGGTCGCGGGTTCGAGCCCCGTACTTCCCGCCAACGCAATTAAAGCCACGTCTTCGGACGTGGCTTTTTGCGTTTGATGCACTTTGTTTCGATAGAACGATCGCCCTGGTGCATCTTCGCCCAGAATCCTCGCGCCTTCGGGAACGCAAGTAAAATCCAATAAGTATATCTGTCTGAACAACAGCTTTGTTGCGCAACACCTGTTCAACGTGACAGGGGGTTAGGTTATACTAAATTGCACTGTGCGCCGCATCTGATGTATTTCGCTCCAAGCGCGGCACTCAGTGGATATCCGATTTACCATTTGGATGTCCTGGCGGTCATTTGGCGTCTCGACACAAGTTCGGCCCCGGAGCTCGTTCGAGCTGTTCGTATTCCTTGAAAGGGGAAACATGGACATATCGAGGAAGACTGATTATGCCCTTCGCATGCTTGCGATGCTTGCCGAGGAGCCGGAGCGGTTGCTTTCTGTTCGCACCGCTGCCGAAGAGGTCAATGTCCCGTATTCGTTTGCCCGCTCGATTCAGCACGGTTTGGTCCAGGCCGGTATTGTGGAGAGCCTGCGTGGCGTCCACGGTGGCATGCGTCTCAAGGTCAGTCCGGACGACGTCACTATCCGCCAGGTCGTCGAGGCCGTTCAGGGTCCCATGGTCATGAACGACTGTACCGCCCCCGATGGCGACTGTGCGCGCATGGGCACGTGCTGCTATCATCCCCTGTGGGCCGGAGCCCAGGCGTTGATGCGCGACTACCTCGATTCCGTTTCGCTCGGCGACATCGTCGCTCACCGCCAGTTCCCGGCCGTCGATCCCAAGTTCGCCGACCGCGACGCGTTTCCCGAGTACGCCACCTGCGCGTGCGCTTGCCAGGAGGAATAGCGCCGCATAAGGAGCATAGCCATGATTCAGGACCCCTTTCGTTCGATGATTCGTTCGGAAGGGGTCCTGCGTTATCGCGACCTTCCGTGGCGCCGCACGCGCGATCCGTACATCATTTGGCTTTCTGAGGTCATGTTGCAGCAAACGCAGGTGCCGCGTGTGGAGGCGCGCATGCCGGTGTGGCTCGATCGTTTTCCGACCGTGCAGGCGCTTGCCCAGGCTGCGCCTTCCGATGTTTTGGAAGCTTGGCAGGGCATGGGCTACAACCGACGCGCTCTGGCGCTTCACGGGGCCGCTCAGCGCGTTGTAGAGGACTGGGATGGGGAGTTTCCGCGCGAGACGCACGATCTGGTCGCGCTGCCCGGCATTGGCCCGGCAACGGCGCAGGGCATCCGTTCGTTTGCATTCGATCTTCCGGGCGTGTATCTGGAGACCAACGTGCGCACGGTCTTTTTGCATCATTTCTTTCCCGATGTGCCGGCCGTTCCCGATCGCGAGCTGGTGCCGCTGATTCAAGCCGCCTGTCCGGCGGCCCCCGGTGCGGCGGCGGACGAGATCGCGCCCTTTGCCGTGCCTCAAGATGATGCCGATACGCCGCGCGCGTGGTATTACGCGTTGCTGGATTACGGCGCGTATCTTAAAAAGACGCTGCCCAATCCGTCCAGGCGGTCGGCGGGCTATAGTCGTCAGTCCAAGTTTGAGGGCTCGCGCCGCCAAAAGCGCGCCCACATCGTGCGCATGTTGTTGGCGGCGCGTGATGGGCAGCCTGCGGGCATTACGGTTGATGAAGCTGTTGCAGGCGTTAACGAGATGGAGACGGCAGCCGGCCGGGAGCCGGTTGAGCGAGAGCTAGTCGCAAGTATTCTTGCCGATCTGGAGCGCGAGGGCTTTTGCCGCTCCGAGGGCGATCGTTGGCTGAGTGTATAGCTCGCTCGAATCTGAAGAACAGGATTATAAGGTTTAAATTCTCGGCTTGAGGGCATCCTAAAGACAAGGCCGCTCAAAGCCTATGGGCGGCACGTGTTGAAGGGAAGTACACCTATGGATTTTGAGAACTCTCAGACCAAGAAGAACCTCGAGACTGCTTTTGCCGGTGAGTCCCAGGCACACACCAAGTATCGCTACTATGCATCCAAGGCCAAAAAGGACGGCTACGTTCAGATCTCGAATATCTTTGCCGAGACGGCGGGCAACGAGTCCGAGCATGCCAAGCTGTGGTTTAAGTATCTGCACGACGGCGCCGTTCCGGGCACTCTGGACAACCTGCGCGACGCCGCCGCGGGCGAGAACTACGAGTGGACCACGATGTATGACGAGTTTGCCAAGACCGCCGAGGAGGAGGGCTTTGCCGAGATTGCCGCAAAGTTCCGTGGCGTCGGTGCCGTGGAGAAGGCTCACGAGGAGCGCTACAACAAGCTCGTCGAGCGCATTGAATCGGGCGAGGTGTTTGAGCGCGAGGGCGTGAAGGTGTGGAAGTGCCTGAACTGCGGGCACCTGCACGTTGGTGCCGAGGCGCCTGAGGTGTGCCCGGTGTGTAACCACCCCAAGGCGTACTTTGAGGAGCAGGTGGTGAACTACTAGCGCGTGGCGCTGGCTGCTGCGGAGCGCAGGGCGGGAGGCCGGATTACCTTCCCTCCCCGCTC
>UQEO01000129.1 GCA_900540095.1 uncultured Collinsella sp.
CCAAGGGATCCCGCGGCCTGCCGGTTGTTTTGGAGCCCGCCGCCGTCGATATCGCGGCGGGCCTGGCCGGCGCTGGCCGAAAGACCCAGGTCCTTGAGCAGGCCGGCGAGGTAAATCTGGCCCTCGTCATTGACAGTCAGCTCGGCATGCTTCTCGGGGAAGTCGGCGAGCTGGCCCTCCTTGAACACGCGGTCGAACTCGGCCTGAGCCTCGTCGCCGGCGCCGGCACCGTGGTAGGTGTCGCACAGGTCGCGGCCCAGAGCGCGCTTGAGCTCGTAGGGGTCGGCGGAGCCATCGGCCAGGGCGGCGTCGATCTTGTCGACCTCGGCAGGGGTGAGCGAGCTGGCCAGACGATAGTACTTGCCAATCATCTCGTCGGGGATGGACATGGTCTTGCCGAACATATCCTTGGGCGCGTCGGTCAGGCCGATGTAGTTGCCATAGGACTTGGACATCTTACGAACGCCATCGGTGCCCTCGAGCAGCGGCATGGTGAGCGCAATCTGGGGCTCCATGCCCATCTTCTCCATGAGCTCACGGCCGGCGAGCAGGTTGAAGAGCTGATCGGTGCCGCCCATCTCCACGTCAGCCTTAATCATGACCGAATCGTATGCCTGCATCACGGGGTACAGGAACTCGTGCAGGGCGATCGGCGTCTGGGACTGGTAGCGCTTAGTAAAGTCGTCGCGCTCAAGAATGCGGGCGACGGTGAACTTGGAGCACACCTGCAGCAGACCGGCCAAATCCATCGACAAGATCCAGTCACCGTTGTGCACGATGGTGGTCTTCTCGGGATCCAGGATCTTCATGGCCTGGCTCACGTAGGTCTCGGCATTGGCCTCGATCTGCTCCTGCGAAAGCTGCGGACGGGTGGAATTCTTGCCCGAAGGGTCGCCAATCAACGCGGTACCGTTGCCGATGATGAGGGTGACGTTGTGGCCCAGGTCCTGGAACTGACGCATCTTGCGCAGCGGCACGGCGTGGCCCAGGTGCAGGTCGGGGCTGGTGGGGTCGACGCCGAGCTTGATGTTGAGGGGCTCGCCCTTCTCAAGCTTCTTGCGAAGGTCGGCCTCGGGAACGATCTGCGCGGCGCCCGAGGTGATGATACGCATTTGCTCGTCAACAGACAGCATTGGGTATCCTCCTTTTGCTATAGCACCCTCGCCGAAAACGGCGGTGCTGGAAGTCCATAAACTCTCTTATGATAACAAACTGACGCGACGCGGCACCTACGACAGGAAAATCCTCGTCCTGCCGCATGCGTCAATGGCAACTGGCAGACGTGTACCGTCACGCTCGACCAGATAGCGTACCTGCCGACGACGCAAGCAGTCGCGGCAACGAACCTGTCCCGTCGCATCGGTGGCGCAGACGCCCTCGGCGGTCAGCAGGCAGTGCTCGCACACCATAAGCTCGGGACGGTCGGCGTCGACCGGACCCAAGACGCCGGGTTCAGCGGCCAGTTCGGCAATACGCTCCGCATCATTGCCGAGCAACTCCGCCGGCAAGCACACCCGCCCCGCACCGAGTCCGCGCAGCCAGGTAAGCGTGGCCCGATTCGCGCAGAACACCGGCGCCGCCACGTCAAACGTCACGCCCAGCTCGCGAGCGATCACCACCTGTCCCAGGTTGCGGCAGACGACGCGCCCGGCACGCTGTATCAGTGAGCGGGTCCAGTCAGCGTCACCCGTGCGGCACACCTCGTCAAGCACCACAACGGCGTCGGACAAATCAAGTTCTCCGCGCGGGTCGGCATCCATCAGCTGCCAAGCAAAAACCATGCGAGTGGGAACCGCGCACTCCACCAACTCCGTGGACGCACCGCCATCCATCGCAACGCCCTCAAAGGGCAGCACCTCAACGGCACGCGCAACGGGCGCAATCGCATCCGCCTCGGCCCGCATGCGCTCCAACACTGCCGCCGTCTGATCCAACACGCCGGCGCTGCGAATCAGGTACACCTCGCAGCCCACGTCCACTTTACGCTTACAATGCACGACGACGCGCTTCCCCGCTGCGGCATCCACCGGGCAGGGCACCTGCGGCCAGCGCTTGGGCACATCGGGACGCGCGTCGACACCCGGATAGAACCGAATCTCGAGCGTGTCACCCGCCGCCACGGCGGCGTTGAGCTCAACGGTCACCTCTTCGTGGCCCACAGCGACCAAACGCCCCACGCGCACGCCCTGGTTAATTGCGCGCTCAAAGCTCATCAGCTCGGCACCCGAACGCCCTCGCAGGTACGTATCGGTAAACCCACGGTTAAACGACCTCCCCAGCTCGCGTTCAAGCTCTTCCACGGCATCGGGGTCCCACGCGCCGTCGCGCAGCATATCGAGTGCCCGGCGCCACACCCGCACCACGTTGAATACGTAATCGGGGTTCTTCATGCGCCCCTCGATCTTGAGCGACGCCACGCCGGCATCTACAAGCTCGGGCAGATGCGCAATACCCAGATAGTCGCGCGGGCACAACAGGCGATCCCCTTCGACGGCGACAACGCTCTGCCCCGCCTCGTCCACCAGGTCGTACGCCAGACGGCACGGCTGCGTGCAGTCGCCGCGCATCGCCGAGCGCCCACGCCGCAGGGCCGAGAACTCGCACGCCCCCGAATAGCCGATGCAAATCGCACCGTGGCAGAATACCTCGATGGGCACGCCCGTGGCACATAGCGCCGCAATCTCGTCGACCGTCAGCTCGCGTGCCGTCGTCACGCGCTCGACTCCCAGCTCATCGGCGGCAAGCCGCACG
>UQEO01000130.1 GCA_900540095.1 uncultured Collinsella sp.
TACACTCGTGGCGGCGGTTGAACTCTTTGCTGCCAAGGGCCTCTTCCCGGTCGATGTGTGCGTGTCACCCATTCATGGTGCCAAGGGCAACGTTGAGTTTTTCCTGTACGGCACGAGATTTGACCCCGGCGACCGCTCGCAAGACGAGCTGCAATTCCAGGTATCGGTTATGAGCGAGAAAGCTGCAATGCTATGAAGGTCTTTCTGGTTCCCAATTATTACAAGCAAGAGGCGGTCGAGAGCGGCTTGATGCTCGAGCTTTGGCTGACGCGCCAGGGCTATGAAGTCGCATGGGCTGCCGACCAGCGATCGAAGATTCAAAGCACGCCTGATATTGATGGCTCCGATCTGGTCATTACGCTCGGCGGGGACGGTACGTTGCTGCGCGCTGCCCGCATCCTCAACCATCGCGAGATTCCTATCCTCGGTCTTTCCTATGGTCACCTGGGCTTTTTAACTGCTGCGAGTCCCGAGGAGCGCGACATTCTGCAGGTCGTAAGCGACGCCCTGTCCGGCGAGCTGCATGTGAGCCGTCGCGCCACCATCGCTGCGGATATCGTGTCCGTGCGCGAAGACGGTACGAAGGATGTCGTGCGCACGTTCGCCCTCAACGACATGGCGCTCACGCGCGGCCCCCTGTCCGATATGGTCGAGTTTGACATCACGGTGTCCGGCCACCATATCGATCGCCTGCGTGGCGACGGCGTGGTCGTGTCCACGGCGACCGGCTCCACTGGCTATGCACTATCCGCAGGCGGCCCCATCGTGAGCCCCGACTATACGGGCATGGTCTGCGTACCCATTGCGCCGCACACCATTCAGGCTCGTGCCTTTTTGACTTCGCCGAGTGATGTCGTCGAGATCTTTATGTCTGATGACCGTCCGAGTGTTCCGGCGATTGCTATCGATGGACAGTTTATTACCTGCGACGGCACCGTTGAGAGCGTGGCTGTGCGCCGCGGGCCCGGAGATGTGCTGCTCCTCGATTACGGCCCCGAGAGCTTCTATAACTCGGTGAGCCGCGTTTTCTACGGAGTCCGTCATGATCGATGAGCTGCAGGTTTCTAACATTGCACTCATTCGCGAGGCGACGCTGGTTCCGAGCGCGGGCCTAACGGTTCTGACCGGAGAAACCGGCGCCGGCAAGACCGCGCTGCTCTCGGCCCTCAAGCTTATTTTGGGCGAGCGCGCGGATTCTTCGACGGTGCGCGAGGGCGAGGCGCTTGCTAGCGTTGAGGCGCGGCTGTTCGACGGTCCACACGACACGGAGGGTTTCACGGTCCAGCGTAGCCTTTCTGCCGAGGGCCGCAGCCGCGTGAAGATTGACGGCCGCATCGCCAGTGTGCGCGAGCTTTCGGAGCGCGTTGGCGTGATGATGGATCTGTGCGGCCAGCACGAGCACCAGCGCTTGCTCGATCCGGCGCATCACGTTGCGATGGTCGATGCCTGGGCGGGGCGCTCTGCGCTTGAGGCGCTGGATGTGTACCGCGCCTGCTTTAAAGCCTCGCGCGCGGCTGCCAAGGAGGTCCGTCGCGTCGAGGAGGCCTCGCGTGCGCAGGGGAGTCGCGTCGAGGAAGCGCGTTTTGCCCTCGAGCGCATCGGCGAGGTCGACCCCAAGCCAGGCGAGTATGAGGAACTCGAGGAACTGCTGCCGCGCTCCGAACATGCCGAGGTACTGGTTGCCACAGCTAATGATGCCCATGCATCGCTTGCCTCTGAAGGGGGAGCGCTCGATGCCGTGAACAGTGCCGTGGCGGAGCTTTCCCGAATGGCTACCGTCGATCGCAAACTGGGCGACATTGCCGATGCACTTTCGGATGCCTGCATCTCTCTTGAGGATTGCGCGAACGAGCTTCGTTCCTATCGCGATGGGGTCGCCTTCGATCCTCGCGAGCTCGCTCGCATGCGCGAGCGGTATTCCGACCTCAAGGGCCTGCTGCGTCAGTGGGGTCCGACCATGGACGATGTCTTTGCCATGCGCGACCGCTCACAAGAGCTGCTGTCGCTGGTCGATGATGGCGATGAACAGATCAAAAAGGCGCGTGAGGCACTCGGGAGCGCCGAGCGCGAGCTGTTCGCTGCTGCTAGGGCACTTAAGCGCGCTCGCAATACGGCGGCCCCGCGCTTCTGCCACGAGGTCGGCCGCCAGATGGCTCGCTTGGAGATGGGCGGTGCCGAGCTCGTCTGGGAGTCGCGCGATCTTCCCCGTGCTGAGTGGACGCCCGTTGGTCCTTCGAGCTACGAGCTGCTATACCGCAGCGGTGCCGGCTTGACGCCACGTCCCCTGCGCCGCATTGCGTCGGGCGGCGAGCTCAGCCGCGTCATGCTGGCAAGCAAGGTCGTCCTCGGTAACGCGGACGGTGTTGATACGCTGGTGTTTGACGAGGTCGATGCTGGTGTCGGTGGCTCCACGGCGCGTGCGCTCGCGGGCGTGCTGGCAGATCTCGCCGCTACGCATCAGGTGATTGTCGTAACCCACTTGGCGCAGGTCGCCGTCATGGCTGACAAGCATTATGTCGTCAGCAAGGAACCGGGCGATGTTCCCCAGACGCATTTGGACGAGGTAACCGGCGAAACGCGTACCGCCGAGATCGCCCGCATGTTGAGCGGCGATCAGTCCGAGGCAAGCCTGGCGCACGCCAAGCAGATGCTTGCGGAGGCGCGTGCCTAGGCCGAGCCGCCACACGCATGTCCAACCC
>UQEO01000131.1 GCA_900540095.1 uncultured Collinsella sp.
TGGTCCGGCGGGGCGCCCTTTTGCCTATACGCGGCAGGCACACAGCCCAAGGCTCACAACCTCTTACTCGCCCGCCTCGCGCAGAGCCGACATCGTAGCCGCATATTGCTGCTGCAGCGCATGCATCCCCTCGCGGGCGCCGTCAACGGCATCGGCGCCGCGCAGCGCCTCGGTCACCGCAACCGCCGGCTCGTACAGATTATCGAATCCCAGGTTCTGGCTCACGCCCTTGAGCGTGTGCGCTGCCATAAAGGCACCTTCGGCGTCGCCTGCCGCCATGGCGGCCTCCAGCTTGTCCATGCTCTCGTCATCCAAAAACTTGAGGGCAAAGCGGGCAAGCATTTCCTCGCCCATCAGCCGAGCGCACGCGTCATCATAATTAGCGCCGATCTTCTCATACGCCTCACGCATGGAAATCATGGATTAAAACTCCTTAGGTCAAACTAAATCGTGGGAAACGCGACAACGTCGGCGGGGCGTGCCAACGTCTCGGCAATACGGTCTTGCACCTCGAGCAGACAGTCGAGCAACAGCGGGTTAAAGGTGCCGCACTTACCGTCCAGGATCATCTGGATCGCCTCCTTGTGCGGAATAGCGTCCTTGTACACACGCACGCTCGTCAGAGCATCGTACACGTCGGCCACCGAGACCACCTGCGCGGCAATGGGAATATCGTCGCCCTTAAGGCCATCGGGATAGCCCTTGCCGTCCCAACGCTCGTGGTGCCAACGCGCAATCTGGTACGCATATTCCATAAGCGCATTGCCGACGTGATGGCGGCCCAGCTCAAGCAACATGTCGGCGCCCATCGTGGTATGCGTCTTCATAATCTCGAACTCCTCGGGCGTAAGGCGCCCGGGTTTGTTGAGAATTGCATCGTCAATCGACATCTTGCCGATATCGTGCAGCGCCGAAGCCAGGGCAATCGTAGAGCGTTCCTCATTGTCGAGGGAGATCGTGCCGCTACGCTGGACCAGACAGCCAAGCAGCAGCTCGGTCAGCTTCTCGATGTTCGTAACGTGCCTGCCGCTCTCGCCATTGCGAAGCTCCATAACGCCGGCCATGATGTCGATGAGCATGCGACTGTTCTTGACGCGCTCGTTGTACTGCTGGGACAGCAAACTCGTCAGGCGGCGCTGTTTGGCGTATAGGCGGATGGTGTTGCTTACACGCCGGCGCACGACACGGGAGTCAAACGGGCGGTTGATATAGTCCGAGGCGCCCAGCTCGTACGCGCGCAGAACCATATCATCGGAATCTTCGCTCGAAACCATGATGAAAGGCAGATTGTCGATACCCGATCGGCGCGACAGATCGGCCAGCACCTCAAAGCCGCTTATGCCCGGCATGACAATATCCAGCAGCACGAGCGACAGCTCATCGCCATAGCGGTCGACCATGTCGAGCGCCGTACGACCGTTGGCGGCCTCGAGGATGCAATACTCGTCCTTGAGCATCTCGTTGAGAATGGCTCGGTTCATCTCGGAGTCATCGACAATAAGCACCGAAGGCTTTTCGCTTTGGAAGGCCTCGATGGAATCGGCATCGGTCACGACCGTACCGGCTTTTGCCTTAGCGCGGCTCAATAACTGGACAGCACGGCCAACGCCCTCATCGACCGTCTCGCCATGAATGCGAACGCCACCAACACATGCCGTCAAGCTCACGTACTCATGGCCCGGAATAATCGTGGAATGAACGGCTTCGGATACCTGATGCAGGCGACGGGCGAAGTCATCGGAGGGAATATTGGGCATGATGGCCACAAACTTGTCGCAGCCATAGCGAACAAGTTCGTCAGTCGAACGAATTCCGCTGCGTATGGCTGTCGCCACAGCACCGAGTGCAAGGTCGCCGGCATGATGGCCGCATGTATCGTTGAAGACCCTAAAATCATCAAGGTCGATCATCGCCACGCCGGCCTTCATACGGGCGCTACGGAGCTTTTCCTCGTAATATCGGCGATTGCGCACGCCCGTCAGCACGTCGGTGTAGACAAGGTCCCCTTCTGCGGCCTCTTGCTCATCAATCGGACGCACCATCAGCAAGACATGAGGCTCGCCCTCGACCGTCACAGAGCGCACGCGAGCGCGGTACTCGATACCGTCGTTGAGCAGTTGCTCCGATATCTCATCAGAAGTTGCCAATGCCTCGAGGCTCGACTGGCGCAGACAAGGACAGCGATCGCCGGCGAGCAGACAGTTGCGCTCGCTCTTAATCTGATCGGCCGACAGCAAACGCACCACGGGGTAGGTCTTCGCGACGCGGGCGACCTCGGCGGCAGCTTCCTCGTCGGTTAGATTGACCTCGTGATTATTGAGCATATGGGGCCCTTTCTATCGTTATACACGGCAACGGTGCATATCAATTGGTACAAGGGTAACATCTAACAGCTGAAGGCAAACGCGCGATTATCGTTACATTTTTATGACCTGGCAAGCGGCGGTGATGGAGCCGCGGGCGCGTGGTTATTGGCGCATTCGTTAACAATGACGAAACGCTAACAGCCCCTCTCCCCGCAGGTCATCGAGCGTGCTAACGCTCCAAGACATCGCGAACGGCGTTTGCCGCCGTAACGGGGCGATCGCGCAGACCGTTATGCGCGCCCGGGATCGTCACGAGGGGGCAATCGAGATATTC
>UQEO01000132.1 GCA_900540095.1 uncultured Collinsella sp.
CAACGTTCTCGCGTCCTTTCCCTGGGGGCCGTCCTGGCGCTGCGTCCGCGCGTGCTGCTACTCGACGAGCCCACGTCTCAGCTTGATCCGGTTGCCGAGAAGAATTTCCTGCACGCGCTGTTTCGTGTGAATCGCGAGCTGGGCTGCACGGTTGTTGTGGCGACGCATCAGCCGCGCCCAATGCTCGAATACGCGACGCGTGCGTACCGGATTGAGGATGGCCGCGTGCACGAGGCGGCGGATATGGCATCTTTGGGACGCCGAGAATCGCTGTTTTCCGATGACACGTGGGGGTGGGGTGCCATCCGATGTGCAAAAAACGGAGTATTCAGCAGGCGTGAGGACAATTCGGACTCTCTGGAGCCGTCCGGGGACGTATCGAGCGCGAAAAAAAGTTCAGAATTGGACAAATCGTCCAAATTTGTGGCGCAAACGTCGCTCGAGAATGGCTCGGAAGCCTTCCCGCGCACGGATGGAAGCAGAATACTCCAAAAAATGCACGCTGGGTCGGCTACCACCCTGTCGGAAGGTTGGTTTCGCTACGATCGAGCGTCCGGCTGGGTGTTGCGTGGGCTCGATGCGTCGTTTTCGGCCGGTGCGGTGCATGCGATCGTGGGCGGCAACGGATGCGGTAAGTCGACGATGCTTTCGGTGCTGGCCAAGACGGTCAAGTTGCAGCGTGGGCATATGGAGCGCGGGGCGGCCTCGGCGGCGCTGCTGCCTCAGAATCCCAAAGCATTGCTGGTTGCCGAGACGGTTCGCGATGAGCTGATGGAATGGGCCTCGACCTGCGGATATGACGAGAACTTGGCGCGGGAGCGTGCGGCGAGCTTGGGGTTGTCGGGTCTGGATGGACGCCATCCGTACGATCTTTCGGGCGGGCAGCGTCAACTGCTTGCATTGGCAAAACTGCTGCTAATCGGCCCCGAACTGCTATTGCTCGATGAGCCCACCAAGGGTCTAGACCTGTTCAGCCGCCGCATCATCGCCCGCGCCCTGCGTGACCATGCGAAGGCTGGCGGCACCGTCATCATGGCTACGCACGATTTGGACTTTGCCGAGCAGGTAGCCGACGACGTCGCCATGATGTTTGACGGCGAGATTGCCTGCATGGAGCCGCCGGCCGACTTCTTTGCCGACAACGTGTTCTATAGGGCGTGATGGGATGACGGACTGTCGTTTCTCGCGTTTGCTTGCAAAACTGGAGATCCCGCTGTTGTTGGCGGTGCCGGCGGTGATGGCTGCCGCGTTGCTGGCGGGTGTTGAGCAGGCAGCGTTGGCCATGCTGGTTGTGGTGGCGTTGGTGCTTGCGCTGTTCTTTGCGGGTTACGAGGCATCTCGTCCAGGTTTGCGCCAGATTATGCCCACGCTGGTGCTGGCGGCGCTGGCGGCGGCGGGGCGCATCCTGTTTGGGCCCATTCCCGACTTTAAACCGGTGAGCGCCATCGCCATTATCGCGGGGGCGACGCTTGGTCGCCGCAATGGTTTTATGGTTGGCGCGCTGGCGGCGCTGACCAGCAATTTCTTTTTTGGGCAGGGCATGTGGACGCCGTGGCAGATGTATGCCTGGGGTCTGGTTGGCTATGTTGGCGGCGCGCTGGCGCATGCGGGTGCGTTCGACCGTGCGGACGGAGCCGTGCGCATGCCGGCGCTACTGACCTACGGCTTTGCGTCGGGTTTGCTGTACGGCGTGGTGATCAACGCGTATGACATCATCGGTTTTGTTCAACCGCTCACGTGGGCGGGCACCATGGCGCGTCTTGCCACGGCAGTGCCGTTCGATATTACGCACGGCCTTGCGACCTGCGTGTTTTTGGCCGCCCTGTACAAGCCCTGGTGTCGCCGGATAACCCGAGTCGTCGTGAAATACGGGCTGTAAGGCATTTCGCGTTCCCTCACGAACTTGCGGTGGAATAGTTCTCATTTTTGGCTATTTGCTGCCCAAACGGGAACTATTTCACCGCAACTTATAGGGGGAGAGGAGTCACATGATCTGTTTTCCTCTGTCCCCCAGGAATTACTTGGGGCTAGAGCTCTAGCGTGAGGGTGACGGGGCAGTGGTCGCTGCCGAAGATGTCGCCGCGGATGCCGGTGTCGCGCACGTTGCCGGCGATCGCGTCGCTTACCAGGAAGTAGTCGATGCGCCAGCCTGCGTTGTTCTTGCGGGCATTAAAGCGGTAGCTCCACCAGCTGTAGACGCCCTCGACGTCCGGATTGGCCGCGCGCCAGGTGTCGGTAAAACCGGCGTCGAGCAGCTCGGTAAACTTGCCGCGCTCCTCGTCCGAAAAGCCAGCGTTGCCGCGGTTGGACTTGGGGTTCTTAAGGTCGATCTCCTCGTGAGCCACGTTAAAGTCGCCGCAGGTTACGACGGGCTTGCCGGATTCGCGCTCAAGCGCGTTCAAAAAGCCGCGATAGGCATCGTCCCAGGCCATGCGTACATCGATGCGCGCGAGTTCGTTTTGGGCGTTGGGCGTATAGACGTCGACAAACCAAAACTTGTCGAACTCGAGCGCGCAGACGCGGCCCTCGGTTGTGGCTTGGGCGACGAGCTCCGGCGGCCCCCCCCCCCCTACACTTTCG
>UQEO01000133.1 GCA_900540095.1 uncultured Collinsella sp.
TCCCCAAGGGCCGGGGCGGGCCTTGGCGCGGCCCGGCCCCGCCGATGATGCCGATGGTCTCGCCGCTCTTAATGTGCAGGTCGATATCGTCGAGTGCCTGGCGCTTCGCATGCGCGGAATACTTAAAGCTCACGTGGTCAAAGTCGATGGAGCCGTCGGCAACCTCGAGCACGGGTTCGGCGGGATTGGCGATCGTGGGCTCGGCGGTCAGCACCTCGGTAATGCGGTGCGCCGATTCGTCGGCCATGGTCACCATGACAAAGATCATCGACAGCTGCATCAGGCTCATGAGGATCTGGAAGCCATAGGTAAAGATCGAGGAGAGCTGGCCCACGTCGAACAGCGTGCCCTGGCTCGTGATAATGAGCTTGGAGCCCAGGTAGATGATGACGACAAACGCGCCGTTGACGCAGATGTTCATCATGGGGTTGTTAAAGGCCAGCAGCTTCTCGGCGCGGGTGAAGTCCATCTGGACGTCGCGCGCAGCGGTCGCGAACTTCTCCTTCTCAAAGTCTTCGCGCACATAGCTCTTGACCACGCGCATGCCGGTGACGTTTTCCTCGACGGACTCGTTAAGGGCGTCGTACTTGTGGAACACGCGCGAGAAGATGGGGCGCACCTTAAAGATGATAAAGAACAGTCCAAAGCCCAGCAGCGGAATGATGACCAGGTAGACCATGGCAACGCTGCCGCCCATGATAAACGCCATGGTAAAGGCGAAGATCAAGACCAGCGGCGCGCGCACGGCGATACGGATAATCATCATAAAGGCCTGCTGCACGTTGTTGATGTCGGTGGTCAGGCGCGTGACGAGCGAGGAGCTCGAGAACTCATCGATGTTGGCAAAGCTGAACGTCTGGATCTTGTAGAACAGATCGTGACGCAGATTCTTGGCGAAGCCGCAGCTCGCATGGCTGCAGGTGACGCCGGCGGCGGCGCCAAAAGCAAGCGACGTCAGCGCGATGAGCACCAAAAAGCTCGCGGTGGGAAGCATCTCGGCTACGGTGGCGCCGTCTTTGATGGCGTCGATTAGGTTGGCGGTGATAAATGGAATCAGCATCTCGCAGAGCACCTCGCCAAGCACGAGCAATGGCGTGGCAACAGTGACTTTCATATAGTCGCGGATGCTGCCCATAAGGGTTTTAATCATCCAGTTCCTCCCAGGTTTTGCGGATTTTCTCGAGCATTTCGGCGAGCTGCTCGCGCTCGTCGTGGGTGAGGGCACTAAAGGCCTGCTCTCTAAAGCGAATGCGGGCGGCCTGCTCAACGCGGGCCTTTTCCCATCCTGCTTCGGTTAGGCGGATGGTGAGCTGCCGACGGTCTTTGGGATTGCGGTTGCGCTCGATAAGACCGCCCATTTCGAGCTTGGATAGAATCTCGGAAAGGGACCCCGGCTTGAGGTCGAAGTGCATGCCGAGTTCCTGTTGGGATAGCTCGCCGGTCGGCTGCTTGGCGAGCAGGCAGACGATGGGCGCCTTACCAGATATGCCGCCGCCGTGAAAATGCATGTAATGGCCGCAAAACCCCAGCCCATGGAGGATTCTCTTGGCGAGACGGTCCTCTTTGGACTGAGTCTCGGGCTCGTCTGCCGGCTGCGAGGGGTCGCCGCCGGGTTCATGCGGATAGGCGAGTGGTTCAACACGCATATCTAAGCTTCGCTCCTTTCTTTAGTTAGGTAGAGTAATTGTTTTGTGCCTAACTAATTTAGGAGCCTGAGAAATAAATGTCAAGGTACCAAAGTAGTTGTTGCGCGGTTTTACCAAACCGCGCAACGGCTCGACGCTGCGCGGGCCGCATTTGGACAATCTGACGTTCAACTTCAAGGGCGCGACCAGAAGGTCAGCGCCCTTTCGTTTCACGTCACCTTGTCTCAAATGCGACCCGCTCGCTGTCGCTGCCAAAACATCGGGGAGTAGTCATTGGGGACGTTCTTAAACGACTAGTCGTTGGGGACGTTCTTGTTTGACTAGTCATTTAAGAACGTCCATTACAGTCGAAATTGTCAGCCCGGGACCGTCTCGGGCTACGATTGAGGCGCGCCCAGAACGGGCCGCCGACCGGGCGCCCGCGCACGGCCGAACGTCCCTGCCCCCGAGAGGGCCCGTTGGGTGCTGCCGGCGCGGGACGCGCCGCCCCCGACGGCTGATAGGAAAGTGCCGGGCAGGTGCCGCGGCTGGTAATGTGAGTGCCGAGGGGGAGGCCATCCGGTCGAACGACTACCGGAAGGATACCACCGTGAAAGCGCCATCCACCAGACCCGCAGCCGTGCTCGGCCTGGACGTCGGCAAGTCATCGCACTGGGCCTGCCTGATCGACCGCGACGGGGAGGTGCTGGACAGCGCCCCCGTCCGCAACAGGGAGGCCGAGCTCGACGCGCTGTTCGCCTCCGCGCCCGCCGGCACGCTCGTCGTCGTCGACCAGTTCCGCAACATAGGGTCCCTCGCC
>UQEO01000134.1 GCA_900540095.1 uncultured Collinsella sp.
CCGATCGTGGTCTGGGCCTCCTTGCCCTCCATACCGGCAGCAGCGGCCTCAAAGAAGTCGGCAAACTCGGGGTCGCCGGCGATTTGCTCGGCGTCAGCCGTCTTAATGCCAAAGTCGGCCTCAAAACGGGCACGCTTGGCGTCGGGCAGCTCGGGAATCTCGCCTCGGCAGCGGTCGATGAACTCGTCGTCCAGATCGAACGGCGCCAGATCGGGATCGGGGAACAGGCGATAGTCGTCGGCCGTCTCCTTCACACGCATGACCACGGTGCGCTTGCGGCTGGGCTCCCAGTGGCGGGTCTCCTGATAGATGATGCCGCCCTCCTCGAGCACCTCGGCCTGGCGGCAGATCTCGTAGGCAAGGCCGTCATGCAGGCTCTTAAACGAGTTGAGGTTCTTGAGCTCGGTCTTGGTGCCCAGCTTGGTCTCGCCGCGGCGGCGCAGCGACACGTTGCCGTCGCAGCGCATGGAACCCTTCTCCATGGAGCAGTCGGAAATGCCCAGCGTCACAAAGATGCGACGGAGCTTCTCCATAAACAGGCGAGCCTCCTCGGGCGTACGCAAGTCGGGCTCGGTGACGAGCTCAATCAAAGGCGTGCCGCAGCGGTTGTAGTCGACGAGCGACTCGGCCGCGGCGGTAATGCGGCCCTCGGCGCCGCCCACGTGGACCATCTTGGCGGCGTCCTCCTCCATGTGGATGCGCAGGATGCGGATGGGCACCGTGTAGGAACCGTCCTCGCGACGCTCGGGCATCTGCAGGTTGGACGCGTCATAGCTGGCCAGATGGCCGGCGCGCTGATTGCCCTCGCGCATGGTCGACGTCATAGACGTGGACAGGCCCTCGGCGTTGGCCGAAGCGCTCGCCAGGCTCTGGGCCTCGGCCTCACCAAACGCGCAGTCGGGGCGCTCGGCAGCACCGCGACCGGTCACGTCAAGATCCAGGTGACCGTACATGGCAAAGGCGACCGGACCCTGCGTGGTCTGGAAGTTCTTGGCCATGTCGGGATAGAAGTAGTGCTTGCGGTAGAACATCGAGTGGCGCTGGATCTCGCAGTTGGTGGCGAGACCTGCCTTGACGATGCTCTCGATGGCGCGCTTGTTGGGCACCGGCAGGGCGCCGGGCAGGCCCAGACACACCGGGCACACGTTGGCGTTGGGCTCGTCATCGTGGCTGAGCTTGCAGTTGCAGAACATCTTGGTATCGAGTGCGGTGAGCTCGGTATGGATCTCCAGGCCGATCACGGCCTCCCAATCCTGCAGGACCTCGGAAAGCTCCTTCATTACAGCTCGCCTCCCTTCCCGGCAAAATCGGGCGCGACGGAAAGCGCGGGCGCACCCGTGGCGGCATCGGCAAAGCCGCGCTCCAGGGCGCGGGCAAACGTGAGCAGCTGACGGTCCTTAAACGCCGGACCCACCAGCTGGGCAGAAACAGGCAGCTGAGTATCCTCGCCCAGGCCCAGCGGCACCGAGATACCACCGTTGCCGCAAATGTTGAGCGAGATGGTGTACAGGTCGGAGAGGTACATCTGCGTGGGGTCGCTGATCTCGCCAAACTTAAAGGCCGTGCGCGGCGAGGCGGGCATAAGGATAGTATCCACCTTGGCATACGCGGCGTCGTAGTCCTGCGTGATGAGCGTGCGGGCCTTTTGCGCAGCGTAGTAGTACTTGTCGTACACGCCCGAGCTCAGCAGGTAGGCGCCGAGCATCTGGCGACGCTTGGCCTCGGCACCAAAGCCGTGGGCGCGGCTGAGCGAGCTCTGGTCGGACAGGTTGGCGCAGCCCTCCTCCTGGTAGCCGTAGCGAATGCCATCGAAGCGGGCCAGGTTGGAGAACGCCTCGGCAGGGCCGATGACGTAGTAGGCGGCGATGGCGGCATCCAGGTGCGGCAGGTCGACCTCCACGAGCTCGGCACCCTGGGCCTCGAGCTCACGGGCGGCGCGCTCAACGGCGGCCTTGACCTCGGGCGTCAGGCCCTCGGCCTCCATAAACGCGGGGATGATGCCCACGCGCTTGCCCTCGATGCTGTCGTTGAGATGCTCGGTAAAGTCGACGGCGCAATCCTGACTGGTGCAGTCGTACGGATCATGGCCCGCGCCGGTAAGCGCGTTCATGGCCAGCGCGATATCCTCGACCGTTCGGCCAAAGGGGCCCACCTGGTCGAGCGACGAGCCAAAGGCAACCACGCCGTAACGGCTCACGGCGCCATACGTGGGCTTAAAGCCCCTACACCGCT